>NZ_LJGW01000111.1 GCF_001751255.1 Streptomyces nanshensis | reverse complement strand
CGGCCTCCCGCGCACCGCGGCCTCCCGCGCACCGCCGCCCGCCCCCCGACCACCCCTCCGGTCACCCCTGGGGAGGAGGCCGCCGCCCCGTGCCGCTGGTGTGCTGGGAGTTCTCGGACGTGCGGCGAGGAGGGATCAGATGGTGACCGAGCGCTCGACGCTGACGAGGTTCCTCATCGAGGAGCGGCGGCGGCATCCGGAGGCCAGCGGTGAGCTCAACTCGCTGATTCTGGACGTCGCGATGGCGTGCAAGGCGATCTCACGGCAGATCGCCTCGGGCGCGCTCGCCGGGATCATCGGCAGCGCGGGAGCCGTCAACGTACAGGGCGAGCAGCAGCAGAAGCTCGACGTGATGGCCAACGAGGTCTTCCTGCGCGCCAACGAGTGGGGCGGCGAACTCGCAGGCATGGCCTCGGAGGAGCTGGAGGAACCGTTCCGCATCCCGCCGGAGTATCCGCGCGGCAAGTATCTGCTCACCTTCGACCCGCTGGACGGCTCGTCCAACATCGACGTCAACGTCTCGGTGGGCAGCATCTTCTCGATCCTGCGCGCGGCCGTGCCCGGCGAGGACGCCCGGCCCGAGGACTTCTTGCGGCCGGGCACCGAGCAGGTCGCCGCCGGATACGCGATCTACGGGCCCTCGACGGTGCTGGTGCTCACCGTCGGAACCGGCGTGCACGCCTTCACCCTCGACCCGGACCTCGGCGAGTTCTTCCTGACCCGGCAGGACATCCGGCTGCCGCCGGAGACCGCGGAGTACGCCGTCAACACCTCCAACCGCCGCTTCTGGGAGCCGGCCGTCAAGCGCTACATCGACGAGTGCCTCCAGGGCGTGTCCGGGCCCCGCGAGAAGGACTTCAACATGCGCTGGGTCGCGTCGCTGGTGGCCGAGGCGCACCGGATCCTCACCCGCGGCGGCGTCTTCATGTATCCGCGCGACTCCAAGGACCCCGAGAAGGAGGGACGGCTGCGGCTGCTGTACGAGGCGAACCCCGTCGGCTTCCTCGTCGAGCAGGCCGGAGGGCTCGCGACGACGGGACGGGAACGCGTCCTCGACGTCCGTCCGGACGGACTGCACCAGCGGATCGGGTTCATCTTCGGCAGCCGCGAGGAGGTCGAGCGGATCATCCGCTACCACGCCGAGCAGACCGACGACCCTGGCTCCGGCTCCGACCCCGACTCCGCCGAGGAGGCGGAGAGTTGGAACCCGCTCTACGGCCTGCGCGGCCTTTTCCGCACCGCCTGAAGGAGGACGCCATGTCGGCCAGGCACCCCGTCGTCGCCATCACCGGGTCCTCCGGTGCGGGCACCACCTCCGTGATGCGCACCTTCGAGCAGATCTTCCGCCGCGAGCAGGTCGACGCCGCCTTCATCGAGGGCGACAGCTTCCACCGCTACGACCGCACGGGCATGAAGGACGAGATGGCGAAGAAGGTCACCGAAGGAGTGCACACCTTCAGCCACTTCGGGCCCGAGGCGAACCTCTTCGGCGAACTCGAGGCGCTCTTCCGCCAGTACGGGGAGAGCGGCACCGGACGCGTGCGCAAGTACCTCCACAACGAGGAGGAGGCGGCGCCGTACGGGCAGGAACCGGGCACCTTCACGCCCTGGGACGATCTCCCGGAGGGCACCGACCTGCTCTTCTACGAGGGGCTGCACGGCGCCGTCGTCACCAGCGAGGCCGACGTCGCCCGGCACGCGGACCTGCTGATCGGCGTCGTGCCCGTGATCAACCTCGAATGGATACAGAAGATCCAGCGCGACAAGGCGAAGCGCGGCTACTCGACGGAGGCCGTGACGGAGACGATCCTGCGCCGGATGCACGACTACGTGCACTACATGAGCCCGCAGTTCTCCCGTACGCATGTGAACTTCCAGCGGGTGCCGGTGGTCGACACCTCCAACCCGTTCATCGCCCGTACGATCCCGACGCCGGACGAGTCGATGCTCGTCATCCGCTTCGCCGATCCGCGCGGCATCGACTTCCCGTATCTGCTCTCGATGCTCCACGACTCCTTCATGTCGCGCCCGAACACCATCGTGTGCCCGGGCGGGAAGATGGACCTCGCGATGCAGCTCATCTTCACGCCGATGCTGTGGCGGCTCCTGGAGCGGCGCGACAAGACCCGGCAGGCCCGGCGATAGGGCCCGCCGGGGCCACCGGGCAGCGGCGTCCGGTCCCGACAGCCGTGCCCGCGCGGCACGTTGAGACCGGACGCCGCCGGCTCACCGGCGACGGGCCGCGCGCCGCCGGCGGAACCAGTCGGCGAGCGCGGGGTCGTGGAAGCCGTCGGTGACGAGCGCCGCTCCGGACAGATCGTCCTCGCGCGTGTACGGGTTGCGTACGGCGACGCAGGGCATCCCGGCGGCGACCGCCGCCCGTACGCCGTTGCCGGAGTCCTCGACGGCGACGGCCTGTCCGGGACGGCAGCCGGTCAGCCTCAGCACCTGCTCGTACACGGCCGGGTCGGGCTTGAGGTCGCGGACCTCGGTCCCGGTGACGACGGTCTCGAACCGGTCGCCGAAGAGCCCGGTCAGCAGCGGCTCGACCCACGCGCGCGTACCCGTCGTGGCGACGTGCAGTGGTATGCCGTGCGCGGTCAGCTCGTCGAGCAACCGCCGTACGCCGGGCCGCGGCTGAAGGCGTCCCTCCGCGATGAGACCGCGCATGATCGCCGTCTTCCGCCGGTGCAGCCGCGCCGCGAGACCGCGGGACTCCTCCGGCGGCCGTCCGTTGCTCTCGAACCACAGCGCCAGCCGGCGTTCGCCGCCCGGGACGCGGATCAGCTCGCCGTACGTCGTGACGTCCCAGCGGTCGGGCAGTCCGGCCTCCTCGAACGCCGTGTTGAACGCGACGCGGTGACCGTCGCGTTCGCTGTCGACGAGCGTGCCGTCGACGTCGAAGACGACCGCTTCGAGCCCGCTCGCCGCTCCGGGGGCGCTCACCGGTTCAGATGTGCGCGGACGCGGTCGAGTACGGCGTCGACGGTGAAGCCGTGGTGGGCCAGCACCTCGTCCCCCGGGCCGCTGCTGCCGAACTCGTCGATGCCGACGGCGAGATCGACGAGCCCCCTCCAGCCGGCGGAGCTTCCCGCCTCGATGCTGACCGTGACCGCGGACGGGTCCGGGGTGTAGCGGGAGCGGTCCATGGCCGAGACGACGCGGACGCCGTACGCCTCGCCGTGCAGCGCCTCGGCGACGGCCTCGGCGAGCGCCACCTCCGAGCCGGTGGCGACGAGCTCCACCGATGCCGATGCCGATGCCGACGCCGACGCCGATACCGATACCGACACCGCCTCGCCGTCCTCCTCCTGCCGCGCGGGCGCCCGCGGCGGCGGCGCGAGCTGCGGCACCGCCTGCCGGGAGAGCACCAACGCGGTCGGCCCGTCGGTGCGTTGGAGCGCCAGCCGCCACGCCTCCGCGGTCTCGCGGTCGTCCGCCGGGCGCAGCACCTGAAGCCCGGGTATCAGCCGCAGCGACTCGATGTGCCCGACGGGCTGGTGCGTGGGACCGTCCTCGCCGACGGCGACGGAGTCGTGTGTGAAGACGTAGACGACGGGCTGGCCCATCAGCGCGGACAGCCGCAGCGCGGGCCGCAGATAGTCCGCGAAGACCAGGAACGTACTGCCGAAGACGCGGAAACCGCCGTGCAGACTCATGCCGTTGAGGACCGCCGCCATCCCGAACTCCCGGACGCCGAAGGCGATCGCGCGGTGCGCGTAGTCGTCCCGCGTCACCAGGTCGCCGTACGCCGTGCCGGTCGACCCGGCGAGATCGGCGGAGCCGCCCACCAGTTCGGGCAGCACGGGAGCCAGCGCGTCGAGACACGCCTGCGACGCCTGCCGGGTCGCTCGCGGCGCCTCCCCGACGGTCCCCGCCAGGACCTCGCCCAGCCCCTCCGGCAGCAGCCGCTCGTACGTACGCCGGAACCGCGCCGCCCGCTCCGGCGCCGCGGCCTCGAAGGCGGCGAACCTCTCGCGCCAACTGCCGTGCTCCCGCGCCCCGTCGGCCGCCAGCGCGGCACATGTGCGCCGCACCGGCTCCGGCACCGCGAAGGGCGGACGGTCCCAGCCCGCGCGCCGCTTGGCCTCGGCCAGCACCTCCTCGCCCAGCGGCGAGCCGTGCGCCTTCGCCGTGCCCTCGACGCCCGGTGCGCCGTCGCCGATCACGGTACGCACGGCGATGAAGCTGGGCCGCGGATCGGCCTTCGCGCGGAGGACCGCCTCGTCGACCGCCTCGATGTCGCCGCCGTCGGGCACCGCCTCGGTGTGCCATCCGTACGCGGCGAAGCGGGCGAGCTGGTCGTCGCCGCACGCGCGCGCGACGCCGCCGTCGATCGTGATCCCGTTGTCGTCCCACAGCACGACCAGCCTGCCGAGCCCGAGATGCCCCGCGAGCGACGCCGCCTCGTGGCTGACGCCCTCCATCAGACAGCCGTCGCCGACGACGGCGTAGGTGCGGTGCCCGGTGACCTCGGGATACCGCGCGTGCGCCATCCGCTCGGCCAGTGCCATGCCGACCGCCATCGCCAGCCCCTGGCCCAGCGGCCCGGTGGTGCACTCGACACCCGGCGTGTGCCCGAACTCGGGGTGCCCGGGCGTACGGGAGCCCAGCTTGCGAAAGCACCGCAGCTCGGCCTCCGGAAGGTCGTGCCCGAAGAGGTGCAGCAGCCCGTACAGCAGTGCCGAGCCGTGGCCCGCCGAGAGCACGAAGCGGTCCCGGTCCGGCCAGTCGGGCGCGGCCGGGTCCTGCCGCAGATGCCGGCTCCACAGCGTCCAGGCCATCGGGGCGGCGCCCATCGGCATGCCCGGATGGCCCGAGCCCGCGGCCTGCACCATGTCGGCGGCGAGGAAGCGCAGCGTGTCGACGGCCAGCCGGTCGGTCTCGGCGCTCGTCGCGGACGGTTCGCGCAGGGTGTCGGTCATCGGCGGGCCCCTCCCTGAACTCCGTGTGGTGCGGACTCGGCCGCCGCCGTACGCAGCCTCTCGACGGCGGCCTTCTTGCCGTCCGGGTAGGCGTACATCCACGAGCCCGAGATGAAGACCCCGGCACCGGCGGCGGACGCGGCGCGGATGGTGCGGTCGGTGATGCCGCCGTCGACTTCGAGTTCGACGGGCCTGCCGGACTCCGCGATCATCCTGCGCAGCGTGGCGATCTTCGGCTCCACCGCCGGGATGTAGGACTGGCCGCCGAACCCCGGGTTCACCGTCATCGCGAGGACGAGGTCGGTCTCGTCGAGGACGTGCGCGACGGTGTCGGCGGGGGTGTGCGGGTTCAGCGCGACGCCGCTGCGCGCTCCCAGACCGCGGATGCGGGCGAGGGTGCGGTGCAGATGCGTGCACGCCTCGGCGTGCACGATGACCAGTTCGCAGCCCGCCTCGACGTAACGCTCCAGCAGCGCGTCCGGGTCGGCGACCATCAGATGGGCCTCGAACCCGACCGTGCTGTGCTCTCGTGCCGCCGCGACGACGTCGGGCCCGAAGGTCAGATCGGGGACGAAGACGCCGTCCATCACGTCCCACTGGATCCGGTCGGCGCCCGCCTCGCACAACTCCCGTACCTCGTCCCCGAGTCGGGAGAAGTCGGCGGGCAGCACCGACGGCACGACGAGCGGCGGCGCGGGAGGGGAGTCGGTCATCGCCATGGCCTTTCCGGTGGCCTCTCTGAGGGTGTCGGTCCATCGGACCCCCTGGGCGCCCGCCGCGCCCTCACCCGCGGAGGTGGGGCGGCGGGTGAGATCCCCTCGGGCGTCTGTACAGCGCCGGAGCCCTCCGTACGCTGGACGGCATGCCGGCCTCGCCCGCGACCCCGATACGCCTCGTGCTCGTCGACGACCACGAGATGGTCCTGCACGGTCTCGACGCCATGCTCGGCCACTTCCCCGAGGAGGTCCGGATCGTCGGGCAGGCGACCACCGCCGCGGGCGCGCTCACCCAGGTCTCCGAGCACAGTCCCGACCTCGTCCTGTGCGACGTACGGATCGGGAAGGAGAGCGGCCTGGACCTGTGCCGGCAGATCACGGCGCAGTACCCGGGCACGAAGGTCGTCCTGCTCACCGTGTACGACGACGAGCACTACCTCTACCAGGCGCTGCGCGTCGGGGCGTCCGGCTACATCCTCAAGCGCATCGACGGGCAGGAACTCGTCGGGCATCTGCGCCGCGCCCGCGAGGGCGAGACCGTGGTCGACCACGCCCTCGCCGGCCGGGTCGCGCTGTCGGCCGCCCGTCTCAGCGCGGGGGAGTTCTGGTCCGGCGCCCATCTCGGCCTCACCCAGCGGGAGTCGGAGGTGCTGGAGCTGCTGGTCTCCGGCCACTCGAACAAGGCCGTCGCGGGCAGGCTCGTGGTGAGCGAGGACACCGTGAAGACCCATGTCCGCGGCCTCTACCGCAAGTTGGGGGTCTCCGACCGCAGCGGCGCCATCGCCGTCGCGCTGCGCGAGGGGCTCTTCCACTGAGCGCCGTGGACGAGGCCGTCCCCAGCGCGGCCGGACTGGCCCGCGTCCTCGACGCCGACGGCGCACTGCTCTACGCCATCGACGGCCAGGACCTCGGCATCGCCGACATCTGGCCCGCGAACGCCGCGGCGGGCTCGCTCAGGCTCCAGGTCGGCTTCGGCGTCACCGGCCTGGTGGCCCGCACCCGCAAGCCGATCCTCATCGAGGCCGACTCGCCGCGCAACGCGCTGCACCGCCAACTCCTGCGCCTGGAACCGCAGGAGACCGTCGCCCGGATGTGCCTCCCGCTGACGGGCCTGGAGGACCGGGTCGTCGGAGTGCTGGCGGTCCACCGCAGCCCGCGCCGTCCCTTCGGCCCGGCCGATCTGGAGACCGCGCAGTCCTACGTACCGCTGCTGGGGCTCCATCTGCACGCGGAGCAGCTCTGGCGGGCGGTCAACCAGCACCGCACCGAACGGGACCGGCTGATGAAGCAGGCGATCCACGCGCAGGAGGCCGAGCGGCGCCGGATCGCCTTCGATCTGCACGACGGGGTGACCACCGCGCTGGCGTCCATGTCCTTCCACCTCTCCGCCGCGGATCTGACCGTCTCCGAACTCGCCTCGCGGGACGAGGCGGACGCGGCGGCACGCGTACGGAAGCTGGAGCACGCGCGGGCGGAGCTGGTCAGCGCGCGGGAGCTGGCGGACATGGCCTACAACCAGACCAGGGCGGCGATTTCGGGACTGCACAGCCTGGTCCTCGACGACCTTGGCCTGGTCGCGGCGCTGGAGTCGCTCGTGCAGACGGCCGGCCGGGCCGGAGGTCCCGCCGTCGACCTCGTCGTCGACCCCGCCGCGTCCGTCGAGGACATCCCCGACCACGCGGCGGCCGCCCTCTACCGGATCGCCCAGGAGGCCCTGGCCAACGCGGTCAAGCACGCGGAGGCCGCCCGTATCGTGCTGTCGCTGCGCCGGGTCGGCGACTCGGTGGTGCTCGGCTGCGCCGACGACGGCAAGGGCTTCGACCCCGCGGAGCGCCGTACGGCACGGGTGACCGGCGCCGACGGAGGCCAGCACTTCGGGCTCAGCTCGATCGCCGAGCGCTGCGCCATCGTCGAGGCGTCGCTGCGGCTGGAGTCCGCACCGGGCCGCGGTACGACGCTGCTGGTCGAACTGCCGCTCTGAGCCGGGGACTTGGCAGCCGCTCCGCCGAGGGCCCGCGCACCGGACGGGACTTCGCGGAACACGCCCTAACGGGTCGCCTCGGCCGCCTCCCGGCAGTTGCGCAGCAGCGCCTCCTGCGCGCGCGGGGCGTTGGCGGCGTCCCCGGCCCACAGGTGCAGCGCGTCGCTGACCAGCGCCCGCCCGAAGGAGAAGGTGACCTGCCAGGGACGTCCGGGCACGGCGCTCAGCTCCCGGAGGAACGCGCAGGCGTCGACGGTCCGATGGCCTCCGGAGAGGAACGCGATCCCCGGCACGGCCGGCGGGACCGTGCCGTCGAGCACCTCGAAGGTCGCGGCGGCGACGGCGGACGGCGCGACCGCGGGCGCGGCGAGTCCCGGCGTCACGAAGTTCGGCTTGAGCACGATCCCCGTCAACTCGACGCCCGCCAGGTCGAGTTCCTCGAAGAGCCGGCCGAGCACCCGGTGCGTCGTCTCCGCGCACGCGGGCAGACCGTGGTCGCCGTCGCACAGCACCTCCGGCTCGACGATGGGGACGATCCCGTGCTGCTGGCAGAGCGCGGCGTACCGCGCGAGCGTATGGCCGTTGGCGCGCGCGGTGTACGTGTCGGCCGAGCGCACACCGAAGACCGCCCGCCACTTGGCGAACGCGGCGCCGCGCTCGGCGTACGAGGCGAGCCGTGCCCCGAGCCCGTCGAGCCCCTCGGTAACGAGCGCGCGGTCGTGCCCGGGGAGCGGCGTCGTGCCGGTGTCGACCTTGATGCCGGGGAGGACGCCGAGTTCACGCGCGGCCTCGGGGAAGGTGCGCCCGTCGGAGAGCCGCTGCCCGAAGGTCTCGTCGCAGAGGATGATGCCGCTGACCGACTCCGCGAGTCCGCCGGCGGTCAGGAGCAGTTCGCGGTAGTCGCGGCGCGCGGCCTCGCTCGCCGGGACGCCCTCGGCCTTCATACGGGCCGACATCGTGCGTACGGACTCGTCCGCCGCGAGGATGCCGCGCCCGCCACCGGTCATACGGTCCGCGGTCGCGGCCAGGGTGGCCGCGTCGGTGAATGCAGTCGTCATGGCGGGCAGCATGCGCCCGCGGCCGCTGCCGCGTCCTCACCCCCGTGAGCGAGCCCGGGTGTGAAACGCGGCCGCGCCCACCGCGTCCGGATCGCACACGTGCCGCAGCAACAGCCGGGTCGCGGCGGTCGGTTCGGGCGTCGTGCTCAGATGCCAGGGACGGTCGAGCGGCGTTCCCGGTACGGCGTAGGACGCGAGGACGCCCGCCTCCAACTGCTCGCGCACCGCCTCCTCGTGGACGAGCGTGACCCCGAGTCCCTGCCGTGCGGCGGCGACCGCGGCGCCCGACGTGCCCAGCGTGAGCAGGGGCGGTGCCGCCTGGAGCCGGGTGAGCAGCGACAGGGCCGTGTCGCGGGTGCCGGACCCCCGGCCGGTCAGCAGCCAGGTCGCCGTCACCGGGTCCTCGCGCATGCCGGGACGGCCCACCAGGATCAGCCGGTTCGGGCGCCGCGCCCTGGTCACCAGGCCGGAGCCGCGCGGCGGCCGTCCGGCGAGCACCACGTCCACGGCGTGGTCCGCGGCGAGCGCGAAGAGTTCGTCGCGGGGGAGCACCGACAGGGACAGCTCGACCTGCGGGTGCTCTTCCGCGAACGAGGCCATCAGCAGCGGCAGTACGTACTCGCTCGCCGTCGCGACGGCGCCGACCCGCACCCGCCCGCGGTCGGCGTCGTGCACGGCACCGGCCGCCTCGGCCAGCAGCCCGAGCAGCTTCCGTACGTACGACGCGAAGGTCTCACCGGCGTCCGTCGGCACGATGCCCCGTCCGTGCTTGTCGAACAGCGTCGTGCCGAGTGCGGACTCCAGGGCCGCGACGGCCGCGGAGACCGCGGGCGGTGTGACGTGCAGGGCCTCGGCGGCGGCTCGCGCGCTGCCCGTCTCGTAGACCGTCAGAAAGGTCTGGAGCCGGCCCCAGGTGGCCGCCGCCGGAAGCTCGCCCGCACTCGCCATGGTTAACCGACCCCTTAATCGTCGCTAGAGAACTGTCAATTGTAGTTGAGCTGTCGGCGTCCCAGACTGGAGTCGCTCCCCACAGCGAACGGGCCGGAAGGGAACGGGCGATGACGATCAGCGAAGAGAGCACGGAGACCAAGGAACGCTGGGACCCGGGCGTGCAGAGCTACGCGGGGATGGGCTACTGGAACCCGGACTACGTCCCCAAGGACACGGACGTGCTGGCCGTCTTCCGCGTGGCACCGCAGGACGGCGTCGAGCCGGTCGAGGCGGCGGCCGCGGTCGCGGGGGAGTCCTCCACCGCGACCTGGACGGTGGTGTGGACCGACCGGCTCACCGCGCACACGCACTACCAGGCCAAGGCCTACCGGATCGACGAGGTGCCGGGGCGGCCGGGCGAGTACTTCGCCTACATCGCCTACGACATCGACCTCTTCGAGGAAGGGTCGATCGCGAACCTCACCTCGTCGATCATCGGCAACGTCTTCGGGTTCAAGCCGCTGAAGGCGCTGCGCCTGGAGGACATGCGGATCCCGGTCGCCTACACCAAGACCTTCCAGGGACCGGCCCACGGCATCGTCATGGAACGGGAGTTCCTCAACAAGTACGGGCGTCCGCTGCTCGGCGCGACGATCAAGCCGAAGCTGGGCCTGTCCGCCCGCAACTACGGACGCGTCGTCTACGAGGCGTGCCGCGGCGGACTGGACTTCACCAAGGACGACGAGAACATCAACTCCCAGCCGTTCATGCGCTGGCGCGACCGCTTCCTGTTCGGCATGGAGGGCGTCAACAGGGCGATGGCCGAGACCGGCGAGATCAAGGGCCACTACTTCAACGTCACGGCCGGGACGATGGAGGAGATGTACGAACGGGCGGAGTTCGCCCGGGAGTTGGGCAGCGTCGTCGTCATGGTCGACCTGACCGTCGGCTACACCGCGATCCAGTCGATGGCCAACTGGGCCCGCCGCAACGGCGTGCTGCTCCATCTGCACCGCGCCGGGCACTCCACGTACACACGGCAGAAGACGCACGGCGTGAGCTTCCGCGTGATCGCCAAGTGGTGCCGGCTGATGGGCGTGGACCATGTGCACGCCGGCACGGTCGTCGGGAAGCTGGAGGGCGATCCCGCCACCACCCGCGGCTACTACGACACCCTCCGTGAGAACCACGTGCCCCTCAACCCGGCGAACGGGATCTTCTTCGAGCAGGACTGGGCGTCGCTGCCGGGCGTCATGCCCGTCGCCTCGGGCGGCATCCACGCCGGGCAGATGCACCAACTGCTCGACCTGTTCTCCGACGACGTCATCCTGCAGTTCGGCGGCGGCACCATCGGCCACCCGTACGGCATCGCCGCGGGCGCCGAGGCGAACCGGGTCGCGCTGGAGGCCATGGTCAAGGCCCGCAACGAGGGCCGGGATCTGCTGCGCGAGGGCCCGGACGTGCTGCGCGACGCGGCCAAGGGCTGCCGGCCGCTGGAGGCCGCGCTGGCCACCTGGGGCGAGGTCGACTTCGACTACACCTCCACCGACGCCCCGGACTTCGTCCCGACCGCGTCGCCGTCCGTCTGACCTCTCCCGCGCGCTTCACGGAAGGAGCACGTCATGAAGTTCCGCCACGGGACGTTCTCGTATCTGCCCGACTTCACCGACGAGGAGATCGGGGCCCAGGTCGCCTACGCCCTTTCCCAGGGCTGGCCGGTCTCCGTCGAGCACACCGACGACCCGCATCCGCGCAACGTCTACTGGGAGATGTGGGGGCTGCCGATGTTCGACCTGGCCGAACCCGACGGCGTACTGGCGCAGATCGACGAGTGCCGCGCGACCCACCCCGGGCGCTATGTGCGCGTCCAGGCGTACGACGCGAGCCTCGGCCGGCAGTCGACCGCCCTGTCCTTCCTCGTCCAACGGCCCGCGCAGGAGCCCGGGTTCGTCCTCGAACGGCAGGAGGGCTCCGACCGCACCCAGCGCTACGCGGTCAGGCCGTACGCCACGAACCGGCCCGCCGGGGCACGTTACGAAGGCGGGTGACGGCGATGGAGACCCCCAGGGGGTTCGGCTTTCCGCCGCCGGGCCAGCACGGTCCGGCGGCGGCCGAAGCGGGCGCCGACGCCGGCGAGGCGGCGGAGCCGGCGCCGCTCGCCGACGACGCGGAACTCGACCTGGAGGCGGACGAGGCAACGGCCAGGGTGGAGGAGACCCTGGAGGCGCTCGACGCCGAACTGGTCGGGCTGGCGTCGGTCAAACGGCGCGTCCGTGAGATCGCCTCCCTGCTCCAAGTCGACCGCGCCCGCGGGCAGTTCGGGCTCAGCTCCTCCAAGCCGACGCTGCACATGAGCTTCACCGGCGGTCCCGGCACCGGCAAGACGACCGTCGCGATGCGGATGGCGGCGATCCTGCACGCGCTGGGCTACATCAGGGCGCCGCGGGTGCATGTGGTGACCCGTGACGACCTGGTCGGCCAGTTCATCGGGCACACCGCGCCCAAGACGAAGGAGGCGCTGGCCCGCGCCGCGGGCGGTGTGCTCTTCATCGACGAGGCGTACTACCTCTTCCGTCCCGAGAACGAGCGCGACTACGGGCAGGAGGTCATCGAGATCCTGCTCACCGAGATGGAGAACGAACGCGGCGACCTCGTGGTCATGTTCGCCGGATATCCGGACCGGATGGCCGCGTTCTTCTCCGCCAACCCTGGACTGAGTTCCCGTGTGCCGCACCACATCGTGTTCGAGGACTACGACCACGGGGAACTGATGCAGATCGCCGAACTCATGGTCGCCGAGGAGAATTTCCGTTTCGACGAGGGGGCGCGTGAGGCGTTCTCGGATTACCTCACGCGCCGAATGCGGCAGCCGCGTTTCTCCAACGCCCGCAGCGTCCGCAACGCCATCGAACGCTGCCGGCTGCGTCAGGCCCGCAGGCTCGTGGCGCTCCGGCGTCCGCTGGGCAAGCAGGACCTCATCACCATCACCGCGGAGGACGTGCACGGCAGCAGCGTGTTCACGGAGGACGCGGAGGATGAAGGGAACGCGGAGACGGCCGGAGACGGAGGCGGCTCCGGCGCCGGGGAGGGGGCCGCCGGCTGAGCGGCGGCCCGCCCTCCTCGAATTCCCGTCCCGGCACCGGTAATTCACCGGACTGAGGGTTCCGCATTTCCGGCCGTCGCATCGGCGCCCGCCCGTACCGAAACCGCAGAGAAGGGGCTCACATGGTCATAGGCGCCGTCTATGAGGGCATCGAACACTTCTGTTTGACCCGCGTCGGCGGCTGCCGAAGAATTGTCCTTCGCGTACACACCGATGTGAACGCAAAAGGGGCAAACGGAAAAGAGGTTGAGTCAGGCCATGGGCACGATCGAGGATCCGAGCGAAGACCTGGCCGTCGAACCGCCCAAGACCTGGGCGGCAGGCGTGCCCGCGGTGGCCCACGCCCTCAAGTACTCGCTGGAGGAGAACTCCGTCCGGCGCACGGCGCTGACCCTGCTCAACATCAACCAGGCCAAGGGCTTCGACTGCCCGGGGTGCGCCTGGCCGGAGCCCGGCGGCCACCGGCACATGAACGAGTACTGCGAGAACGGCGCGAAGCACGTCAACGACGAGGCCACCACGCGCCGTGTCACCCCGGACTTCTTCCGCGAGCACTCGGTCGCCGAACTCGACGGGAAGTCCGATCTCTGGCTCAACCAGCAAGGGCGGCTGACGTCCCCGATGGTCAAACGCCCCGGGGCGACGCACTACGTACCGATCGAATGGGACGAGGCCCTCGATCTGCTGGCGCGGGAGCTGCGCTCCCTGGACTCTCCCGACGAGGCCCTTTTCTACACCTCCGGCAGGCTCAACAACGAGGCGGCTTTTCTGCTGCAGTTGTTCGCCCGCGTCTTCGGGACCAACAATCTCCCGGACTGCTCCAACATGTGCCACGAGTCCAGCGGTTCCGCGCTGGGGGAGACACTGGGAATCGGCAAGGGCAATGTGTCCCTGGACGACATCCACGACGCCGACCTGGTCTTCGTCGTCGGCCAGAACCCCGGCACCAACCATCCCCGCATGCTCTCCGCCCTGGAGGAGACCAAGCAGAACGGCGGCCACATCGTCGCGGTGAACCCGCTCCCCGAGGCCGGCCTGATGCGTTTCAAGAACCCGCAGAAGGCCCGCGGGGTGATCGGCCGGGGCACGCAGATCGCCGACCAGTTCCTGCGCATCCGCGCCGGCGGCGACCTCGCGCTCTTCCAGGCCCTCAACCGGCTGCTGCTGGAGGCCGAGGAGGAAGCCCCGGGCACCGTGCTCGACCACGAGTTCATCCGCACCCGCACCACGGGCTTCGAGGAGTTCGCCGAACAGGCCGTGAAGACCCCCTGGGAGGACGTGCTCGCCGCAACGGGGCTGACCCGGGACGAGATCGAGCAGGTGCACCGGCGCGTTCTGAAGAGCGAAAAGGTCATCGTGTGCTGGGCGATGGGCCTCACCCAGCACAAGCACGGGGTGCCCACCATCCGGGAGATCGTCAACTTCCTGCTGATGCGCGGCGGTATCGGCGCGCCCGACGGCGCGCGGGGAACCGTCGGGGGAGTGTGCCCGGTGCGCGGGCACAGCAATGTGCAGGGCGACCGCACCATGGGCATCTGGGAGCAGATGCCGCAGCGGTTCATGGACGCACTCGGCAAGGAGTTCGGCTTCACCCCGCCCGCCGAGCACGGCCTCGACTCCGTCGGCGCCATCCGCGCCATGCGCGACGGGAAGGCGAAGGTCTTCGTCGGCGTCGCGGGCAACTTCGTACGCGCCGCCCCGGACAGCGGCGTGACGGAGGAGGCGCTGCGCCGGTGTCGGCTGACCGTGCAGATCTCCACCAAGCTCAACCGCTCGCACACCGCCTGCGGCGAGACCGCGCTGATCCTGCCCACCCTGGGCCGCAGCGACCGCGACGTGCAGGCCACCGGCGAGCAGTTCTACACCGTCGAGGACTCGATGAGCGAGGTGCACGCCTCACGCGGACGGCTGGAGCCCGCGTCGCCGCATCTGCTCAGCGAGGTCGCCATCCTGTGCCGTCTGGCCCGGCGCACGCTCGGCTCCGAAGCGGCCGTCCCCTGGGAGGAGTTCGAGAGGGACTACGGCACGGTCCGGGACCGGATCTCCCGCGTCGTACCGGGCTTCGAGGACTTCAACGCACGCGTCGCGAAGCCCGGCGGATTCCGGCTGCCCAACCCCGTCAACCGGCACGTCTTCCCGACCCCGAGCGGCAAGGCCGTCTTCACACGCAACGCGTTCACGATGCTCAGCGCGCCCCGAGGCCATCTCGTGCTCCAGTCCCTGCGCTCGCACGACCAGTGGAACACCGTCCCGTACGCGATGAACGACCGCTACCGCGGCATCCACAACGCCCGCCGCATCGTGATGGTCAACCCGGACGACGTGAGCGAACTCGGCCTGGCCGACGGCCAGCAGGTCGACATCGTCAGCGTGTGGGACGACGGGGTGGAGCGCCGCGCGGACGGCTTCCGGGTGGTGTCCTACCCGACGGCTCCGGGCTCGGCCGCCTCCTACTACCCGGAGACCAACGTCCTGGTGCCCCTCGACAGCGTCGCCGAGATCAGCAACACCCCGACGTCCAAGGGCGTCGTCGTCCGTCTGGAACCGGTGGCCGCCGCGGCGAGCTGAGAGAGCCGAGCGGCCCGGCCACACCCGGCAGAAGGGAAGGGCCGCTCAGGCATGCCCGTTTCGCAGGCCGCACGCACCTGGCTTCCGGCGGCGTCCGCGCTGTACGTCGCGGGGTGGGGAGCCAGCCAGTTCGCTCCGCTCGCCGTCGTCTACCGGGTGCAGGAGGGCTGGGCCGCCCTCGCGGTGGCCACGATGTTCACCCTGTATCTCGTGGGGCTCGTGCCGGGGCTGCTCCTCGGCGGGCGGATCGCCGACCGGTACGGCAGACGGCGCGTCGTGCGCGGTGCGCTGGCGGTCTCGTCCGCGGCGAGCGCGCTGCTGGCGGCCGCGGCGGTCTCCGAGGACGCGGTGTATCCGAGCCGGCTGGCCACCGGGTTCGCCGCCGGGATCGTCCTGTCCGCGGGGGCGACCTGGCTGGAGGAGATCTCCGAGGCCGGCGGCCAGGACGCGGGAAACCGCCGTGCCCTGTACGCCACCGGCGCCGGCTTCGCCTCCGGGGCGCTGGCCGCCGGATGCGTCGCGGAGTGGCTGCCCCAACCCATGGTGCTGCCCTGCCTGTTGCACAGCCTCCTCGTCCTGCTGGTGTGCTGCGCGACGCGCCGCGCACCGGAGACCGCCGCCTCCCGTGAGGACGGCACGGCCCCGCCGCGTCCCCCGCGCATGCGCTGGACGATCGTGACCCACCCCCGGTTCGTGCTCGTGGTGCTGCCCGCCAGCCCGGCCGCGTTCGCGGCGGCGACGGTGGCGTACGTCGTGCTGCCGCCGCTGGTGATCGACCAAGTACACGGCCACGCACCGATGTTCAGCGGTCTGGTCGTCGGGGTGACGATCGCCGTGGGCGTCGCCGTACAGCCGCTGGCCACCTGGCTGGACCAGGCCGGCAGCGCACGCTCGACACTGGTCGCCATGGCCACCGTCGTCGTCGGGCTGCTGGCCGGCGCCGTCGCGGTCTCTCTGGACTCGCCGCTGCTGGTGCTGCCCGCCGCCGTGGTCCTCGGCGCCGGCTACGGGCTGACCCTCGCCTCCGGGCTGAAGGAGATCGAACGGCTCGCGCACGGGCCCGCGTTGCCCACCGCCTCCTCGGTCTACCAGGGCGCCACCCACAGCGGTTTCCTCGCGCCCCTGCTCCTCGCCATGAGCGCGGGCGCCGCGCCCTACCCGGCGCTTCTGGTGGGACTGGCCGCCGTCGGCGTGCTCTTGCTCGGGATCACCGCGTACTACAGCCGCCGCCATCTGCCCGCGGTCGCGGGAGGCGCCCCGGGGCGGTGACCGTATGCCGCGGGGCCCCGGCATGCCGCTCGTTCCGTACGTACGTCCGGGACCGGCCGGACCGCCACGGAAGTCCCGTATCCCGAAGTCCTGTTGTGGGAAGCCCTGTTGAGGCGTGTGTCCCGAGTCCCGCGGAGGCGCGCCGCGGTGCGCCACCGGAGCACATCAAGGGCGCAGGTCACGGGCATCACCCCGAGGGGTGAGCAGCGGGGTGGACCGGAGGGTCTCCGGCGCTCGGCGCTCGTCCTCCCCGCCGGTGCACGGGCGGCTCATCCGCCCGGCAACTCCGGCGCCGCCTGCTCCGCCCAGATGACCTTGCCGTCCTTCGTGTAGCGCGTACCCCACCGTTCGGCGAACTGCGCCACGAGGAAGAGGCCCCGTCCGCCCTCGTCCGTCGTGGCCGCGTACCGCAGATGCGGTGAGGTGCTGCTCTGGTCGGAGACCTCGCAGATGAGCGAACGGTCGCGCAGCAGCCGTACGTTGATGGGGCCCGCGCCGTGGCGCAGGGCGTTGGTGATGAGTTCGCTGAGGATCAGCTCCGTCGTCTCCACCAGCTCCTCCAGCCCCCAGGTCTCCAACTGCCGGGAGACGGCGGCGCGTACGTGGCGTACGGCGGCGGGGTCGGACTCCACGTCCCACTCGGCGACATGGCTCGCGTCGAGCACCTTCGTGCGTGCGACGAGCAGCGCGATGTCGTCGCTCTGCAACTCCGGCAGAAGCGTGTCGAGCACGGCGTCGCAGGTCTGGTCGGGCGACTGCGCCGCGTGCGCCAGGGTCTCGCGGAGCATCCGCAGCCCGGTGTCGATGTCCTGGTTGCGGCGTTCGACCAGGCCGTCGGTGAACAGCACCAGCCGGCTGCCCTCGGGCAGCTCCAACTCGGCGCTCTCGAAGGGCAGTCCGCCGATGCCCAGTGGCAGCCCGGAGGGCACCTCCAGGAACTCCACCCTGCCGTCGGGATGGACGAGCGCGGGCGCGGGGTGACCGGCCCGGGCGATGGAGCAGTTACGGGAGACGGAGTCGTAGACCGCGTACAGGCAGGTGGCGCCGGTGATGGTGGTCTCGTCGCCCGCCGCGATCGCGTCCTGGTCGATGCGGGTGACCAACTCGTCGAGGTGGCCGAGGATTTCGTCCGGCGGAAGGTCGAGCGAGGAGAAGTTGCGCTCGGCGGTCTGCAGCCGCCCCATGGTCGCGGCGGCGTGCAGCCCGTGCCCGACGACGTCGCCGATGACCAGCGCGACACGGGCGCCGGGCAGCGGAATGACGTCGAACCAGTCACCGCCCACGCCCTCCTGCGCGGGCAGATAGCGGGAGGCGACCTCGACGGCGTTCTGCGCCGGCATGGCACGGGGCAGCAGGCTCCGCTGGAGGGTCACGGCCATGCCGTGCTCACGGGTGTAGCGGCGCGCGTTGTCGAGGGAGACCGCCGCGCGGGCGGCCAGTTCGGCGGCGAGGGAGAGGTCGTCGTCCTCGAAGGGCTCGGGCTTGTCCGAGCGCCAGAAGTTGACGACGCCCAGCAGCACGCCGCGGGCGATCAGCGGCGCCGTGATCAGCGAGTGGATCCCGAACTCCAGGACGCGCTCGGCCCGTTCCGGATCGACCTCCCGCCACCCCTGGGACTGCACCAGCCGGGGCACCAGCACCGCCTGCCCGCTCTCGATGGTGCGCGCCGGCGGCGAGGCCGGTACGAAGGTGATCCGGTCCCCGAGGGGGAAGAGCGGAGGGTCCTGGCGTACGCCGCTGAAGGCCGTACGCCGCATCGTGGTGCTGCCGCCGGAACCGACGGCGGGTTCGACTCCCGGCTCGTCGCCGCGCAGCACGGGCTCGGCCAGCTCGACGGTGACGTAGTCCGCGAAGCGCGGCACGGCGACCTGCGCCAACTCCTCGGCGGTACGGGTCACATCGAGGGTCGTGCCGATGCCGCCCGTCGCGTCGAAGAGCAGCCGCAGCCGCCCCCGTACCAGCTCCACGCGCTGCGACGCCTCGCCGATCATCTCCATGACCTCGTCGGTGCCGAAGTGCTCCTCTCCGGCCACGGCGTCGACCGCGAGACGCGCGGACGCGGCACCGATCGAGCCGGCGAGCTGCGCCTCCACGTGATGGACGAGTTCGGGCGCCGCCTCGGCCTCCGGCGCACCGGGTTTCCCCTCCGGGTAGGTGCGCAGCACACGCTGGGCGCCGCCCCGGCCGAGGAAGCGCTCCAGCAGCGTACGGAGTTCGCCGACGGTCGTACGGACCTGCCAGCGCCGCTCCCGTACGGGCTCGGTGAGGACGTCGACGAACTGCACCGCCTGTGCGCCCTCGGCGGCGCTCGGCCTTTCCGCGAGGGAGACCACGACGTACCCGCCGATGTTCAGCAGCGCGCTCCAGAACATCGCATGGCTGATCGGGTCCATGCCCCCGAGGCCGAAGAGCTGCTGCGGCCGCAGCCACTCGATGCCCAGCGGCCCGTGGTCCAGGAACGAGACCGGCAGCAGCCCGGCGTCCGCGAAGTTCGGCATCAGCAGGGTGTACGCCCATACCGCGAACCCCCCGACCAGCCCGACCAGCACGCCCCTGCGCGTACCGCCCTTCCAGAACAGCCCGCCCAGGATCGCCGGCGCGAACTGCGCCACTGCGGCGAAGGACACCGTGCCGATCGAGCCCAGCGCCGGGCCCTCGCCGGCCAGCCGGAAGTAGCCGTACCCGAGCAGCAGGATCAGCACGATGGTGACCCGGCGGATGCCCAGCACCAGCCCGGACAGGTCGCCCTGTTGCGCCAGCCGGGACTTGCCGCGCAGCAGCAGCGGCATCACCAGCGAGTTGGAGACCATCGTGCTCAGCGCGATCGTCTCGACGATGATCATGCTGGTGCCCGCGCTGATGCCGCCGATGAAGACGAGCAGCGCCAGCGCCTGCGGCCCCTCGGCCAGCGGCAGCGTCAGTACATAGGTGTCGGCGTCGACGGACTTCCCGAACAGCAGCAGCCCGCCCGCCGCGATCGGGAGCACGAAGAAGGTGATCGCGAGCAGATACAGCGGGAAGAGCCACATCGCCCGCTTGAGGTGCCGTTCGTCGACGTTCTCGACGACGAGCATCTGCCACTGCCGGGGCAGCAGCACGATCGCCAGCATCGACAGCACGTTGAGCCAGATCCATGTGCCCGTACTGGTGTGGTCCCGCAGCGAGAAAAGCTGCGAGAGACCGGCGCCGTGCGCCTGGGAGAACAGGTCGCCGAACCCGTCGAAGATCCAGAAGGTCACGAAGACCCCGACCGACAGGAACATCACGAGCTTGACCACGGACTCGAACGCGATGGCCGCGACCACACCCTCGTGCCGCTCGGTGGCGTCCAGATGGCGCGTACCGAAGAGGATCGTGAACGCGGCCAGCAGCAGCGCCACATAGAACCCGGTGTCCTGGAACAGCGGGACGTGACTGAGATCCGCGGCGCCCGTCGTGTCCGGGTGCCGCCGGATGACCTCGAAGGTGTTGGAGATCGCCTTGAGCTGCAACGAGATGTACGGAACGATCCCGATCACGGCGATGATCGTCACCAGCCCGCCCAGCGCGGCGCTCTTGCCGTAGCGGGCGGAGACGAAGTCGGCGAGCGAGGTGATGCGGTGCCGTCGGCTGACGCGGATGATCCTGCGCAGCAGCAGCCAGCCCAGCGAGAACATCAGCAGCGGCCCGAGATAGACCGACAGGAAGCCCACGCCGCTGCTGGCGGCCGTGCCGACGTTGCCGTAGAAGCCCCAGGCGGTCTCGTACACCGCGAGGGAAAGTGCGTAGACGCTGGCCTTGTTGACCATGCTGCGGCCGGCGTCGGCCCGCCGGTCGGCGAAGAAGGCCACGGCGAACAGCAGCCCCAGGTACACCACCGAGACGGCGACGATCACCCAGGTCTGGAGCAGCACGGCACTACCTCGGTCTGCCGCCGATGACGGCGATCAGGCCGATCACCACCGCCCAGACGAGGTAGAGGTAGACCCAGATCACCGGGACGTCGAAGACTCTCTCCATCCGGTCGAACTGCGAGAGCAGCGGCGGGACGATCAGCACGAGCGTCAGCGCCGCCAGGGCCGCAAGCCGCCCGGTGCGCCGCTCGTCGTCTCCCGGCTCCGCCACCGGCGCCTCCGCATCCTCGTCGTCACGCCTTGCGACCGCCCAGCCGTGCTCGGTGCCGGACCGGCGGCATACGACGGGCCCGGCCGGCGCCCGCCATGACCGGCACCGGGGCGGCACTGGGCTCAGTCCACCATGACGCTGGGTGGACCGCGAGTTCACGGAGAGCAACCAGGGCGGGGTGCGCGGCCGTGCCGTGCGGCGGTGCTCGTACGGTGTTCAGTCGGCGGTCGGACCGGCGCTCAGACGGTGGCGACGAGGAAGTCCTCCCCGGTCGAGGGGCGGAGGCCGTCGGCGCGGGACGCGAAGTAGCGCTCGCCGAGCGCGGCCCCGGAGATGTGCCGGACGTCCGCGAAGCCGGCTTCGCGGCCCGTCGCCAGCATCTCCTGCGGGCTGTAGAAGCTGATGAACGGCGTTCCGGACGCGCGGGCGCCCTCCTCGCTCCTCCGCAGACCGTGACGGTCGGCGGCGTCGACGAGCTCGGCCGGCAGCAGGAACGTCATCGCGAGCGTCGACCCGGGCGCGAGCCCGGCGGTCTGGCGCAGGGTGGCGACGGTGGCCTCCTTGGTGAGGTACATCGTGACGCCGGTGGAGGCGATGACCGCCGGCTGTCCGGGGTCGAATCCGGCGTCGGTCAGCCGGTCGAGCCAGTCCTCGCCCGCCTCGAAGTCGACGGGCACCAAGTGCAGCCGGTCCGGAAGGCCGTAGCCGAGTTCCAGCAGTCGGCGGCGCTTCCAGAGCTGCGGCTCGTGCCGGTCGACCTCGAAGATCCGCAGCCGGGCGGCGAGTTCGGGCTCGCGCTGGGCGAAGGTGTCCAGACCGGCGCCCAGGATCACGTACTGCGTGACACCGGACGCGGCCTGCTCGGCGACGAGATCCTCGATGAAGCGGGCACGGGCCACCATGGCCGCCCGGAACGCACTGGTGGCCCGCGGATCCATGTCCGGGCGGTCGCGCCAACCGTCGCCGGGCGCCGCCAGCCGCAGACCGATCTCGTCCGCGAGCACATGGGGCGGCGGATCGACCTCCAGGTGCAGGGCCCGCCACAGCGCGGTCCGTACGGCGGTGCTGTCCGGTGCCCCGGCCTCGGTCTGCTCCTGTGCCATGGTGCCGCCTCTCGTGGTGGTCGGTGCGCGTCGTGCCCGGTTCCCGCTGTGCCCGGTTCCCGCTGTCCCCGGTCGTGGCCCGAACTCTCAGTTACCGCCGGGGGCTTGGAGACTCCACACACGTCCGTCGGGGTCGCGGACGGTCATCTCCCTGGTCCCGTAGTGGGTGTCCTCGAAGTCGGTGACGACCTCGACGGAGGGGTCGGCGCGGAATGCGTCCGCGTCGGGCACCTTCAGCACGATCCGCGTCTGCGGCTCCCGGTCCTCGGGGACCTCGGCGATGAAGACGTACGGACCGTCGCCGTTGCGGAGCTGCCCGGAGTTGTGGTCCGTCGCGAACTCCAGCTCGTAGCCCAGTGCTTGGAAGAACTTCGCCGCCCTGCCCCAGTTGTGGGTCGTCAGAAAGACGGCCTCGATGCCCTCGGTCGCCATGTCAGGTCTCCTCCTCGGTCGGTCGCCGCCCGCTGCCATGGGTGTCGTCGAGGTAGGCGCGCAGCGCCTCGGCCACCAGCGCCGACAACGACGTACCGGACTCGATGGCGCGGTACTTGACCTGCTTGATCAGGCCGATCGGCAGATACACGTTGAACTGTTTGACGTCGTCATCACCCACGACCGCGATGCTAGCATCCTAGCAAGCTAGGTGAACGGGCCCCGGGTGCCGAGTGCAACTCCCTTGTCCGTCGGCCGAGTCGGGGGTGTGTGGGCGATGCCGCGGGAGCGGTACGGGGCGAGGCCGCGACGGGCGGCGAACCGGCGCCCCCGAACGCCGGCCCCGAACGCCGCACTCGTGCCGTCGAGTTGTGGGCGGTGTTCAGGACCTGTGCCGATCGCGGGCCGCCCGGACCTCGTGGGTTACGCGGGGGTAGGCAGGCATCGACTCCTGTTATAAGGTCTGTCAACAAGATGCTGTTACCGCTAGTAATAGCAGCAGGGGATGAGGCACTTCACGGACCCGACTTGAGGAGTCCCACCATGGACGTCAGCATCTCGCGACCGGAGACCACGAGCCCTACGCCCGAGGACGACGTCGCGCGGCGGCTGCTCGACTCATCGGCACAGCTCTCCTACGACCCGCTCACCGAAGTCGACTGGGAGACCCCGCTCGACAAGGACTTCCACGGGGCCAGCCCGGAGTGGAGCACCCTCTACGGCACGGCGTACTGGAACGAACTGACCGACGCACAGCGCAAGGAGCTGACCCGGCAGGAGGCCGCGTCGGTCGCCAGCACCGGCATCTGGTTCGAGATGATCCTCCAGCAGATGGTGCTCCGGGACATCTACGCCAAGGACCCGACCGCCGACACCTTTCAGTGGGCGCTCACCGAGATCGCCGACGAGTGCCGCCACTCGATCATGTTCGCCCGCGGCGCCAAGAAGCTTCAGGCCCCGGCCTACCGCCCGCACCGGATCGCGGTCGAACTCGGCCGGTTCTTCAAGACCGTCGCGTTCGGCGAGGCGGCGTACGCCGCGATCCTGGTCGCCGAGGAGGTCCTCGACGTCATGCAGCGCGACTGGATGCGCGACGAGCGGGTCGTGCCGTTCGTCCGCACCATCAACAACATCCATGTCGTCGAGGAATCACGGCACATGAAGTTCGCCCGCGACGAGACGCGCAAGCGCCTCGCCCGCGCCGGACGGGTGCGCCGGCACATCCACTCCGTACTGATCGCCGTGGCCGCCTACGTCATCACCACCAGCATGGTGAACCGGAAGGTCTATGCGAACGCCGGGCTGGAGGAGAAGCGAGCCGTCCGCGAGGCGAAGGCCAACGAGCACCACAAGTCGATGATGCGCTCGAGCTGTTCGGGCCTGATGGAGTTCCTGGCGTCGGTGGGGCTGCTCACCAAGCCCGCGCTGATCTTCTACAAGCGCGCCGACCTGATCTGACGACGACGTTAGGCGAGCGGACGACATGGCCTACGCGATCACCCAGACCTGCTGCAACGACGCCACGTGTGTGTCCGTCTGCCCGGTCAACTGCATTCGCCCCACGCCCGGCGAACGCGACTTCGGCAGCACCGAGATGCTGCACATCGACCCGGCGACCTGCATCGACTGCGGCGCCTGCGCCGACGCCTGCCCGGTGGACGCGGTCTTCCCCGTCGACAGCCTCACCGCCGGGCAGCGCGAGTACGCCGACATCAACGCGGCCTACTTCGAGCGGACCGAGGAGGAGCCGCAGCCGGAGGAGTCCCCGACGGCCGTTCCCGGACCGAACTTTCACGACTGGGGCGCGCCCGCCTTCGAACGCGTCCTGCCGCCGGACTTCGGGCCGCTGCGGGTCGCGATCGTCGGCACCGGACCGGCGGGCATGTACGCGGCGGAGGATCTGCTGCTGCACACCCGGGCCGACGTGACGCTCGTCGACCGGCTTCCGCTCGCCGGAGGTCTGCTCCGCTACGGAGTCGCGCCCGACCACCCGGCGACCAAGAAGGCCGGCGACACCTTCGCCCGCTTCCACACGCACCCCCGCGTACAGATGCACCTCGGCCTCGACGTGGGCGGGGACGTCTCACCCGAGGAACTCGCCGCCCACCACGACGCGGTGATCTACGCGGTGGGCGCCGCCGCCGACCGGCGGCTGGGCATCCCGGGCGAGGAGCGGACGGGCAGCGTCGCCGCGACCACCGTCGTCGCCTGGTACAACGCACACCCCGAGGTCGCACCGGACGCCGTCGACCTCTCGGCGGAACGCGTCGTCGTGATCGGCAACGGCAACGTCGCTCTCGACGTCGCCCGCATCCTGGTCTCCGACCCGGAGACCCTGGCCGATACCGGAATCGCGCCGCACGCCCTCGCGGAACTGCGCCGCAGCAAGGTACGCGAGGTGGTGCTGCTCGGACGCCGCGGCCCGGACCACGCGGCCTACACCCGGTCCGAACTGCTCGCCCTCAAGCACCTCCCCGAGGTGGACCTGATCGTGGACGACCACGATCCGCGCATCGGTGCGGCGATCGACGCCGCCGGGCCCCAGGACAAGGCGGCGGTGCTGCGGGACGTGACGCGGGAGACCGTCGACTGGTCCGTCTCACCGGGCGCGGCCGGACGACGGCGCCGCATCGTCTTCCGCTTCCTCTCCGCACCGGTGGAGATACGTGGGGACGCACACGTCCGCGCGGTGCGCACCACCGGCGGCAGCGGCGAGTCGGACATCCCCGCCGGCATGGCACTGCGGGCGATCGGCTACCGCGGAGTGCCCCAGGCGGGGCTGCCGTTCGACGAGACGACCGGCACGGTCCGGCACGAGAACGGCCGGGTGACCGGCACGTCCGGTACGTACGTGGTGGGTTGGATCAAACGCGGCCCCTCAGGAGGCATCGGCGCCAACCGCGCCTGCGCCTCCGAAACGGTCGGCACCCTGCTCTCCGACGCGGTCGCGGGCACCCTGCCCCCGCCGACCGGCGGCCCGCGGGCCTTCCACCGCCTGGCCCGCCGCAGACGCCGCCGATGACGCCCGCCGCGGGCCGGACGCCGTGCGCGGGCCGGTCAGTCGGGCTGCGCAGCGTGGGGGATCGGTCCGTTCGTCCAACTCCCGTGCACCACATGGGCGTTACAGCCCCCGGACCGTCTGATCGACCAGGTCGTGGCCGAGGTCGAACCGCACCCCGTCGGGATTGCGCAGCCCCTCGTCCGCGTACCAGGAGGCGTCGGCCTCCGGGTGGGGTCCGACCACGCCGACGCGGCCCTTTCCGTACGGAGAGACGGCGGCGGCCACCGTGCCGTTGTCGTACGTGGCGAGTACGGACGCCTCGGCGCCCTCGTCCAGGAAGAAGGCCGGCCCGTCCTGGAAGTACATGTGGCGCGGCTTGTCGCGCCATGTCACCGCCACGACGGTGTCCCGTCCGTCGTGGACCGAGGCGTCGGGGGAGGAGATGTACGCGTCGGTGCCGCCCGGCAGCAGATCGAAGCCCGGGTCGCCCGCGGCGAGATAGCCGCCCATGCAGAAGCCGAGGTAGCGGCCGCCGTCATGGATCCAGTCGCGGACCGTACCGGCGGCGCCCCTCAACTCCTCCCAGGTTCCCTCGACATCGTCGTTGCCGCCGGGCTGGGCGTACAGGTCGGCGTCCGCCAGAGTGTCCGCGGTCAGCGGCAACTCCTCGTCGGGGCCGACGTACTTGACCGTGAACGGACGCGGGGCCCGCCGCAGCAGGGAGGCCACCGCCTCCGGGCATCCGTCGAGGGCGGCCGGACCGCGGTAGACGAGCGCGGCCAACGGGGCGGTCCGGCGCGGGGGTTCGTCCGCCCGGGAGCATGCCGCGGCACTCAGCAGCGTCGCGGCGGCCGCGGGCACGGCCCGGGTGAGCAGCCGTCGCCGGTTCACGCCGGGCACAGCGGAACCGCCGTCGCCGCGTGGATCCGGAAGGCGAGCCATCGGTGAACTCCCGCCCCTACGACGCGGATCCGGTCGTCCCCGCGGGCTTGCGGTCCGACTCCTTCTTCAGACCGTCGAGCATCTCGTCGCGGTAGTACGTCAGATGAGCCCGCCAGACCGACGCCGCTTCAACTCCTTCACCGGCCGCGATGTGTTCGATCACGCGGCGCACTTCGTCGACGTGGCCCTCGCGGGCGCGGGGTTCCGCGAGCGCCTGCGCCCGCAGGTCGGTCCATCGCGAGGACTCCGTGTACTTCAGCGCGGACTCCAGCGCGTCGGCGAGTACGGGGTTGCGTGCGGCGCGGGCGATGGCGCGGTGCACGGCGAGGTCGCTGCGGTACGCGCCCGTCCGCTCGTACTCCTCGTCGAGGTCCGCGCCGGCCTCCCGCAGATGCGCGATGTCCTCGGGATAGCGCTTGGCCGCGGCCAGTTCGGCGAGGTGGGGCTCGATGGCGAGGCGTGCCTCGAAGACCTGGGTGGGCAGCACCTCTATGCCCCAGTTCGCGACCTGCGACGGTGCGGCGACCACCACGGAGCCCCGGCCCTGATGGGATTCGAGCACGCCCGCCAGTTCCAGCGCGGCGAACGCCTCGCGCAGCGTCGGACGGCTGACCTGCAACTGTTTGGCCAACTCACGCTCGGGCGGCAGCCGTTCGTGCCGCTTGATCCGGCCGCTCTGGATCGCGGCGACGATCTTGTCGGCCACCTGCGCCGCGGCGCTGCGGACCACCACGGGGGCGGCGAACACGTCGATGGATGCGGTTCCTTCTGAGTCTGCCGTCACAGAAACCCACTATAGACCACTTGACAGGTGGCCTGGCCAATGTGAGCGTGAGCCGCGTGACTAATTGGCCTGACCACCTGGCAAATAACTGGGGCACCGTCGACGAGCGCGAAGAGCCGGCCGGGAAGGACGGCGACGGCCGAGAAGCGCTGTACGGCGGTCAAACCCGCAGGGCACTGGCGAACTTCGACTTCCGCGGGCCCAGGCTTCACGACCATCCCGACCTCATCCGCGCCCTCGCCCTGGTCAAGATCGCGGCGGCACGGGCGAACCGGCGGCTGGGCAGCCTCGCCCCCGAGGTCGCCGACGCGGTGATCGCCGCGGCCCGCGAGGTCCAACAGGGGTCGCACGACGGTCAGTTCCCGCTGCCCGTCCTCCAGGGAGGCGGGGGCACCTCGACGAACATGAACGTCAACGAGGTGGTGGCACGGCGCGCGACCCAACTGCTGCGCGGGCGCGGCTCCGAGAGCGCCGTACACCCCAACAACCATGTCAACCGCGGGCAGTCGACCAACGACGTGATGCCGACCGCCATCGCCCTGGCGGTGCACTCGGCGAGCACACGGACCGTCGAGAGCCTGGACCGTCTCGCGGACGCATGCCGCGCGAAGGCGGGGGAGTACCCGGAGACCGAGCGCCTGGGCCGCACCTGTCTGCAGGATGCGGTGGCGCTTCCGGTCGCCTCTCTGCACCGGTCTCACGCCTACGGGATCGGACAGGCCGCCGACGAACTCCGTACCACGGTACGGGCGTTGCTCAAGGTCCCGCTCGGCGCGACGGCCGTGGGCACGGGGCTCGGAGCCGCGCCGGGATTCTCCGCGGCGGCGGTGGCCGAACTCGCCGAGGTGTCCGGATGTCCGGTCGAGGCGGCCGAGGATCCCTACTGGGCGCTGGCGTCCCTGGAACCTTTCGTCGCGGTGAGCGAGGCGGTCGACCGCTGTGCGCGCTCGGCCGCGCGCATCGCCACGGACCTGCGGCTGCTGGCGTCCGGGCCGGTCGGCGGGATCGGCGAGATCGAACTGCCCGCGGTACAGGCCGGAAGTTCGATCATGCCGGGGAAGGTGAATCCGGTCATTCCGGAGCTCATGATGCAGATGTCGTTCCAGATCGCGGGCGAGGCCGCGAGCGCGCGGGCGGCCGCAGCCGTCGGCGAGTTGGAGGTGTCCGCCATGGCTCCCGTCGTGACCCTCGGTCTGCTGGGCGGACTGGAACGGCTCGACTCCGGCGCCCGTATCTTCGCCGACCGCTGCATAGCGGGCCTGCGCTGGAACGCGGACGCCGTCAGGGCGAACCTCGCGGGTTCGCTCACCCAGGCCGTCGTGGCCGCCGGTTCGGAGGGCTACGACGCGATCGCACGCCGGGCGCACACCGCCCCGCACACCACGTACGCGGGAGCCGACGAGCTCTCCTGACGCCCTCGGTCAGGCCGGGGCGGCCGTTCCGAAGCCCCGGCGCCCGACACCCGACAGCCCGCCGGCACCGCCGGCAACCCCCAACGCCGGTCTCCCTCCCCGTACTTCAGGACCCGGCCCCCGACTCACGTACAGCGCACCCCCGACCCCGGCCCAGGAGCACCGATACCAGGAGCAGCCATGTCATTCCCTGTCCGCCCACCCCGTACGGCCGTGCTCGTGGCCGCCGGTCTCAGCCTGCTGATGCTGGCGTCCTGCGCCGATCCGTCGTCGGCCGGATCCGGCAAGGACGCACCGAAGAGCCGGCCGGTCCCCAAGGTGACGACCGACCCCGACGCCGCCGGGCTCGTACCCGGCAGCTTCAAGAAGAAGGGCAAGGTCGTGTTCGCCACCAACGGTCCCAACGCACCGATCGTGTTCTTCAAGGGGGACAACAAGACGCTGACCGGCTACACCATCGATCTCGGCAACGCCATCGGCGCCAAGCTGGGACTGAAGGTCGAATGGAAGAACATATCGTTCGACTCCATCCTCCCGGGCCTGGCCGCAGGCCGGTACGACGCGGCGATGTCCTCCTTCAGCATCGAGCACGAGCGTCTGCCCACCGCGGACTTCGTGTCGTACTACCTGTCCGGCGGCGGGTTCCTGATCAAGAAGGGCTCGGGGATCAAGGTCAACTCGTTCGACGATCTGTGCGGTTACCGCGTCTCCGTGAAGAAGGGCGTCAGCCAGGTCGAGGCCCTCGGCGACGCAAGTACGTACTGTCGCAGCCACGGCAGGAAACCCGTCAAGATCCTTCAAGTCCCCGACTCCAACGCCGCGGTGCTCACCCTGCAGTCCGGACGGGCGGACGTCGCCGTCAACGACAAGCCCCAAGTCCTGTACGCCGCCGACCGGTCGAACGGTCAGCTCTGCGTGACCAGCGTCTACCAGACCAGCCACAGCATCGCCGGCATCGCCGTGCCCAAGAACTCGTCCCTGGCTAAGCCCCTTCAGGCGGCGGTCAATTCGCTGCTGAAGTCGGGCGAGTACGAGCGCATCAGCGACAAGTGGGGCACCAACGTCACCAAGGCCGGCACCGAACTCTCGAAGAAGTACCAGAAGATCGCCGGACCCTGGGGCGTCGGCTCCGACGGACGGATCGTCGAGTCGAAGATCTTCAAGGACCCGAAGGAGATCAAGCCGGGGCACACCTACTACTACCAGCCTCTGCGCAAGGGGTGTGCGTGAGCCATGGCCCACAGGACACGCCAACTCCCAGAGCACACCGAGGAGTCCGACGCCCCGGACCCGTCCCGTGCCGCGGACGGGGAAGCACCGCCCGATCTGCGCATCCGGCTGGTTCCCAAGCGGCACACCGGACGGGCGTTCGCAGCAGCCCTCGTCGGTCTCGCACTGGCCGCCGCCGCGTGGTCCGTGGTGACCAATCCGCGCTTCCAGTGGGACGTGGTCGGACAGTGGCTCACGGCGCGGACCATCATGGAGGGCCTGCTGCTCACCCTGTGGCTCACCGCGCTGTCCATGGCGGCCGGCGTCGCCATCGGCATCGTGCTCGCGGTGATGAGCAGTTCGAAGAACCGGCTGCTGTCCGGTGCGGCGGCCGCGTACGTCTGGTTCTTCCGCGGGACGCCGCTCCTCGTCCAGCTTCTGTTCTGGTTCAACATGAGCGCGGTCTATCCGCGCATCGTCGTCGGTCTGCCGTTCGGCGGCCCCGAGTTGGCGGCCTTCAACGCCAACCACGTCATCACCCCGATGACGGCCGCCTTCCTCGGACTTGCCCTGCACGAGAGCGCCTACATGGCCGAGATCGTCAGGGCCGGGATCCTCTCCGTACCCCAGGGGCAGATCCGCGCGGCGAGCGCACTGGGCATGACGCGGCTGCAGACGATGCGGAAGATCGTGCTCCCGCAGGCGATGCGCGTCATCGTCCCGCCGACCGGGAACCAGACGATCTCCATGCTCAAGACGACGTCGCTCGTCAGCGTCCTGGCCATCCCGGACCTGCTCTACAGCGCGCAGATCGTCTACTCCCGCAACTTCCAGACGATCCCGCTGCTGATCGTGGCGACCGTGCTCTACCTGGTGACCGTCTCGGTGCTCACCCTCGTCCAGTCCTGGATCGAGCGGAAGTTCTCGCCCGACGGCGCCCGGGAGCGACGGCCGCGAACCGGCGCCCGCACCACCGCACTCGACCGGAGGCTGCCATGACACCGGAGGTGCTCGTACGGGCCGAGCAGGTCCACAAGAGCTATCAGCGCAACGAAGTCCTCAAGGGCGTGGACCTGGAGGTGCGGCGGGGCGAGGTGATGTGTCTGATCGGGCCCTCGGGATCGGGCAAGAGCACGTTCCTGCGGTGCATCAACCTCCTGGAGCAGATCCAGCACGGCCGGCTCTGGGTCGACGGCGAACTGCTCGGCTACCGCCAGCGCGGCGACACCCTGCACGAGCTGTCGGAGAAGGAGCAGAGCCGGCAGCGGGCCGACATCGGCATGGTCTTCCAGGACTTCAACCTCTTCAGCCACTACACGGCGCTCGAGAACGTCATCGCCGCCCCCATGATCGTCCGCGGTGAGTCCCGGGCCGCGGCCGTGGAGCGGGCCACCGCGCTCCTCGAACGGGTGGGCCTCGGCGACAAGTTGCACGCCTACCCCCGCCGGCTCTCCGGCGGACAGCAGCAACGCGTCGCCATCGCACGGGCGTTGGCGATGCGCCCCAAAGTGATGCTCTTCGACGAACCGACCTCCGCGCTCGACCCCGAACTCGTCGGCGAGGTGCTCGACGTCATCGGCGACCTCGCGGACGAGGGGCTCACCATGATCATCGTCACCCATGAGATCGGCTTCGCACGCCGCGTCGCGGACTCGCTGGCCTTCATGGACGCCGGCGTCGTCGTCGAGTCCGGGCGGCCCGCCGACGTGATCGACGCTCCCCAACACCCCCGCACCCAGGCATTTCTGTCCAAGGTCCTCTAGCCCAGGAGTACGGAGTGACAAGCCCCCGCACATACGACGTCGCGGTGCTCGGCCTCGGCGGCGTCGGCTCCATGGCCGCCTGGCGCGCCGCGGCACGCGGCGCCCGCACCATCGGGATCGAACAGTTCGGTGAAGCACACGCACGAGGGTCCTCACACGGCGGATCGAGGATCTTCCGGCAGACCCTCTTCGAAGGAACCGCGTACGTTCCGCTCGTCCGGCGGGCACGCACGCTCTGGCGTGAACTCGAATCGGCGTCCTCGTCCGTGCTGTTCCAGCGCACGGGCGGCCTGTGCATCGGACCGCCGGACAGCGGCGTCATCGCACGCGCACTGGAGTCCGCACGCGAAGGAGGCTTCGAGCACCGGCTGCTGGAACCGGACGAGTTCGCCCGTCGCTTCCCGCAGCACGCCACGATCGCCGACGACGTCGCCGTCCACGAGCCGGGAGCCGGGGTGCTCAACCCCGAACGGTGCGTGGCCGCCGCCCTCACCATGGCCCGCAGACACGGCGCCGACATCCGGCTGGAGACGCCCGTCTCCGCGATCCGCCACGACGCCGACGGCGTCCGCATCGACCTCGGTACGGAACAGGTGCGCGCACGGCGGGCGATCGTCGCCACCGGCGCCTGGTTCACCGATCTGATTCCCGATCTGGAGCTGCCTCTTCGGATCGTCCGCTCGCCGCTGGTGTGGTTCACCGGCCCGCAGCCCGAGCTCTACGGCCCCGAGAGGTTCCCCGTGTTCGTCCGCAAGAGCGGCGACCTCGACGGCTGGGGCATCACCGACGTCGACGGAGCGGGGGTGAAGATCGGCGCCGGGCCGTCCGCCCCGAAACCGCGCCTGGAACACGCGGACGACAACACCTATCCCATCGACGCCCGGGACACCGATCCGGTCGAGGCCTTCTGCCGCCGCGCCTTCCCGGGGTTGAACCCGAAGCACTCCGCCGCGCGTCCCTGCATGAACTCGGCGACGCCCGACCGCGACTTCGTCATCGGCACCTCCGCACTGGCGCCGTCGCTCGTCCTCGCCGGGGGCTTCTCCGGACACGGTTTCAAGCACGCGAGCGCCAGCGGCGACGTATGCGTCGACCTCGCGCTGGACGGGGCCAGTTCCGTGCCGCTCGACCACTTCTCACCCGACCGCTTCCGCGACAAGGAGATCTGACGTGCACCACCGGACGCTGGGACGGACGGGCCTGCGGGTCGCCCCCGTGGCACTGGGCACCATGAACTTCGGGCCCGTGACACCGGAGCCCGACGCCCACACCGTCATGAGCGCCGCCCTGGACGCCGGGGTCAATCTGCTGGACACCGCCGACGTCTACGGAGCGGACGCGAACCGTACGGTCTCCGACCACTCGGAGGCGAAGGGCGAGACGGAACGCATCATCGGCCGCTGGCTCGCCCGCGACCCGGGACGCCGGGACCGGATCGTCCTGGTGACGAAGGCGTACGGGCGGATGGGCGAGGGCGCCAACGACATGTACCTCTCGGCCCGGCATCTGCGCAGGGCCTGCGAAGCCTCGCTCCAGCGGCTGCAGACCGACGTGCTCGATGTGTTCATGCTGCACCACGTCGACCGCGCCACAAGCTGGGACGAGATCTGGGAGGTGCTGGACGATCTGCGGCGCGAGGGGAAGATCCGCTACGCCGGTACGAGCAACTTCGCGGGCTGGCACCTGACACGGGGACAGGAGGCGGCACTCCGGCGGAATCTGCTCGGCATCGTCGTCGAGGAGAGCATCTACAACCTCATGGAGCGCACCGTCGAACTCGAAGTGCTGCCGGCCTGCCGCGCCTACGGCATCGGGCTCATGCCCTACAGCCCCCTGAACTCCGGCCTGTTGGGCGGCGTCCTGTCCAAGGGCGAGACCGCGGCACGTACGGCCAGCAAGCGGGCCGCCGACGGTCTCTCCCACAGCCGCCAACAGCTCGAACGCTACGAGCAGTTCTGCCGTGACCTCGGACGGGCGCCGGCCGTGGTTGCACAGTCGTGGCTGCTGCACCAGCCGGGCGTGACGGCGCCCGTCGTCGGGGTACGCACGATGCGCCACCTCCAAGACGGCCTCCAGGCGGCCGGCTTGAGCCTCTCGGAGAGCGAACTCGCGGAACTCGACGCGATCTTCCCCGGCCCGGGCGCCGCACCCGAGGCGTACGCATGGTGACGCCCGGCGAACCCGACCGGCCCGACCGGCCGCGAACGGCGGCGCCCGACGCGGCTGATGACCCGGACACGGCAGCCCCGTTCCGTATCGTCACCGGCGAGACGGACGGCCCGCTCGTCGTGGACGTCTCACGGAGCGGTACGCGGTATCCGCCGGAGTTCCGCCCGTCCGCGTCGTTCACCGCCGTACACGACAAGACCGCCCCGCACGTCGACCGCGTCGTGCGGCCAAGTGCCCGGGCGGGAGCGACACTTCTGATCGCGGACTTCCCGCCGTCCCTCGTCGACCCCAACAGGCCGGTGGACGACATCGATCCCGAGGCGCTGGACGGCGCCTGGCCTGTCGCCCTGCGTCCGCTGAAGGGTTCGCTGCGGTCCGGATCGGGACTGATCCACACGCTGGGCGCGGACTACTCGCCGCTCTACGAGGGGAAGTTGGCGGTCGCGGAGGTCGAGCGCCGCATCGCCGTGTACTACCTCCCGTACCACAGCGCCCTCGCGGAACTGCTGGAGCGCCGACGGGACGCGTTCGGCAGGGCGTTCCAACTGAGCTGCCACAGCATGTCGTCCGTGGGTCCGAGGGACGGCCTGCGACGACCGCAGATCTGCCTCGGCGACCTCAACGGCACGACGGCGTCGCCGGGTTACGCCGAGACCGTCGCCGGGGTCTTCCGCGACGCGGGATTCGAGGTCGCCCTGAACACGCCCTTCCCCGGCAACGAACTCCTCCGACGGCACGCGTCACCCGGAACGGGAATCGAGAGCCTCCAGGTCGAACTGCGCCGCGATCTGTACCTGGACGAGAAGACCCGGCAGCTCCACGACGGACTGCCCGCGCTCCAGGACTGCTTCGTCGCCCTCGCGGACGCGGTCCGGAACATGGGCTGAGGCGGTGTGGCCGGGCACCGTTCAGCGGTTTCCGGCCACGCGGCCCCGGCCTGATCCGGCGCGGGCCTGACGCTAGTACGCCTCCATAGCACCCCCTGCCTGCGTCCCCGAAGCGGCACTCCGGACCGCGAACACGGCTTCCATTGCCGTTCCTTGGCTTGTTCTTGAGGCACGCCATTCCCTGGCATGTCCAGATCAGCGAAATATTGGCGCAGCACGGTGTCTCCCACCGGACACCGTCGGTTCGCGACCAAGATCGCGGCCGATTTCGAAGGGGGTTCCATGAAAATCGCCCGTCCGAGAACGCGCGCCGGCGTAGCCGTGGCCGTCACGCTGCCGCTGATCGCCGGCGCGTTCGCCCTGGGCATACCGGCCCATGCCGACGGCGCACAGCACGGTCGGCACGTGCTGAAGACCACCAAGCCGCAGTGGGCGACCACGAAGGCCGACCGCGGCAGCACCACCGGATCCGCGAAGGTGACCGCCCGGGTCTACCTCGCCGGACGTGACGCCGCCGGGCTCGCGGACTACGCCAGGTCCGTCTCCGAGCCCGGCTCCGCCTCGTACCACAAGTACCTGTCCGCGCGGCAGGCACGCGCACGCTACGGCCCGACCAAGGCCCAGAAGTCCGCCGTCACCGCCTGGTTGAAGTCCGCCGGGATGAAGGTGACCGGCACCGACGAGCACTATGTCTCGGTCACGGGTGACACCGCGGCGACGGAGAAGGCCTTCGCCACGAAGCTGCACGACTACTCCAAGGACGGCAAGACGTACCGCGCGCCGCAGACCGCCGCGTCCGTGCCGTCCTCGCTGCACGGAGCGGTGCTGACCGTCGTCGGCCTGGACAACGCGCCCAAGCTCGCCGAGCACGACGAGGAACTGCCGCCGCCCGGACCGGTCTTCCGCAACTCCGGCCCGTTCTCCAGCTATCACGGCTCGAAGACGGCGACCGGCCTTCCCAAGGCGTACGGAAAGCACGTGCCTTACGCCGTCAAGGGCTACACCGGCAAGCAGTTGCGCGCGGCCTACGGCGCCGCCGGTTCGGGGCTGACCGGCAAGGGCGTGACCGTCGCGATCACCGACGCCTACGCCTCGCCGTCCATCGCCGAGGACGCCTCCGAGTACGCGCGCCGCAACGGCGACAAGGCGTACCGGAAGGGGCAGTTGAGCCAGGTGCTGCCCGATGACTACAACCACACCAAGGACTGCGACGCGGCCGGCTGGTACGGCGAGGAGACCCTGGACGTGGAGGCCGTGCACGCGCTCGCGCCCGCCGCGGACATCACCTATGTCGGCGGCGCCTCCTGCCAGGACGCCGACCTGCTCGACTCGCTCAGCAAGATCGTCGACAACCGGCTCGCCGACGTCGTCTCCAACTCCTGGGGCGATGTGGAGGAGAACGAGACACCGGACGTGGCAGCCGCCTACGACCACGTCTTCCAGCTCGGCGCCATCGAGGGCATCGGCTTCTACTTCTCCTCCGGCGACGACGGCGACAACGTCGCCAGCACCGGCACCAAGCAGGTCGACACCCCCGCCAACTCGCCCTGGGTGACGGCGGTCGGGGGCACCAGCCTCGCCGTCGGCAAGGGCGACCGCTATACGTTCGAGACCGGTTGGGGCACCGATCAGGCCCCGCTGTCGAAGAACGGCAAGAGCTGGAAGGGCCTGCCCGGCCCGTTCACCTCCGGCGCGGGCGGCGGTACGAGCAAGACCTACGACCAGCCGTTCTACCAGCGCGGCGTCGTACCGGACGCGCTCGCCAAGGCCAACGGCCCGACCCGGCAGCGCGTCCTGCCCGACATCGCGGCGGTGGCCGACCCCAACACCGGCTTCCTCGTGGGGCAGACGCAGCAGCAGACCGACGGCTCGGAGAAGTACAGCGAATACCGCATCGGCGGCACGTCGCTGGCGGCACCGGTCGTCGCCGGCGTACAGGCACTGGCGCAGCAGGCCGGGCACGGCAAGCCGATCGGCTTCGCCAACCCGGCGATCTACGCCCGGTTCGGCACCAAGGCGTACCACGACGTCACCGACCACCCGCGCGGTCCGACGACCGATCTCGCGGTGGCCCGCGTCGACTTCGCCAACGGCGCCGACGACTCCGAGGGTCTGAAGACCACGCTGCGCACGCTGGGCAAGGACAGCTCGCTCAAGGCCGTACGGGGCTACGACGACGTCACCGGCGTCGGCTCGCCCACGGCGCGCTACCTGAAGTCCTTCAAGCGTCACTAGCAGCCGACCGGCGGTCGTGAGCACGCCGTGACGGATCCCGTACCGGGAGCGACCGGTGCGGGATCCGTCACGCTTCCACCGCGGACGCGGCGGCCCGCACGGGCTCCGTGCGCTGCGCGGACGGTCCCGGTGGTGGCTGAAGGGTGTATAACTTGGGTGTAACTACCAATGACCAACCGTGAGATGACCGGTTCGCCCGCCGTCCGGCGGTGCCGATATGCCGAGCGTTCACCGTGAGTCGGCCGTGGCGTGCGTCATCGGATGTGTTTGAGACACATAAGTCTGGGCAGCGGCGCATGCGGAGTCGATCCGATCTCCCTCTGCGCAGAACGGTGCAAACCGGGCAGATGCCACGCCGCTCTGCGACCCGCCGGCGGGGGAGGCGGGTCGTTTTGCGTACGACTCATGGGGTGTATGTGAGCAGATTGCAGGCCGAGCACCTGTACAAGGTGTTCGGCAAACAAGCGGAACAGGCAGTGAGCCGGCTCGAATCCGGCGTCGACCGCGACGAATTGCGCAAGAGCGGGACCACGGCTGCCGTCATCGACGCCAGCTTCGAGGTCGAGTCCGGCGAGATCTTCGTCGTGATGGGCCTGTCCGGATCCGGCAAGTCCACGCTGCTGCGGCTGCTGAACGGACTGCTCGAGCCGACGGCGGGCGCCGTGAAGTTCGACGGCGAGGACGTGACGAAGCTGAGCCCCGCCGCCCTCCGCGCGGTCCGGGCCAGGAAGATCAGCATGGTCTTCCAGCACTTCGCGCTCTTCCCGCACCGCAGCGTCCTGGAGAACGCCGCGTACGGCCTGGAAGTCCAGGGCGTGGAGAAGAAGGAGCGCGAGGAGCGCGCCACGGAGGCGCTGGCGCTCACCGGGCTCGAAGGCTGGGAGAAGTCCTGGCCCGACGAGCTCTCCGGCGGCATGCAGCAGCGCGTCGGCCTGGCCCGCGCGCTGGCCACCGACGCCGACCTGCTGCTGATGGACGAGTCCTTCTCCGCGCTGGACCCGCTGATCCGCCGCGACATGCAGGACCAGCTCCTGGAGCTTCAGGAGAAGCTCAAGAAGACCATCGTCTTCATCACCCACGACCTCAACGAGGCGATGCGCCTCGGCGATCGCATCGCGGTCATGCGGGACGGCCGAATAGTGCAGATCGGCGCCCCCGAGGACATCCTCGTCCGTCCGGCGAACGACTACGTGCGCCGCTTCGTCGAGGACGTCGACCGCACCCGTGTGCTCACCGCCGGGTCGATCATGGAAGACGCCCTGGCCAAGAGCTTCTCCGCCGCGATCAGCGTGCCGGAGGACACCCCGGTCGCCGAGCTGTTCGCGCCCTTCGCGGGCGGCGACGAGGCGGTCGGCGTCACGGGCGACGACGGCGACCTGGTCGGCCGCGTCGAGCGGGACAGGCTGCTGTCGGTACTGGGTGAAGCGGTCGGCGACGACGAAGCCGACGACGGCAAGAGCGAAAAGGTGAGCGCCGGTGCCTAGATTCGACTTCGGGTCCAAGGTCGAATCGCTCATCGACTGGCTCCAGACCCATCTGACATGGCTGTTCGACGCGATCAGCGCCGTACTGACCAACTGCTTCGACGGCGTCAACGCCGTGCTCGGCGCCCCTGAGCCGCTGCTCATGGGCGGCATCCTCGCCGTCGTCACCTTCTGGCTGCGCGGCCTGCTGCCCGCTCTCCTCGCGATGCTCGGCTTCATGATCATCGATTCGGTCGAGCTGTGGGACAACGCGATGATGACGTTGTCCATGGTGCTCGTCTGCGCCGTGATCACACTGATCATCGCCGTGCCCGTGGGCATCTGGGCCTCGCGCAGCAAGGCCGTCTCGACGACGGTGCGCCCGGTCCTGGACTTCATGCAGACCATGCCGGCGATGATCTATCTGCTGCCGGGCGTCGTCTTCTTCGGAGTCGGCGTCACGCCGGGTCTGCTGGCCACCGTCATCTTCTCGATGCCGCCGGCCGTACGCATGACCGAGCTGGGCATCCGGCAGGTCGACTCCGAACTGGTCGAGGCCGCCGAGGCGTTCGGGACCACGCCGGGCAACACCCTGCGCCGCGTCCAGTTGCCGCTCGCGCTGCCGACCATCATGGCCGGCGTCAACCAGGTCATCATGCTCGCGCTGTCCATGGTCGTGATCGCCGGTATGGCCGGTGCCTCGGGCCTGGGCGAAGACGTCTACAACGCGGTGACGCGCGTCGAGATCGGCGCCGGTTTCGAGGCGGGCCTCGCGGTCGTCATCCTGGCGATGTACCTGGACCGTATGACCGCCGCGCTGAACCAGCGCGTCTCTCCGCTCGGGCGCCGTGCGCTGGCCAAGGCCGCCGCCATGGCGAGCGGCTGGAAGCTGGTGCACTACCGTCCCAACACCGCCGTGGCGGGCGTCGGCATCATCGTTCTCGCGCTCGTCGCGGGCGGTATGAACATGGCCGGCGGCGACGGCACCAGTCAGGCGGGCGGCACGAACGTCGGCAAGGGCAAGCAGATCAAGATGGGCTACATCCCGTGGGACGAGGGCATCGCCTCCTCGTACCTGTGGAAGGAGGTCCTGGAGCAGCGCGGCTACAAGCCGACCCTGCAACAGCTCGACCCCGGCCCGATGTTCACCGCCCTGTCCAAGGGCGACCTGGACTTCCAGACCGACACCTGGCTGCCGACCACCCATGAGCAGTACTGGAAGAAGTACGGCAAGAAGCTCGAGGACTTCGGCCAGTGGTACGGCCCCACCTCGCTGGAGCTGTCGGTGCCCTCGTATGTGAAGGGCGTGAAGTCCCTGGACGATCTGAAGGCCAACGAGGACAAGTTCGGCAAGAAGATCATCGGCATCGAGGCCTCGTCCGGTGAGATGGGCATCCTCAAGGACAAGATCGTCAAGGAGTACGGCCTCTCCGACTGGAAGATCGTCTCCTCCTCGACGGCGTCGATGCTCTCCGAGCTGGACCGCTCGTACAAGAGCAAGAAGCCCATCGTCACGACGCTGTGGTCGCCGCACTGGGCGTACAGCAAGTACGACATGACCAAGCTCAAGGACCCGAAGGGCGCCTGGGGCAAGGGCGACAAGATCCACACCGTGGCGCGGAAGGGATTCAGCAACGACGACCCGAGGGTCGCGTCCTGGCTGAAGAACTTCAAGATGAACGAGAAGGACCTCACCGAGCTCGAGGGCATGATCACCGACGCCGGTAAGGGCAAGGAGCAGGACGCGGTCAAGAAGTGGCTGAAGAAGCACCCCGGCCTCGTCGACAAGATGGCTCCGGTCTCGGGCGGCGGCAACGCCAAGGGCAAGGACGCCGGCAAGGCCGTCAACCTCGGCTACTTCCCGTGGGACGAGGCGATCGCCACGACGTATCTGTGGGAGAACATCCTCGAGGACCGCGGCTACAAGCCGAAGGTCCAGCAGCTCGACCCGGGTCCGCTCTACACGGCCCTGTCCAAGGGCGACATGGACGTCCAGTTCGACGCCTGGCTGCCGACGACGCACAAGCAGTACATGGACAAGTACGGGGACAAGCTCACGGACGTGGGCAAGTGGTACGGCCCCACGTCCCTGGAGCTGTCCGTGCCGTCGTACATGAAGGACGTGAAGTCGCTCGACGATCTGAAGAAGCACAAGGGCGAGTTCAAGGGCAAGATCATCGGCATCGAGGCGTCCGCCGGTGAGATGGGCATCCTCAAGGACAAGGTCGTCAAGGAGTACGGCTTGGAGGACTGGAAGATCGTCTCGTCCTCGACCGCGTCGATGATGTCCGAACTCGACCGCTCCATCAAGAAGAAGGAGCCGGTCGTGGTCACGCTGTGGACGCCGCACTGGGCGTACGCCAAGTACGACCTGACCAAGCTCAAGGACCCGAAGGGCGCCTGGGGCAAGGGCGACGACATCCACATCACCGGGAAGAAGACCTTCGGCAAGGACTTGCCCGAACTGAACTCGTGGCTGAAGAAGTTCAAGATGTCCGAGAAGGACCTCGCCTCACTGGAGGCCGAGATCCAGAAGGGCGGCCAGGGCAAGGAGAAGGAGTCCGCCCGCAAGTGGATGGACGCCCACCCGGGCCTCGTGGACAAGCTGGCACCGGTCAAGTGACCGCCGGCCGCGGCTGACGCCGCGCCGTCCCGTCCGACGACAGGCCCCGCTCCGGCCGTGACCGCACGGCCGGAGCGGGGCCTTCGGCGTCGCCGTACACCCGGAGAGGGCGGCGGTCGTTCGAAGCCTCAGCCCCTCCGACCCGCCGTGTCTCAGGACCGGTTACGCGGCGGGCTCACAGGTTCGCGGGGCTCTTCGACGGCTTGCAGCGTCCCCGCGGGCAGCCGGTCGTTGCCCCAACTGCGCTCGATGTAGCCGATGATCCGCGTGACGTCCTCGGCGGGCACCCGCTCCGGTTCGCCGCGCTCCAGCGGGTCGGCGTGGAAGATGTAGAGCCGCGAGGCGAACTGGTCGAACGGCAGCGAGGCTTCGCCGAACCGCTCGCCGTTGCCCGCGGTGGAGACGACGACGCCGTCGCCCCAGTCCTGGCCGCTGTCGTTGTTCGGGTTGAAGAAGTAGACCCGCATGACGTCCTGGGGGTCCGGCGCCGCCCGAAGGATCGTGATCGCGTGCCAGCCGACATACCGGGCCGCGCTGTCGGTGACGGCGACGCCGGCCGGCTGCGGATGGATCAGCGGCTGCCCGCCGTTGTAGGACGGGTGGTAGCCGGCGTGGAACTGCCGCAGGAACCCGTCCAGATCGACCAGGTTCCCGGTCGCGACGTCGACGTTGATGTGGAACCCGCGGGATGCCCACCAGCCGTGGAACTCGGGGTTGACCCACCGGTGCGGGTCCCCCGGCCGCGCCACGCAGCGCCGCCCCATCTCGGCGTAGATCCGGTCCAGATGAGGCACCACGAGCAGCGATACGGGGTCCAGGTCCATCGGCAGCGTGCTCGCGACTCCGGCCGTGCTGTCCTTCGACGAGATCGGCTGGCCCTCGAAGTGCATGAGGACCTCGTCGTCGCGGGCCGCCCAGACCACCATCTGCAGCAGATAGTCCGGGTCGTTGTAGGACCACATCGACAGCGCGCGTGCCGACTGGCAGGTGGGGTTGTCGCCCTGGCCGACGCCGAGCGGCTGGCCCAGCATCGAGAGCACCCCCGCGACCAGCCGCGCCTGCGGCCCCGGCACCTCGCCGAAGACCGTCGTCAGCCGCTCCCGTGCGACCGGGGAGAGTTCGAGCGCCAGTTGCCGCCACAGGCCGGGCACGATCGGCGGCTCGTAGAGGATGCCGCGGTCGAGCAGCAGCGCCAGCCCGTAGACGCTCTGCGCGGTCTGCGGATGCACGGCCACGTCGATCAGCCGGTGCACCAACTGGCTGTAGCGCAGCAGGCAGTTGCGGCCGGTGTCGGACAGCCCGAGCGCCTCACCGATGAGGTAGTCGCTCTCGTGCAGAAGGAACCGGAGCAGTTCCGCGTGGTACGGCGACACCAGGCCGGTGTCGTGCATCGCCCGCGCGAACCCCGACGCCTCGTTCTGCAGACCGCCCGCGTCCATCACCTCGAGCCGGGAGCGGAAGACGTCGATGCCCGGATCCTCCCGGCACGCCTCGGTGGTCCCGTACAGGCTCGTGATGAGCCGGTCGACGCCCTGCCCCGACGACGCCCCGAGAGCGACGTCCGGGTCGTCGCGGTAGGCCGCGATCCGGGTGATCAGGGACTGCACCGTCTCGACCTGGATCGGACGCTGGCGCAGGATCCGCCAGATCTCGTCGACCAGGTCGTCCAGGACGCTGTCGTAGCCGATCTCGTCGGCGAGATGGCGGAACAGGCTCCGCACGAGCTGTGCGATACGGCCCTGCTGGGTGCGCTCCGCCTCGCTGGGCGCGGTGAACAGCAGCTCCAGATTGGTCGCCAGCACCTGGGACAGGAACTGGCGGGCGTCCTCGGCGGGCAGCGTCGGATGCGCGAACTCGCCGAGGGCGACGGCGAGCATCCGCAGCTCGCTGGTGGCCTCCATGACGACGGTGTCCGCGTCGGCACTGCGCAGACCCGGACTGACCAGCGACGGGATGAGGATCTCCGGTGACGCCCAGTCCGTCTCCCGGAAGAGCCCGGCCTCCTCGAGGGCCTGCGCCCTGGCCTGGACGGCCGCGGCGCCGCCCGGCTGCATGAGCACCCGACGCAGTGCTTCCAGGAGCCGCCGCAGCTTCGTGTGCTTGCCGAAGTCGCGGGTTTCGGCCATGGCCCGGATGGCGTCGTCGAGCGAGGCCACGCGCTTGTCCAGCGTCGTGGCCTCACCGCTGACGTCGGCGGTCGGTTTCAAAGGGTTTCCCTCGGGTTGGTCTCCTGCGTCCACGGGATCGATCAGACGTAGAAGTCGAGCTCTTCCTGCTTCTTCAACAGGTCGCGCATCCGGTACGGGTCATCGCCGAAGAAGTACACCAGACCCCAGTGGGTGCCGAACGCGGTCCTCTTGGTGACGGTCTCCTCGAGCGGCGTGGAGAGGTCGTGCGACTCGTAGTAGTCGTCGTCCTCGGTCTCCTCCGGGATCTCCAGGTCGCTGACGACGCGGCGGCGCGGGTAGACGCCGAAGCAGCCGGCGACTCCCGACGCGTCGACGACCTCGCGCGGGAAGAAGGCGTCGATCTCCTCCTCGGTCGTCTTCGGGTCGAAGGCCAGCACGAGCCCATGGTAGGCGTTGAACCCGTAGGCGCGCTCCAGGAGTTCGAACACCTTGAAGCCCGGCGGCCGGTAGGCGACCTCGCCGAAGTACATCTCGCCGTCGCTGGTGACGAAATACTCCGGGTGCACGAAGCCGAACTCGATGTCGAACGTCTTGATGAGCTTCTCGATCTGCGCCGTGATCTGCGGGCGGTACCGCTCCAGTTCCGGAGTCGCGGGGACGAACACCGAATATCCCAGCGTGACGTATTCGGAGATGTTGAGGAACTTGATCTTCCCGTTGTGTATCCACGCCTCGACGGCGAACTCCCAGCCGTCGAGATGGGATTCCATGAGGACCGGGAACTCCTCCTCCGGAATCGTGTCGATCTCGTCCGGGGTGCGGATGACGCGGTGCCCGAGGCAGCCTGCTTTGTCGAACGCCTTGAGATGGATCGGGTCGTTCGGGTCGCCGTCCAGCTTGAGCAGAGTCTGATTGACGCGCTTGAGGAAGCGGATGACGTCGTCCCGGTCGTGGGCCTCCTCGAATATCCCGACCCGGATGCCGCCGAGTTGGGCGCGGCGCTTCATCAGCGCCTTGTCCCGCAGCAGCAGGGACTGCCCGTACAGACGCGGGTTGTCCAGCAGAACGGAGTTGATCGCCCCCGCCCATTCCACGGTTTCCTCGAACAGCGGGATCGCGACGTCGACACCCTTCTTCTGGAGTGTCTCGGCGATCTCCATGGAGCGGTCGTTGAGCCGCTCGAAATTCCACGGCACATAGGGGATGTCGTGTTCGACGCAGTACTCCTCGGCCCACTCCGGCGCCACGACGACATATCGCCGGTCGAACCGGTCGAGGGCTTCCACCGCGTTGATACTCCAGCCAAGAAGCGCTACATAGCCTTTGTCCGGGTTTTTGGTGGCGGGTTCGCCCTGTGGCATAGACCGTTTCTCCTTCGGCGCGTGAACGCATCGACTACGTGGCCGACATGACCGTACCTTCCGGCGCTTACCCGGCGATCTGCCGGGCAAGCACCTCGCTCCCGTACGCACGTGCCCGTGGCGAAGCCGGCGTCGCCAGGCCGGCCGCGGTCGGTCTCCGACGGCAGTACGTGGCAGACGAGTCGGGCGCCGGCGGGACTCACGGTCCGTCTCCGTCTCCTCGTACGGGCCGCCCTATGATGCACGGGGTTTTCGCAAGGCGAGGGAGCGTGTGCATGGCCGGGGCAGGACGGACGCGGGGACGCGGCGTGACGGGCGTGCGGGACCGCGCCGCGTGAACACGCAGAGCGCGGGCGGGAGTTCGGCCCCCGGCGGCCGTGGCGGGTCGACGCCGCGCGGACGCACCGGCAACCGTGTGGACATGCACTACGCCAGGATCAAGGAGGACTTGATCGGCGGCACGTACCCGCCGGGCACCGTGCTGCTGGAGACCGCGCTGAGCGAGCGGTACGGGGTGTCCCGGACCCCGGTACGGGAGGCGCTGGGCAGGCTCCAGCAGGACGGGTTCATCGAGCGCACCTCCCGCGGTTTCCTGGTACGGCGGCGCACGCCCGAGGAGATCCTCTCGATCTACGAGGCGCGCATCTCGCTGGAGTCGACCGGTGCCGGGCTCGCCGCCGAGCGGCGCACGGCCTTCGACCTCAGCAGGCTGGAGCACCTCGCCGAACTGCGGCGCGAGGCACGCGACTCGGCGGAGCGCACCGCCGCGAACGAGGACTGGCACCGGGCCCTGCGAGTGGCGGGGCACAACGACATCATCGCCGGATTCCTCGACCGGCTGGACAGCCTGCTGGCGATCTACCGCCCCGCCTTCGCGACGACGGCCGACGAGGACCGCACCGTCGAGGAGCACGCCGCGATCTTCGACGCGGTGCGCGACGGCGACGCCCCGCGCGCCCGTACGGCCATGGCCGAACACCTCGGCAGAATGCGGGACTTGCGCATCCAGGGCCTCGCGCAGGAAGGATCCTGAACCGGCCGGGCACCGTCGGCCTCCGCGCCGCACACCGCGCCGCGCGTCGCAGCGCACACCACATGAGACGGCCCTTGACACTGCGGCCCGCGCAGTGGATACAGTGCGTATACACAGCACGGGATCGCGCACAGCGGATCGCGGGAACCGAGGGGGCTCGGATGCGAGGCAGTACGGCAGGCGGACAGCGCCTTCCCGTGACGACGCCCCTCGCCGGGATTCCCCGTCCGGATCTCTGCGCCGTCACCCTGTACGCCGTGGCCCGCAGGTACGTCGACCAGATGAGCGTCAAGTCCAGCCTCTGTTGACCGTCTTGGCGCTCGCCGGCACGGCACCCGCCGAGGCGCAGCCCTTTCCTGTTCGTCCCGCTCCCGCCCGCGCGTTCGGGGCGCAGCCCGGGCGAGCGGCGCACCGGACGCGCTCATCGCGCGGGAACGTGCGGGGCTGACGCCGGCCACGCCGGGTATCGCACCCTCCGCCTGCTCTGCTCTCTTCCGACTCTCTGCCGTTCCGTACGTGTGCGTGTGCTCTTCACCGTTCCGCACGCGTGCCGGCGCGGCTGTCGTACGTCCTGTCCGTACGTCCCGGTCTACGCCCTGTCCGTACGTCGCCTACGTGCGTCCCGTACGGCTCCGGCCGACTCTCTCTGCCCTCCTGGGAAGGCGATCCGCTATGCCCGCGTCACCCCGCCCGATGCACCTCGGATTCACGATCTGGCCCACCGGCTTCCACCCCGGTGCGTGGCGGCTGCCGGGCGCACCGACGAACGGCAACTCCAGCCCGGCGCTGCTCCAGAGCGCCGCGCGTACCGCGGAACGCGGCAAGTTCGACTTCTTCTTCATCGGCGACCGCGTGGTGGGCCTTCCCGCCTCACAGTTCGCCGCGCCGAACGAGGTCCTGCGGCCGGAAGCGCTGACGCTGGCCGCGCACATCGCCGCAGTCACCGAACGGATCGGTCTGATCACGACCGTCAACTCCACCTACGCGGAGCCGTTCAACGTCGCGCGTTCGCTGGCGACCATCGACCACCTCAGCAACGGGCGGACGGGACTGAACATCGTCACCGGCAAGAACGCCGAGGCCGCCCGCAACTTCAGCCGCAACGAGCACTGGGAGAACGACCGGCGCTACGACTGGGCCACCGAGTTCGTCCAGGTGCTGCGGCTGCTGTGGGATAGCTGGGAGGACGGCGCGCGGATCGCCGACCCGGAGACGGGCAGGTTCGTCGACGAGGCGCGGGTGCACCGGATCGACTTCCGCGGGGAGTTCTTCTCCGTCGACGGCCCGCTGAACGTCGAACGGCCCGTCCAGGGCCAGATCCCGCTCGTCAACGCGGGCTCGTCGGAACGTTCGCGCCAACTGGGTGCCCGCTACTCCGACGTGCGCTTCACCAACTCCTCCGTGCTGGGCCTCGCCGGGGCACGGGCGTACTACGACGACCTCAAGCGCCGTCTGCCCGCGCACGGCCGCGCACCGCGGGAACAGCTCGTCATCCCCGGGGTCGCGGTCTACACGGCGCCGACCAGCCGGGAGGCGCACGAGCTGTACTCGCGTCTTCAGGCCCTCGGCAGACAGGACGTGGACCTGGCCGGGCTCTCCGCCGCCCTCGGGCTCGCCCTGACCGGTCACCACCCGGACGCGGTGCTCGACGACGTCGCCGACCCCGCGGACGCCTCCGCGGAGGGAGCCCTGATCATCGGGGAGGCGCGCGAGCTCCACGGCAAGAACGCGGTCACGCTGCGCGAGGTCAACTCCTCGTATCTGCGCCGCGGTTGGTTCAAGGAGGTCGTCGGCTCGCCCGCGCAGGTCGCGGACGTCCTCCAGGAGTGGTTCGAACAGGGCGCCGCCGACGGCTTCATGATCTTCCCGCCCCATATGCCGGACGGTCTGGAGGCGTTCGTCGATCTCGTCGTCCCCGAGCTCCAGCGCCGGGGCCTGTTCCGCACCGAGTACGCGGGCCGGACGCTGCGCGACCACCTCGGACTCGCCCGGCCTGGCAATCAGTTCGCGGACGCCGGGGTCCCGAGTGACACCGCCGCCGTCGTGGGCGGGGAGTGAGCGCCGCCGTGTCCGAGGTGACCATCACGGTGGCCGAACTCGCCGAGCTGCTGGACGGCGCCCGTACCGGCGGCGGTTCCCTGCGGCTCCTCGACGTCCGCTACGACCCCGCCGCCGGCACGGGCCGCGAGGAGTGGGCACAGGGCCACATCGACGGTGCCGTCCACGTCGATCTGCCGGCCGAGCTGTCCCGGCCGCCGCGCCCCGGGGAGGGCCGTCATCCGCTGCCCGGACGGGCGGAGTTGCAGGAAGCCGCGCGCCGGTGGGGCATCGGTCAGGACAGCGACGTCGTCGTCTACGACGCCAGGTCGGGACTGTCGGCCGCACGGGCCTGGTGGCTGCTGCGCTGGGGCGGACTGCGCAGCGTCCGCATCCTCGAAGGCGGCCTCCCCGCCTGGCTGGCCGCCGGTCACGCGCTGAGCACCGAGCCGTCCGAACCGCCGCCCGGCGACGTCGTACTGCCCGGCGGCCGACTGCCCGTGCTCGACGCCGCCGCCGCCGCCGAACTGGGGCGCGACGGGCGCCTGTTGGACGCCCGTGCGGCGACGGCCTACGAGTCCGGGCACATCCCCGGAGCACGCAGCGCCCCCGCCGCGGAGAACACCGCGGACGGCGGTGTCCTGCGGCCGGCCGACGTGCTGCGCCGCCGGTACGCCGCGCTGCTTCGCGACCCCGTGCCGGACGGGGACGAGACGGTGGGCGTCTACTGCGGAAGCGGAGTGTCCGCGGCCTTCCAGGCCGCCGTCCTGACGGACCTCGGCATTCCCGTCGCCCTCTATCCGGGCTCCTGGTCGGAGTGGGCCGCCGACGGTACGCAGCCGGTGGAGACCGGCGCCGATCCCCGTCCGCTCGCACCGCTCCCGCACCACGACGCCACCACCCGGGCCGAGCCCCGTGCCGAGGAGGGCCGTAGACCATGACGTCGCTGCGTACGCCGTCGGAGCGCCTGGCCACGGGCGGCCGTGAACTCGCCGCTCCCGACGCCGACATGGACGATGCCCGTACGGTGCCGCCGGGCAGGAGACAGGGCCGGGGACAGGGCAGAGGACGGGGCCGGTACGGACGGCGGCATCGCGTTCTGCTCTACGCGGGACGTGTCGCCGTCGGCGGACTGACGCTGCTGCTCTGGCAGTTCGCGTCCGGCCGGTGGGTCGACCCGTTCTTCGTCAGCTCGCCCTCGGACGTGGCCGCCCGCCTCGCCGCGCTGGTACGCAGCGGCGAACTGTGGCCCCATCTGCTCACGACCCTGGCCGAGTTCGGCGCCGGGCTGGGCATCGGCACGGCCGGCGGCATCGCGCTGGGTCTCGCCATCGCCTTCTCCGGACTCGTCGGGCAGTGGTTCCACCCGTACGTCATGGCGCTCTACAGCCTGCCCAGGGTGGCCCTGGCCCCGCTGTTCATCGTCTGGTTCGGCATCGGCCTGACCTCGAAGGTCACCATGGTCGCCACGATGGTGATCTTCGCCGTCTTCTACAACGTGTACGAGGGCATCCGCAGCATCGACCCGGACCTGCTGGACATGGCCCGCGCACACCGGGCGTCTTTCCTCCGGACGCTGCGCTGGATCGTCTTCCCGGCGCTCACTCCATGGCTGTTGACGGCGCTGCGGCTGGGGGTGGGGCTGGCGCTCATCGGAGCCGTGATCGCTGAACTCGTCGGCTCCAGCGCCGGTCTCGGCTACTACATCAAGAACTCCTCCAACCTGCTCGACATCACCGGCGTCTTCGCGGGCCTCGCCGTGATCACCGCCGTCGCCATGACCTTCGACACGCTCGTCGGCGCGCTGAGCCGGTATCTGCTCCGCTACCGCTGAACGGGCCCCGCACCGGGCCCCGTTCGGCGCCCGCTCCGACCGGCCGGTCGACCGACGCCCCGGTCTCTCCGCCACCGACCGTCCCCGTCTCCCCGCCACCCCCGCATCCGTGAACCGCCGCCATCTCTGATCAGGAAGCAGCCCTCATGTCTCACATACGTACCGGAGCACGCCGCAGGCGCACCGTGCTCCTCGCCGCCGTCGTCCCCCTGCTCCTGGCCCTGACCGCGTCCTGCTCCACCGGAACCGGCAGCGGCACCGGCGGCGCCGAGCGGCAGACCATCCGCGTGGGAAACGTCTGCGGCGGCATCAACGTCGCCACCGTCGCCATGGACGCGGACACCTTCCCCGACGACGTCCAGGTGAAGAAGGTCTGCTTCGACGGCGGAGCCGAAGCGGTGCAGGCCCTGCTCGGCGGAGGCGTCGACGTCTTCATCGGCTCCACGGAACACGTCGTCTCCACCCGGGGCAAAGGGCTGCCCGTGACGGCGTACGCGGCGCTGACCAGCCGCGTGCCCTACTCCCTTGTCTCCGCGAACGGTTCGGGCGCCGGCTCCGTACGGGATCTGCGCGGCAAGACCGTCGCGGTCACCTCGCCCGGCAGCCTCTCGGACACCGAGCTGGAGAAGGCCGCCTCGGACTCCGGCGTCCCGTACAAGAGCCTGAAGGTCATCGGCGCGGGCAGCGGCGCGAGCATGCTCGCCGCCATCTCGAAGGGCAAGGCGGCCGCGGGCATGGTCAGCGAGCCGCAGCTCTCCCAACTGCTGCGCACCGGCGAGTACAAGGAGATCTGGACCCCGGACTTCGACTACGCCGCGCTGGTGCCGCTGGCCAAGACCACCTGGGTCAAGGAGCACCGCAAGGCCATGACCGGGTTCCTCCAGGGGCTGCGCACGGCGGAGAAGAAGTCGCGCGCCGACGAGTCCTTCGCCGTACGGGCCCTGAAGAAGGAGAAGTTCGAGGTGAGCGACCGCGTGCTGCGGCGGGCCGTGCACCAGACCCTCGGCATCACACCGAAGGGCCTGGCGGTCGACGAGTCCGTCTACCGCGACACGACCGGTCTGCTGGTCGACGTCGGCCGCGCCAAGGCGGGCAGGACACCGTCCTTCTCCGACGCCTTCGACTTCGGGCTCCTGGACCAGGCGGAGGGACAGGCCGGCTCGAACGGCCCGAAGAGCACGCGGAGTTCGGGATCATGACCGCCGCCACGCCCGCGGCCGGACGCACCGCACGGGGCGAGCCGAAGCTGTCCGTACGGGGGCTGCGGCTGGAGTACGCCGCGGACGGCGGCCGTACCACCGCGCTGCACGACCTCGATCTCGACGTCCACGAGGGCGAGTTCGTCGCGTTGGTCGGCCCCAGCGGCTGCGGCAAGTCCACCCTGCTCAAGGCGGTCTCGGGGCTGGTGGAGAAGACCGCCGGCAGCGTCGTCCTCGACGGCGAGAGGCTGGAGGGGGTTCCCGAGGGCGTCGGCCTGCTCTTCCAGAACGACGCGCTGCTGCCGTGGCGCACTGCGGAGGACAACATCCGCTTCCCCCTCGCGGTCGCCGGCGTTGCCCAGGCGGAACAGCGGCGCCGCATCGCCGAGTTGATCTCCGCGGTCGGCCTCACCGGTTTCGGCGGGCACTATCCGCGCCAGCTCTCCGGCGGGATGCGCAAGCGTGTGGCTCTGGCCCGTGTGCTGGCCGCCGACCCCGGCGTCTTCCTCATGGACGAGCCCTTCGGACCGCTGGACGCCCTGACCAGGGAACGCATCAGCGCCGACTTCCTCGCGCTGTGGGAACGCGTGGGCAAGACGGTCCTGTTCGTGACGCACGACATCGACGAGGCCGTCACCCTGGCCGACCGCGTCGTGGTGATGTCCGCACGTCCCGGCCGCGTCATCGGCGAGTACGACGTGGACATTCCCCGGCCCAGAGCCGTGGAGGACGTGCGCTTCTCCGACGCCTTCCGGCGGCTCAGGGGACGCATCGCCCGGGCGCTCCACCACCGGGCGGAGCCCACGGCATGACTGGCGGCCGGCGGTCCCCGACGGCCGCCGGGCCGCGGTCGCCGAGGCCGTGACACCGCGGCGGTCCCCCTCCTCGCCGCTCAGGACACTGCGCCGCCGAGGAGTCGGACGACGACCGACGTCACCCGCTCCCTGTCGGTGCGCGAGAGATCCCCGGCCAGGGACTCCAGCCGTGCGGTGATGGCGTCGTGGGTCTCGTGAGCCAGCCGCGTCCCCTTGTCCGTCAGGGCGACCTGGCACGCACGGCGGTCGTGGGAGCTGCGCTGCCGTACGACGAGGCCGCGGCGCTCGATGCGGTCCACCAGGCCCGTCAGGCTGGACTTCTCCAGGTACAGCACATGACTCAGCTCCGTCATCCCCGCCGGGCCGCGCGTGAGGACGCAGAGCAGTTGGGCCTGTTGAGGGGTGAGGTCGTGGGCGCGGCTGACGTCGGCGAACACCCGCTGCACCAGGTGCGTCAGACGCACCAGTGCGTCGGCGAAGCCGAACTCCGTCTCCTTCGCCGTCCTCGTACGGGCCGGATCGGCCATGGCACCTCCTGGACCGAGTGCGGTTGACAGTAGTTCGTATCACGAATTACTTTAGTTCGCACTACGAATAGTCCGTACAACGAATCAGGTGTCTCATGGCTGCCACGGTGCTCGTCATCGGCGGGGGATACGGCGGAGTCGCCGTGGCGAAGGCGCTCGACGACGTCGCCGACGTGGTCCTCGTCGAGCCGCGCGACGCGTTCGTGCACAACATCGCCGCCCTGCGCGAGCTGGTGGACCCGGACTGGTCCGGGCGGTTGTTCTTTCCCTACGGCCGGCTCCTGAGCCGTGGCCGGATCGTCCGGGACCGTGCGGTGCGCGTGGACGGCTCTGGCGTCGAACTCGCCTCCGACGAGCGGATCGTGGCGGATTACCTGGTCCTGGCGACCGGCTCCCGGTATCCGTTCCCGGCGAAGCCGGACCTCGACGACAGCACGGCCGCGCGGGCCAGATTCCGGGCCGCACACGGGGCGTTGACCCGGGCCGACGGCGTTCTGCTTCTCGGCGCGGGTCCGGCGGGTCTCGAACTCGCCGGTGAGATCAAGGCGGCCTGGCCCGGGAAGAGGGTGACCGTCGTCGATCCCGCCGAGGACATCCTGGCCGGCGGCTTCGTGGACGATTTCCGCGCCGAGCTGCGCGCTCAACTCGCCGCGCTGGACGTCGAATTGGTGCTGGGCACCGCGCTGCGCGAGGAGCCGCCCTCCGAGCCGGGCGAGACCCGGACGTTCACCGTGACCACCCGCTCGGGACGGGAGATCACCGCCGACCTCTGGTTCCGCTGCTTCGGGGTCGTACCCGTCAGCGACTGTCTGACCGGCGAACTGGCCCCCGCGCGGCGCCGGGACGGGCACGTCGAGGTCACCGGCGAGCTGCGCCTGCCCGGACAGCGGAACGTCTTCGCCGTGGGCGACGTGACCGCCCTGCCGGAAGCCAAGCTGGCCAAGGCCGCGGGCGAACACGCGGCCGTCGTCGCCCACAACATCGGCGCACTGATCCGCGGCAGCGGCGACCTGACCACGTACACCCCCGCTCCGCCTGCCATCTCGCTCCCGCTCGGCCCGCACGGCGGTGCCTCGTACGCCCCCGGCAGGGGTGTCCTGGGCGCGGAGGCCACCTCGCGGCTCAAGGGCGCGGACCTCAGAGTCGGCTCCTACACCGAGCTCTTCGGCCTCGACTGAACGAAACCCAGCGGCCGGCGCCGTCCGGGGCGAGAGGCTACGAGTTGGTCTTCGGCAGGCCCTTCGGGTTCAGCTCGGAGGTCTCGACGGCCTCGTCGGACAGGCCCCAGCGCTTGAGGACCTTGGCGTAAGTGCCGTTCCGGATCACGGTGTTGAGGGCCTGGTGAAGTGCCTCGACGAGTCCGTTGTCCTTCTTCGTCGTGGCCGCGATCTTGCCCTGGAGACTCGCGCCGCCGCCCGAGTAGGTGCCGATGATCTCGCTCTGGCCGGTGGTGGCCGAGTGGTACGCGGCGACGGGGTTGGGGCCGAGGTAGGCGTCCAGGCGGCCGGAGCCGAGGGCGAGGTAGTAGTCGGTCGGCTTGTCGTAGTACTTGATGTCCGTTGCCTCAAGGCCCTTCCGTACGTTCCGCTTGCTCCAAGTGACCAGCAGCTTCTCCTGGTTGGTGCCGGAGCTGACGCCGATGGTCCTCCCGGCCACGTCCTTGGGGCCGCGTACCGTCCAGCCGCTTCCCTTCTTCGCCTCGAACGCCAGGTTGTCGAGCCGGTACGTGGCGAAGTCGTACTTCTCCTTGCGCTCCTCGGTGACGGTGATGTTGCTGACGCCCGCGTCGTACTTGCCGCTGTCCAGGCCGACGAAGATGTTCGCCCAGTCGACCGTGTGCGAGCGCAGCTTGAGGCCCAGGACGTCGGCGATCAGCGAGGCGATGTCCGGCTCGACGCCGATGACGGTCGTGTCGTCCGTGGCGTAGAAGGTCAACGGCGGTGCGGCGCCTGCCGAATTGGCGATGTCGAGGGTGCCGCTCTCCCGTATCTTCCGTGGCACGAGGGCGGCGATGGACGTGACCTTCGGCGTCCTGATCCTCTTCTGGTCGGGGCTCAGATCGACCTTGGCGGTGCCCTTCCGGGGCGCCCCGCCTGGCGCGGCCTCGTCGGCGCCGCCCGTGGAGCCGCCGCAGGCGGACAGGACCAGGACGGCGGTGAGGCCGAGGACGGCGGCGGTGGCGGGGCGGCGGGCTGGGCGGCTGGGCACGGCGGTCTCCTGGAGTGTGCTGGGCGGTGGGCGGCTGTACGGGGAGCGGTCCGGGGGAGCAGAGGCGCTTGCGGGGCGGGCGTCAGAGCACCTTGGAGAGAAAGGCCCTGGTGCGTTCGTGCCGCGGTGCGTCGAGCACGTCGGAGGGCCGGCCCGCTTCCACGACGAGACCGTCGTCCATGAAGACCACGGTGTCGGCGACCTCACGGGCGAAGCCGACCTCGTGGGTCACCACGATCATGGTGGTGCCCGTACGGGCCAGATCCTTGAGGACGTCGAGGACCTCTCCGACAAGCTCCGGGTCGAGGGCGGAGGTCGGCTCGTCGAACAGCAGCACCTTCGGTTCCAGGGCGAGCGCCCGGGCGATGGCGACGCGTTGCTGCTGCCCTCCGGAGAGCTGCCGGGGGTAGGCGTCCGCCTTGTCCGCGAGGCCCACCCTCGTCAGCAGCACGTCGGCCTGTTCCAGGGCGGCACGGCGTGTGCGGCCCAGTGCGGAGACCGGGGCCTCGATGACGTTCTCGACCACCGTGAGGTGCGGGAAGAGGTTGAAGTTCTGGAAGACGAAGCCGATATGGGTGCGCTGCTTGAGTACGTCCCTCTCCTTCAGCTCGTGCAGCTTGTTCCCCGAGCGGCGGTAGCCGATCAGTTCGCCGTCGATGCTGACGTAGCCCCGGTTGAGCCGCTCCAGATGGTTGATGCTGCGCAGCAGCGTGGACTTGCCCGAACCGGAGGGCCCGAGGATGACGGTGACCTCGCCGGCGCGGACCTGGAGATCCACTCCGCGCAGCACCTCCAGCGGGCCGAAGCTCTTGTGGACGCCGCGGATGTCGACCATGGGACCGCGCTCGGTGCTCATCGCTCGCTCCTCTCGGCGGCAGCCGTACGGGGCAGGGCGCCGCCGCCCGGCGTCACGGGAATCTCCGGACGGGCCGCCTGCGCACGCAGCGCACGGACGAAGCCGCGGGCGCGCTGGAGCGGAGTGGGCGGGGGAGTGCGCTCGGCGCCGCGGGCGAAGTGCCGCTCCACGTAGTACTGGACGACGGAGAGCACGGTGGTCAGGACGATGTACCAGACCGTGGCGACCATCAGCAGGGGGACCACCCGGCCGTTGCGCCCGTAGATCACCTGGACCTGGTAGAAGAGTTCGCCGATGGCCATCACCGAGACGATCGAGGTGCCCTTGAAGAGGGAGACGACCTCGTTGGCGGCGTTGGGCAGGATGGAGCGCATCGCCTGCGGCAGTACGACGCGGCGCAGTTGACGCAGCCGGGGGATGCCCAGCGCCGCGGCGGACTCCAACTGCCCCGGATCCACAGAGATGACGCCCGCGCGGACGATCTCGGCGGCGTAGGCGGCCTGGTGCAGCGCGAGACCGATCACGGCGGCCGTGATGGCGCCGACGAGGTTCATGGTCTCGAAGCGCCAGAAGACCGGCCCGAAGGGGATGCCCACCCCCAACTCCCTGTAGAGATAGGCCAGGTTGAACCAGAACAGCAGTTGGACGATGAGCGGGATCGAGCGGAAGGCCCAGATGTAGGTCCACGCGACCGTCTGGAGGACCGGGCTGCGCGAGAGCCGCATGAAGGCGAGGACGACGCCCAGGGCGAAGCCCAGCACCGTTCCGTACACGGTGAGTTGGACGGTCAGCCAGACCGCCTTGAGGACGGTGCCGGTGGAGAGATACGCGAAGAACGTGCCCCAGTCCCAGGCGGGGTTGGTGAGCAGGCCGTGTGCGAACTGGGCGACGACGACGAGCGCCGCGGCACCGGCGATCCAGCGCCAGTAGTGCCGGGCGGGCACCACCCGGAGCGACGTCAGATCCGCGCCCGGCGGGGGCGCCGGGGACGCCGCGTCGGAAGCCGGACGGTTCGGCGGCGCGGCGGGCGGTGAGTGCGCCGTGCCCGGCGGGGCGGTGCCGGTGGCGGCAGCGGGGTCCATCGTGGGGCTCCTCGGGGTCACTTCTTCTCGGGCGGGCTGATGCGGGAGGCGGGGATGGCGGACTTCTCCGTGCCCCACTTGCGCAGGATCCGGTCGTACGTGCCGTCCTTGATCAGCCGGTTGACGGCGGTCTGGAACGCCTTGGTCAGCGGGGAGCCCTTGGCGAAGGCGAAGCCGACGTCGAGGCGCTGGAACTCGCCCAGGAAGCGGATGCCGGCCTCGGGCTGCGCGGCCTGGTGGCGCAGGCCGTTGATGGTCGACATCGTCACGTCGACCCGGCCCTGCTGGAGGCTGGTGAGCTCGGCCCCGTCGTCGGAGAAGACCCGCACCGTGTAGGGCTTCTCGCCGCTCTTCTTGCAGACGTCCCTGTGGGTGTCGAGGGTCTTCTCGAAGGTGGTGCCCGCACCGGTGCCGATGGTCTTGCCGCACAACTGGCTGAGCCGGGTGACCTTGCGGAGACTCTTGTCGTCCTTGCGGACGGCGAAGCCCTGCCCGTCGTTGATGTAGGTGACGAAGTCGATCGTGCGGCGGCGCTCGTCGGTGACGCCGAAGTTGCCGGTGCCCGCGTCGTACTTGCCGCTGGTGAGGGCGGGGAGGATCGTCTCGAAGCTCGCCTCGTCGCGCCGCACCTTCAGCCCGAGCACCTTGCCGACGGCGTCGCCGATGTCGACGTCCTGGCCCACCGGTTTCTTCGTGGCGGTGTCCGGGTGGTACGCGCTGGGCGGTGAGCCCACCGACGTCGCCAGCCGCAGACTGCCCCTCTCCCGTACGGCCCGTGGCAGCAGCTTCGCGGCCGCTTCGTCCTTGTGCACCGAGCGGAGGACGTTCTGGGAGGGCGCGGGCGAGGCGCCGTTCTGCGCCGCCGGTTCGGCGGAGCCGCCGCATGCGGTCAGGGTGATCGGCAGCAGCGCGGCGACCGTCGCGAACGCCCTGCCGCGCGGCGGGCGGTGAGGGGTCGAAGCGGGGTCGGGGGCAGGGACAGGGCCAGCCGAAGCAGGGGCGGGGACAGGGGCGCGGGCGGGAACACGGTGCATGGTCACGTCTCTCCGGTGTCCGGGGCGGCGATGTGCTTCTCGAAGGGAAGGGGGCCGATGCTCTCCGGATCGGCCGAAGTGTCGAACAGAGGCGTGTAACCGGTCGCCAGATACAGACTTCTGGCTTCCGGCTGGCGGGGCCCGGTCGTGAGGTAGATCCGCCGGTAGCCGCGCAGCGCGGCCTCGCGTTCCAGCTCCGCGACGACACGGCGGGCCAGACCCCTGCGGCGGTGTGCCGAGTGGGTCCAGATCCGCTTGAGTTCGGCGGTGCCGGCGTCGAGCCGGCGGTACGCACCACCGGCTACCGCGGCCCCGGCGCGCAACAGCAGGAGCAGCACGCCGTGCGGCGGTGTGAACTCCTCGGCGGGGTAGCGGCTCAGCTCTCCGTGTGCGTCCTTGCCGTAGCGGGTGGAGTACTCCTCTCCCAACTCCCGCAGCAGCGGCCGTACCAGAGGGTCCGTGACCCGGGTACGCACCACGGTCAGCGCGGTCTGCCCGTACGGCTCGGCGACCGGCGTCATCTCCGGCCCGCCGCGAGGGCGTCCGGCTCCGCGACCGCTGCCGGCCGCGCCTCGCGGCGGGCCCGTTCCGCGTCACGCCTGGCGACTTCGGCGCGGACCAGCGGAATGACGTGCCTGCCGAAGTCGATGGCGTCGCCCAGCAGGTCGTAGCCGCGGGCGGAGAGGATGTCCACGCCGAGGTCGTAGTAGTCCAGCAGCGCCTGGGCGACCGTCTCCGGAGTGCCCACCAGGGCATTGGAGTTGCCGGCGCCTCCGGTGGCGGCCGCGGTCGGCGTCCACAGCGCGCGGTCGTAGCGCTCGCCCTCCGCGGCGATGGCGATCAGCCGCTGCGAGCCGGTGTTCTCCGGGGCGCCCCGCCGGTGGTGACGCACCGTCGTGGCCTCGCCCTTCTCCCTGCGGTCGCGGATGGCGGCCACGGTGCGGTGCGCCTTGTCCCAGGCCAGCTCCTCCGTGGGCGCGATGATCGGCCGGAACGCGACCTGGATGCGCGGAGGCCGAGCGCGTCCGGCGGCGGCCGCGGCGGCCCGTACGGACTCGATCTGCTCCGCCGTCCTCTCCAGCGGCTCGCCCCACAGGCAGTAGACGTCCGCCTCGGCGCCTCCGGTCTCCAGCGCGGCGGGGGAGGAGCCGCCGAACGAGACGCCGGGGCGCGGCTGTTGGACGGGGAAGGTGTCGCTGACGAAGTCGTGGAAGCGGTAGTGCTCGCCTTCGTGGTCGAAGGGCTCGTGAGTGGTCCAGATCTTCTTGACGATCCGGATGTACTCGCGAGTGCGCGCGTAGCGCTCGTCCTTGGTGAGGGTGTCGCCCTCACGCCGCTGCTCGTGGTCGTTGCCGCCGGTGATGAAGTGGACCGTGAGACGGCCGTCGCTGATGCGGTCGAGAGTGGCGAAGGTCTTCGCCGCATAGGTGGGGTAGGAGACGTTCGGCCGGTGCGCGAGGAGGATCTGGAGCTTCTCCAGACGGCTCGCGATGAAGGCGGCCGCCGGGGACGGGTCGGGAGAACCGGAGCCGTACGCGAACAGGACACGGTCCCAGCCGTGATCCTCGTGGGCCCGCGCGAGTCTGAGTGTGTAGTCCTTGTCGAATGAGGGACCGGAGCGCGGATGTGTCTCCGAACCGTCGTGTGTGGCGGCAATACCGAGAAACTCCACTGGCATGGAGGCGGCCTTTCAAGAAGAAACGTCGTGCGGTGCTTTCGGGCAGGCCGAAATCGGCTCCCGGCGCCGCCGTAATGGCAGCGTGCAACGAGAGCGAAACGACGCGAAAGCGCCTGGAAACGCGGGGCAACGCGGGGAAACACTCGGGACGCGGAGCAGGGAAGCGGGACGTGCGCAGCTCAGGTACGAGGTGACGCGCGGCGGAGGGTGGCCGGATGTCGGCAGCGGCGCCCGGAGCCATACGGCGCAGCACACGGCCGGGCGGTGCGCTGCGGAAAGGCTGCGGAAAGACCGGTCCCCGCGGATCCACCGGGGAGGGATGGGCCGGTCAGACGGCCCGCTGCCGGAAGGTCAGCAGAAACACGACGCCGACCACACTCGACCGAAGTCGATGTGGTCGCGGGTGACCAGCGGCAGCCTGTTCTTCACGGACACAATTGAGCACCGCATTCTTCGCCGCGTCAACTGTTGTCCGCATGATGGGCCGAATTCTTGTCCCTCTTGACAGTTTCGCGGCGGCTCGCCATACCCTCGTAGAGGGAATCACCGGCTGCGAACGGCCATTGCTCTCATGGCCGTTGTGGGCTCCTGCCTGTCGGGCGGCCGGTGCCCCGGCCGTGTTGAGGGACACGGCTCGCGTGGCGTCCTGCGGTCCGCCGGTTCGTACCCGAGGTGCGGGACGACCTGTCGCGAACCGCTTCGTGCACCCAGTGATGCTCTGCGCCGCGCAGAGCCGGGCTTCCGTAGCCCGCCACGTCTCTTCCCGGAGAACCCTGACATGGCCGCAACCCCTCATGCCCTGCCCACGTCCCCTCAAGCCGGCCCGCCCTCCGGCGACTTCGGCGCCCCGGACGGTGACCCCGGCGGCGCGGACAGACCGTCCGGCGACACCGCCGACGCCCTGCCGCAGATCGTCGCGCGGCGGCATCCGGGGCGATGGCTCGCGGCCTGCGCCGCACTCCTGGTCTTCGCCATGGTGCTCAACTCCGTCGTCCGCAACCGGGCGTTCCAGTGGAACGTGGTCAGCGGCTACTTCACCACGCCCGCCGTCCTCGACGGGCTTGTGCTCACCCTCTGGCTGACGGCCGCCGTGATGGTGCTGGGCTTCGTGCTCGGCACCCTGCTCGCCGTGATGCGGCTGTCCGCCAACCCGGTTCTGCGGACGCTCAGTTGGGGGTACGTATGGATCTTCCGCTCCACTCCGCTCCTGGTGCAGTTGCTGTTCTGGTTCAACATCGGCGCCCTCTATCCACGGCTGGGCATCGGCATCCCCTTCGGCCCCGAGTTCGTCACGTTCAAGACCGCCAACCTGCTCGGTGCCGCCGCCACCGCCCTGATCGGGCTGACACTCCACGAGGCCGCCTACGCCGCCGAAGTCGTACGGGGCGGGATCCTCACCGTCGACGCCGGACAGACCGAGGCGGCACAGGCGCTGGGACTGGGCAGGCGGCGCGTGCTGCAACGGATCGTCGTACCGCAGGCGATGCGCTCCATCGTCCCCACCGCGGGGAACATGCTCATCGGCACGCTGAAGGGCACCAGCATCGTCAGCGTCCTGGCGGTGCAAGACCTCCTGTACTCCGTGCAGTTGGTCTACAACCGCACCTACCAGGTCATCCCGCTGCTGATGGTCGCCACGCTCTGGTACATCGCCGTGACCACCCTGCTGAGCGTCGGCCAGTTCTATCTGGAGCGGTACTACGCGCGCGGCGCCGCCCGCGAACTGCCCCCGACCCCTGTGCAGCGGCTGTGTCGCCGTGCCGCCACGCTGCGCGAGCGGCTGCGCACCTCGAGCGCCGCCGGAGCACCCCCTCTTGTGAAGGGCCGGCGATGAGTGAGGAGGCGGCATCGTGAAGTTCCTCGCGATCACGCTGATCGTGCACGCACCCCACCCCGTGACCGGCGTACGCACCTCGACCGCCGAACGGTTCCGCGAAGTCCTCGACAACGCCCTGCTCGCCGAGGAGTTGGGCTTCGACGGATTCGGCGTCGGCGAGCGGCACGAGCGGCCCTTCATCTCCTCCTCACCGCCCGTCGTGCTCAGCCACATCGCCGCACTGACGAAACGCATCCGTCTGTTCACGGCCGTCACCACGCTCAGTCTTCTGGACCCCGTGCGCGCCTACGAGGACTACGCGACGCTGGACCATCTCTCCGGCGGACGCCTTGAGTTGATCATCGGCAAGGGCAACGGCACGGCGCAGCGCGAGCTGTTCGACGTCTCACCCGAGGACCAGTGGGAGCGCAACGCCGAGAGCTACGAGGTCTTCCGGCGCATCTGGCGGCAGGACAAGGTCACCGCCGGGACGCGCTTCCGCCCTCCGCTGACGGACGCCGAGGTGTGGCCGAGGCCGCTGCAGCAGCCGGTCCGCGTCTGGCACGGCAGCGCGACCAGCAGGGAGTCCGTCGAACTGGCGGCCCGCTACGGCGACCCGCTGTTCTCGGCGAACGTCACCAACTCGATCGAGCCGTACGCCGAGTTGATCCGCCACTACCGCGAACGCTGGGAGCACCACGGCCACGACCCGGCTGCGATCGCCGTCGGTGCGGGAACCGCGGGCATGTACGTGGCCCGTACGTCCCAGGAGGCGATCGCCGCCTACCGGCCCGTGTTCGAAGGCAATCTGGCCTTCCAGAAGCAGCTCGGTCTGGAGCCGGTCTTCCCGACGGTCGAGGACTTCGTCGAGCGCAGCTCGGCACTGATCGGCAGCCCGCAGCAGATCATCGACAAAGTGCACCGCTACCACGACCAGTTCGGCCATACGGTGCTGCATCTCCACGCCGACGCGGGCGGATTGACGGAGAGCCGGCACCGGGACTCGTTGGAACTCTTCCAGTCCGAGGTCGCTCCGGTGCTGCGTCGCGACATCCCCGACCCGCCGTTCGCCTGGGGCCCTGTGCTTGCGGGGCCACCGGCCACGGGGGAGTCCGCCCCCTGACCGAGATCCCCCTCGCGCGGGAGCCGGCCGGGCCCGGCCGGTCTCAGCCGGCTGCCGCCGCCAGTTCGGACGGGGTCAGCGACCCCGGTGCGCGGCCTTCGCGGGCGAAGGCGTTGGCGGTGCGCTGGAGGAGCTCGTTGACCGGGGTCGGCACCCCGAACTGCCGCCCGAGCAGGACGATTTCGCCGTTGAGATAGTCGGCCTCGACTGAGCCCGTGCCTCGGGCGAGGCTCTGCCAGGACGAGCTGCCGACCTGTTCCACGCCCTCAACGGCCTGCGGAACCATGTGGTTTCCGCGTCGGCGGCGCTGCTCCTCCTCGCTCACGTGGGCGATGCCCGCAGCGGCCAGGGCGGCGCGGCCCTCTGCCATGGCGCGCTCGCGCAGCTCGCGCCCCTCGGGAGAGCCGACGGCCTGCGGGCCGAGCGTCGCGTCGAGGGCGTTGCCGAGGTTGGCGAGCAGCTTCGCGTACTTCCAGCGCATCACGTCCGGCACGACCGGGGCGGCGAAGTGCGACGTCTCCAGATCGGCGGCGATCGCGCGGAGGGTGTCGGAGGTGCCGGCGGGATAGCGGCCCATGTGCAGGATCCCGGTCAACGGGCCGCAGGCCGCGACGACTTGGCCGGGTTCCAGATGGGCGGCCGGCAGCCAGACGCACATGCCGTACACCTCGGGGAAGCGGCGCAGCGCGAGCCGCTCGCCGCTCACACCGTTCTGCGCGCAGACGACGGGCGACCGGGAGTGGCGCGCGGCCCAGGCGTCCAGGGCGGCGACGGCGTGCTGTGTCTTCACCGCGACCATCAGCACGTCGCCGTCCCGGGGTTCGACCTCGTCCGGGCCCGCGGCCACCGGGATGTCGAGGGTCCGGGTGCCTTCCGGAGTCGTCAGCCGCAGGCCGTCGGCGCGCAGCGCTTCACGATTCGTACCGCGAGCCACGAGGATCACCTCGTGTCCGCTTTCGTGCAGCCGCCCGCCGATCGAGCCGCCGACCGCTCCCGCCCCGATGACGATGTAGCGCATGCGCTGCATCCTTTCACGCACTCGGTGATCGCGGCGGGGCGGATGCCGCCGGTCCGGCTGCGGTGGGGCGTACGCACTGAGCCTCGTGGAGGCAGAAGAGCAGAAGCGGCAGAAGAGGCAAGAAGCAGAGAGGACGCGGCTCACCGCCCGAGCCCAGGTACCCGATGACTGACAAGACCGACTTCAAGAAGACCTTCGACGGCTACCGGGCGAAGCGAGGCGAGTTCCGGGTCCTGCACCTGCCCGCCCTGCTCTGTCTGATGGTCGACGGCCACGGCGATCCGAACACCTCACCGGCCTTCGCCGAGGCGCTGGCCCGGACGACCGGGGCCACGGCGCGAGACCGGGAGTGACCGCGTTCTTCGACCAGCGCGGGCCGAGCCGCTGGGCCGCCGGCCCATGAGAGGGAAGGGCGCTCCCGCTCACGGGCCAGTTCACCGCGGCCTCGTGTGCCACAGGCGTCAACTGCCCCTGTGGCGTGGCATTCCGGTTACGGCACGTCCACGCGGGGCTTGGCCAGCGTGGTGTTGTTCGCCAGGGCCAGCAGCCTGTCCCGCGAGCCGTTGAACTTGTCGCGGTCGACCGGGTTGATGCCGCCGATGTTCCCCTGGTCCGTGTACTGCCAGACCGTCCAGGACGGGAAACCGGTGGGGATGGTGGGGCTGCCGTTGGTCCAATGCGCGACCCAGAGCGGTGTCTTGGCGCTCATGCCCGTCCAGTTGCCGGTGCAGGTGTTCCACCAGTTGGCCGTGGTGTAGATGACCACGTCGCGGGAGGTCCGGGCCTTGTAGGTGTCGTAGAAGTCGCTGATCCAGGTGCGCATGGCGGCCTGGCTCAGTCCGTGGCACTGGGAGCTGGGGCCGTTCTCGATGTCCAGCACGCCGGGAAGTGTGAGGTTGTCCGCGGACCAGGCGCCGCCGCTCTTGGCGAAGAAGTCGGCCTGCGCCGCGCCGCTCGATGCGTCGGGACGGGCGAAGTGGTAAGCGCCGCGGATGACGCCGTTGTCGTGAGCGCCGAGGTAGTTGGCGCTGAACTGCGGGTCCTTGTACGAGGTGCCCTCGGTGGCCTTGATCCAGGCGAACTCGATGCCGGCACCCTTCACCGAGCCCCAGTTGATGGCGCCCTGATAGTGGGACACGTCGATGCCCTGGACGCCGCTGGTGTCCTGCGGGCCGACCGTGCGGCGCTCCTTGCCGGCCGTCTCCTTCTCGGCGCTGATGCCCATGTGGCCCTCGCCGAGCCGGTAGCTGTCCTTCTCACCGTTTAAGGGGGCGGCGTGGGAGGTCGCGACGGTGGGGAGCGTGAGGGCCATCGTCGCGCCGACGACGGTGGCTGCCATGGCGACCTTACGCGCGTAGAAGCCGGGGTGGGGGCTGGGTCTTTGCATGGGTGTCTCCTGGGAGTCGGTGGTGGTGGTAGTGCGCATGATGCGGACATGTCATAAATACGCGACGCGGGGGCTCCGTGGAAGGGTGCGTCCGAAGCGCCTGTGGTCTAGCCCACTGGCGAATTCGGTGAACGGAGAGGTTCACGTCGGGCGGCTGTCTGCCGCAGCCGCGCGGACGGGCAGCCGTAAGACCGGAGGAACGGCGCCAAAGAGACCCCGTCCCACGTGGTGCGACGGGGTCTCCCTGCGGTCTGCCAAGAGAGCGTGCTCAGGCGGGAGTCAGGGGCTCCGCCGTTACTCGCTCACGTTCACCGCGAACCAGTCGACGCTCATTCCCGCGCCCGACGTGATGTCCGCCGCCGGCGAGGTGCAGCCGCAGACCTTGTCCGGGTAGGAGCCGCCGATCGCGACGTCGAAGATGGCGAAGAACCCGTGGTCCACCGCCTTCTGCCAGGTCTCCGCCGACACCTGGTCCTGGTTCACGGCGAAGGTCTCCTCGCCGTCGAGGTAGAAGCGCAGTTGCTCGGCGGAGGCGTCGGTACGGTCCACGATGACGGAGTAGGTGTGATACCCGGTCTGGCAGCCGTCGCAGGGCTGTAGTTCGCTGGTGATGCCGTCCGGGTCGTGGCACTCTCCGGCCCATTCGCCGCAGTGGAACGTGGTCGAGTGCTGACTGAGACCGTTGACGGCCTCCATGATGTCGATCTCGCCGATGCTCGGCCAGTTGGTGGCTCCGACGGGGCGCGCGTCGGCGCCCATGGCCCAGAACGCGGGCCAATAGCCGAGCGCCTTCTCCGGGTTGGGCTGCTTGATGGAGGCGCTCATCTCCATCTGGCCGCCGGCCGGTGCGCCGAAGTCGGTGCGCTGGGTCTCCACTCGGCCCGAGGTCCAGTTCCCGGCGTCGTCGCGGATCGGCTTGATCACCATGTGACCTTCGCCGTCCTGGTAGACGTTCTCGGTCGAGTCCGTGGACGTCTCGATCTCGCCCGTGCCCCAGTTCGCGGCGCCGCCGGGGTAGTTGGTGCCGATGTCGTAGAGCCAGTCGTCGCGGTTGAGTCCGGTGCCGGCCGCGCCGTCGAAGTCGTCCTTGAAGACGGTGGTCCAGTCCGCTGCGGGAGCGGCGTCGTCTGCCGTCCTCTCGGCCGCCGCCTTGCTCGCAGCCGCGGGTCCGGCGGGTTCGCCGGCGGCGGCCGTACTGGTGGACGCGGTGAGACCCAGGAACGCGCTCAGGGGGAGCGACACCGCGGCCACGAGGGCCAAGAAGCGTCGCCCGGGCCGGAGTTGGATGTGCGCCGTCCTGCGTGGGGGAGTGAGCTTGTACATGGGGGCTGCTTTCACTCGGAGGAACGTCGGTCGGTGACGTACGGACACGCGAGCCCGACAGAGCGGGAAAAGCACGTACAAGGTGGATGGGCACGCTCGGCACGGCCGATCGGAGCGGTCGCCTGAGAGCGCTCTCATTCACAAGTCACTGTCATGTAGCGTCACCGAACCGTCAAGAGGCGAGGATGAGTTCACTTGTCGAATCCACGCCGCAGCCCAACTCACCGGCTGAGGCGGTGTGTCAACTCCGACGATGAGCCGCCGTCAGGTCGGGCATCCGCCCGACGCCGTCTTCGTTGTGTGAACTCCGGGACGCCGCAGCCTCCGTACGGGGGGAGGCCGCGCAACAACCGGAGGCGCGGGTACGGGGCACCGGACGCGGCAGACGCCAGCGGGGGGTCCCCTCAGCGAGACCGAGCGGCCCGGTCCCTCCGCATGATGTCCGGCCTGGCCGCCTTCTCCACGAAATATCGCAGGACTTGGTCCCGTCCGGCGACCTAGGATGGGCTGATTTTGCTCGGGGGAAGGGATTCCGAACGGTGCACGAAAGATCGTTGGCAACCGGAAACGACAGGGGCTCAAGCGACCGTGAGCCGGGGGCTGTTCAGCCGCCGCGGCCGGTCTTGGTGTACGTGGCTTTCGCTTTCACGCTCGTCTTCATGCTGCTGCACCTGTATTGGGCGGTCGGCGGCACCTGGGGTCTGCCGCTCATGGAGACGCGCAACAGGTCCGCGGTTCAGGCGGCCAACTGGGTCGTGTGCGCCGTCGAGTTGATCGGTGCGTTCTTCATTCTCGCGCTCAATCACCCGGTCGGTCGGCGGGTTCCGGCCTGGACGCTGCTGGTGCCACTCTGGATCGCAGCCGTCGTGTGCCTCTCCCACGGCGTCTACGGATTCGTCACCAAGGGGCTTTATCTGAGCGGGTGGCACGGTGCGGTCGACTTCCCCAGCGTGCCCGGAGTCAGCGCGGCCACCGCAGCCGGGAGACACCAACTGTCCGCAATACAGGACCTGGTGGTGTTCGAACCGTGCTTCGTGCTGCAGGGTGCATTGGTCGCGCTTGCCGCCTGGCAATTCGTCCGCACCTCCGCTCGCCGTCGCATTTGGCTGACGTCGGTGATCGTCGGGACCGTACTGATCGCTGCGTTCGGCACGCTGCTCTCGCTCGGTGGTATGCACATCGCGGTCTACTGACCACCGCTTGCCCGATCGACGCCCTTGCCGCCGGGCACACTCCGGGCGCCGCCGGAAGCGCCCGAACTGGTCCGGCTCGGTAGCATGCAGCGCATGGCCGTCAGACTTGAGAACGTCGGCATCGCCGTTCGCGATCTCGAAGCAGCGATCTCCTTTTTCACCGACCTCGGCCTCACGGTCGTCGGCCGTGACACGGTCAGCGGCGAATGGACCGACACCGCCGTCGGCCTTGACGGCAATCACGCCGACATCGCGATGCTCCAGACCCCGGACGGCCACGGTCGCCTTGAACTCTTCGAGTACATCCACCCCGAGGCGATCGAGTCGGAGCCCACTCTTCCCAACGAGATCGGCATGCATCGCGTCGCCTTCTCCGTCGACGACCTCGACGAAGCCCTTGAGACAGCCGCACGGCACGGATGCCGTCCGCTTCGCGGCGTCGCGAATTATGAGGGCGTCTACAAGCTCACGTACGTCCGCGGTCCCAGCGGCATCCTTGTGATGCTCGCCGAGGAGCTGAAGAAGCACTGACGGCTGAGCGGTCAGCCGGCCTCGCGCTTTCACGAGGCGGGTTTTCCTGCCGGGCCGAGAAAGCAGATCCCGGCATGCTCACTTCTCTTGACGGGAAGCGCGCACACGCGGACGGGAATGGGCCACGAACGTGTGTGGTGCTGAACGCGTGTGGAGTGGGGCCCTGCCGGGAGCGTCGTGGACGTCGAAGGTCTGATACGTCAGCTCGATGCGGCCGGCGCGGGGGTGCACGAACACCTTGAAGGCACGGGAGAGACCGCCCACGCGGTGTTCTGCCCACAGCTCCTGGAACTCCGGTGATACGGCGGCGAGTTCGTTCACGGAGCGTCGATGTCCGGATCGTCCGGCATCCGCCCCTGGTTGAGGCGAAGCGCCTCGACCGTGCTGCGGCGCAGCCGGTCCCACTCCGCGAACACGGACTTCGCTTCCGGGTGGGTGAAGAGGATGCGGGTCATGTTCCGTTCGTCGCCGAACGGCGACAGCAGCGCGTCGGCGACGGGGTTCGCGGCGAGCTCGGCGCCAGGACTCCGTCAAGCCTCGCGGCCGTCTCTTGCCGCGTTCGCACGGCGTGACGTTTCCGGGCTCACCGTCAAGGCGGGCACGGGAGTTGGCGGCGTACGTCTACGGCTGTGCGGCGAGCGGGACTCGATCGTCACGGTCCGGCTGGACGTCGCCGGCGGCCGTCGCGAGGCGTCACCGGCCGCGTCTGTCACGGGGCGCCGCTCGGTGACCTCCGTTCTCCCGCGGCCTCGACTGCCGTGCGTGGCAGGGTGGTTGGAACCGGACGCGGGGCCGCCGGCAGGGGCGAGGCGACTTCGCCACGCGCGTGATCACCCAAGCTCTGTCGAGCGCAGACGAAGACTGAAGTGCAGTCCCCTTCGGCGTCGTTCATCGAATCCTGAGCGCGTCATCGCGGCTGAGCCGCCGAACGTCGGCGAGCTGTCGCCGCATTCGGTCATCAGTGACTCGGCGAGGAGGCCGCGCTGGCTCATCTGCTCCTTCAGAGCCCGTTCGGCGATGTCGGGCACTCCATCTGTTCTCCTGAGAGCTGTCAGCGGCGGTCAGTGCAGCATGCGTGCGAGTAGCTGCCAGCGGCGGTGCCGGTGGCGGAACATGAGCCGGACGAAGAGGCGGGTCGGCGCCCCGCGCCACCCGTCTTCGGTCTCGATCTCATCGGTGTAGCGGCACCGATGCTCCCCGAGCGGGACGAACACGAGGTGGTGCCGCCATGTGCGTACCGGTCCGCCGTACTCGTCGGTGTGGATCTCCAGCGGGTCGAGCCTCTCGATCGTGATGTGGTGGGTCCATGCGGGGAATATCCCGAACCACCACAGCCGTGCTTTGCCGTGCGTGCCCGCCTCGATGCGGTCCGGCACATCCATCCGGTACAACCGCAGCACTGGCCTCATCACGAAGGCCATCACCTCGGGTTTGCGTGCCAGTCCGGCGGCGACGTGCGCTCCGATAGGCAGTTCGGTCGTGAGAGTCGTGGTGCTCATATCGATTCCCTCCGTGCCAGGCGAAGGAGCCGGGCCCAAAAGCGGCTTACGGTACTTTCGTGAGTTCCGTGATGTATTCCTTTGTTCCGTTCACAAGGTCTGCCGCAGGTTGGAGAAGCGTCGTGGCGCTGTCCTTCGACGCGAGTCGATGCCGCGAGATGTCCTCGAGGCGGTGCGGCGTCGAAGTCGCGGGTGACCAGTAGCGCGTTGACCGCACCGCCGGCCGCGGCGCCGGTCCCGGGGACATCGGGACGTTCGCAGCCGGGGCGACGACATCGCCGACGGCAACAGAGCGGCACTCAGATCCGCCACGCTGCCACCGGCCATTAGCACGTCCCACTCTTCGTTCACACCGGCAAGTGCATCGGCAGAATGAGACCGTCGCCAAAAGAACTTGCCGCCTTGGCAAGACAGAGGAGGCTTCATGTCCGAGGGACTGGAACGTACGGGAGTCCTCCTTCGCACGGGATGCCCGGGCCCGGCGCTCGACGAACTCGCCGCCTGTGCGGGCATATCGGAGAACACTCCGTTCCGAAATGAGCTGCCCCGCCGCCCAGATGGCCGGACGGGGCTCTCTGACGGCGCGAACCTAAGCTGACGAAACTGGAACGGATCTCTGATCCGTCGAACCTTCTGTACCGACGCCGCACTTGAGTACGCCGGGCCGGAGTTTCGGCCGGGCCTCAATCGCCCGGCGTACTGCCGGGTCCCGGAGCCGGATCCGCCCCGGGGCCGTGGGCGAGCGCGGCATCGATGGACCGCTCCAGCTCTTCTTGGAGGTACGGGCAGTTACGGACGGGGTTGTCACGGGGGCAGGTGAGCAGGTGTTCCAGGAGGCGCTGTGCTTCCTGGAGTTGCTGGATTTTGTGCTGCATCACCTCGACGGATTTCTCGATGACGTTCCTGGCGGCGACGTGGTCGTCCGTGACCGGGTCGGAGAGCGTGACGGCGGTGTCGGTCAGGCTCATCATCCCGTCGCTGTGGAGGAGTCGGATGAGGACGAGCCGGCGCAACTCGTCCCTTCCGTAGACGCGGACCGTCCCACGCCGCCCGGCCGGACGCAGCAGACCGGCCTCGTCGTAGTAGCGCAGTGCGGAGACGGCGATGCCGAAGTGCTGCGCCACCTCCCTGATCGTGTATTCCACGTCACCATGATGCAGCTTGCGCTCAAGCCGACTTGAGCGAGCAGGGTGAGCGGCATGGTCAGTGAGACGGACAGCGTGGAGCAGTACGAGGTGGTCGTGGTCGGTGCCGGGCCGGTGGGCCTGTCGACCGCGTTGTTCCTGGCGGACCGGGGAGTGCGGGTGCTGGTGCTGGACAAACGCGACCCCCTCTCCAGTCCGCCGCGTGCCGGTACGAGCGTGCGCACCCTGGAGCTGTTCCGGACGGTCGGGCTCGGGGCGGACCTGGAAGAAGCGTGCTGGGACGGCCCGGCGCCACTGCAGTCGGTGATCAAGGACAGCGCGATCGGTGCGGTACGGCACCGGGCGGCCCCTCCGGAGCAGTACGCAGAACGGCTCGCGTCCTGCAGCCCGATCGGCATTCGCCGGACGATGACGCAGGACGCCCTGCAGCGACTTGCTCTGGAACAACTGCGTCTCCGCGGCGGACACGTCCGCTTCGGTGTCCAGTTCGAGGACGCCGACGCAGGCGCCGACGTGGTGCGTTCACGGTTGTCGGAGGCCGGTACCGGGCGTGAACGGCGGGTCGTCAGCCGCTACCTCATCGGGGCAGACGGCGCCCACAGCCGGGTGCGGTCACTGTCCGGGATCGGCATGCCCGACCGGGAGGTCGCTGCACGTCTTCACACGGCCTTCTTCCGGGCAGATCTGCGCGGACTGCTGCCGGAGTCCGCGACACACTCCTGCTTCATCCGCAACGAGCACATCTACTGCACGCTGTTCGCGAAGACGGCCGCGGGCGACCGCTGGTCCTCGCACATCATGGACTACCCGGGAAAACCAACGGAGTTGGAGCCGCTGGCACCGGAGCAGACCCTCAGGTTCCTGCACGCGGCGATCGGCGACGGCACCGTGCCGATCGACCTGATCGAGTGCAACCCGTGGGAGGCGGCCCTGGGTATCGCCTCGTCGTTCCGCCGTGGCCGGATCTTTCTCGCCGGTGACGCCGCCCATGTACAGAGTTCGGCCGGTGGGCTGGGCATGAACACCGGCATCCAGGACGGTCACAACCTCGCCTGGAAACTCGCAGCCGTACTGCACGGCGGAGCCGGCGAGGCGCTGCTGGACACTTACGAGCCCGAGCGGCGAGCCGCCGCCGAGGCATCCCTGGCGCTGTCGTACGGCATGCACCGCGGCTATCAGACCCAGCAGGACACGAACGAGCTCTATGCGCGGCTGGCCGACGACTACTTGCGCGGCATGCTCCTCTACCGCTACGAGTCCGGCGCCGTGCTCGGCGGCGACGACCCGCTGCCGGGGGTGCTGGACGATCACGCGGTCCCTGGCTGCCGCCTGCCGCACCGATGGCTGGACGACGGCGACCGACGACGCTCCACGCTCGACCTCGTCGGGCCCGACTGGACCCTCCTGGTGGGTCCGAGCGGCAGCGGCTGGTTCGCGTCCGGCGTCGAGAGCGACGAACTGCGAGTACGGCTTTGCCGCCCGGCGACAGCCGGTGACGACGCCGCGGCATTCGCCGAGCTGGCCGGGACGGAGCCGGACGGCGCCTTGCTCGTCCGTCCCGACGGGTTCGTCGCCTGGCGCTCAGCCCGCCGGCCCGCCGACCCGGGCGGCACCGTCCGCTCCGTCTTGCGTGCGCTGCGGGGACACATCTGACGTGCCGCGTTCCTGGCCCGCCTCCCCGAAGCTCTCCCGGCAGGTCAATACCCGGCAACGATTTTCACCGCGAGCGCAACAAAGATGGTCTTGAAATCCGTTTTCATCTAGCCTCACTGTTCAGGCCGAGGCAAGGCTCAGCTCGGCGTACATGCCGTCTTGTTGCGGAGGAAAACCATGCGTACGTCCCGGTCCCGGCATCTCGCGCTGATCACCGCCGCGTCCTTGGCCTTGCTGGCCGGTTGCGGCAACTCGTCGGAATCCGAAGGCGATTCCAGCTCCTCGAAGGGCGCCGCTTCCTCGTCCACCGTCCCCGTGGCGGCCTCCACGAACGTCTACGGCGACATCGCCGAGCAGATAGGTGCCGGAAGGGTCAAGGTCACTTCGATCATCAGCGACCCCGGTCAGGATCCGCACTCCTACGAGGCCAGCACCCAGAACCAGTTGGCCCTGTCCAAGGCGAAGGTCGTCATCGAAAACGGCGGCGGCTACGACGACTTCATCGACCGGATGCTCAAGAGCGGCGACAACGCGTCCCCCGAGGTGATCAACGCAGTCAAGGTCTCCGGTAAGAAGGCGCCGGCAGGCGGGGAGTTGAACGAGCACGTCTGGTACGACCTCCCCACGGTCGGCAAGCTCGCAGACCGCGTGGCCGCCGCCCTGTCCAAGGCGGATCCGGACCACGCCTCCACCTTCACCGAGAACGCGAAGGCCTTCAAGGCGAAGCTGAAGCCGCTGGAGGCGAAGGAAGGGCAGATCAAGACCGACCACGAGGGGGAGACGGTGGCCATCACCGAGCCTGTTCCCCTGTACCTCACCGAGGCGAGCGGGCTGGAGAACAAGACCCCCGACGACTTCAGCGAGGCCATCGAGGAGGGGGACGACGTCTCACCGAAGACCCTGCAGTCAACGCTGGAACTGTTCACCGGCAAGAAGGTCAAGGCCCTGGTCTACAACGAGCAGACCTCTGGCCCGCAGACGGAGAAGGTCGAGCAGGCGGCGAAGAAGGCGGGGATCCCCGTCGTCCCCGTGACCGAGACCCTGCCGAAGGGCAAGGGCTACGTCGCCTGGATGACCGCGAACGTCGACGCGCTCGCGAGCGCGTTGGCCAAGTGAGGCACCCGGCAAGGGCCTTGACGGAGGACTGCGGTGCCGGAGCCGCGGTGATCAGTCTGCGTGACGCTGCCCTCTCCTACGGCGAGCGCGTCGTGTGGAGCGGGCTGGATCTCGACGTACGGCCCGGGGAGTTTCTGGCCGTGCTGGGGCCCAACGGATCCGGCAAGACCAGCCTTGTCCGAGCCCTGTTGGGCCAGCGGCAACTGTCCGCCGGGACGCTGACGGTCCTCGGCCGCACGCCCCGCAAGGGCAGCCGGCACATCGGCTACATCCCGCAGCAGACGGCATTGCCTGTCCACGCGACGCTCCGCGCCCGGGACTTGGTCCGGCTCGGTATCGACGGGCACGTCTTCGGACCACGACCGCGTACGCGCACCGTTCGTAGCCGGGTGAACGAAGCCCTCCAGTCGGTCGGGGCCGCCCCCTATGCGGATGTCCCCGTCGGTCTGCTCTCCGGCGGAGAGCGGCAGCGCGTGCGCATCGGACAAGCCCTGGCGACCGACCCGCGGATCCTGTTGTGCGACGAGCCGCTGCTCTCTCTCGACCCGCATCACCAGAGGGCCGTGACCGAGCTGGTGGATGCCCGGCGCCGGTCACACGGCACGGCCGTGGTGTTCGTGACCCACGAGATCAACCCTGTGCTGGGACTGGCCGACCGTGTGCTGTATCTCGCCCGAGGCGGTCACCGGGTCGGCACACCGGGGGAGGTGCTGACGTCAGCCGCGCTGTCGCAGTTGTACGGAACACAGGTCGATGTGGTCAGAGTCCGGGACCGGATCATGGTTGTCGGAGCGCCGGACGAAGTAGTGGATCCCGCGCACCATCCGGAACTGCCGGACGGAGCGCGGTCGTGACGACGGGCGACGGTCTCTGGCAGCAGATATTCACCTTCGACGACTACGGAGAGCTGCTCGTCCTGGTCCGCAACTCTCTCATCGCCGGGGCCGCGCTCGGTCTGATCGGCGGGCTGGTGGGCGTCTTCGTGATCAGGCGAGACCTGCCGTTCGCGGTGCACGGCATCAGCGAGCTGTCCTTCGCCGGCGCCTCTGCGGCCCTGTTGCTGGGGACGAACATCGTGGCGGGCTCAATCGCCGGATCGTTGATCGCGGCTGGAACGATCGGCGTATTCGGCTCTCGCGCCCGGGACGGCAATTCCGTCATCGGCACGCTCATGCCCTTCGGCCTCGGCCTGGGCGTCCTCTTCCTCGCCTTGTACAAGGGCCGGGCCGCGAACAAGTTCGGCATCCTCACCGGACAGATCGTCGCCGTCGACACTCCGCAGACGTCCTGGCTGCTCGGCACCTCGGCCGTGGTGCTCGTCGCGCTGGCGGTCATGTGGCGGCCGCTCACGTTCGCCAGCGCCGACCCGGAGGTGGCGGAGGCCCGAGGAGTGCCGGTACGAGCACTGTCCTTCGCCTTCATGGTGGTCCTGGGACTAGCCGTCGCGCTGTCGGTGCAGATCGTCGGGGCGCTGCTGGTCCTCACTCTTGTCGTCACCCCCGCGGCCGCAGCAACCCGGATCACGGTGTCACCGGTGCTGCTGCCCGTGCTCAGCGTGGTCTTCGCGACGGTCTCCATCGAAGGCGGCATTCTGCTCGCTCTCGGCGGCAGCATTCCTATCAGCCCCTACGTCACGACCATCTCGTTCGCAATCTACGTCGTCTGCCGATTCGCGGGCAGTTACCGGATCCGGCGACGGGGAGCCAGGAAGACCGTTTCCGAACCCGGCTGACCTCGCGACGCTTCGGTGGCTGATCGTGAGTCCTCCTCGGTCGTCGCGGGTGATTTCGGTTTCGGTTCCGAACACGTTCCTCATGTTCTCGGCCGTGAGGACGTCTTGCGGCTGTCCGGCCGCAGCGACCCTGCCCTGGCTCAGCAGGACGAGCCGGTCGCAGAACCGGGCCGCCACGGTCAGGTCGTGGACGGCGATCAGAACGGTCTGGTCGGTGGCGGCCAGCATCTCCATGAGTTCCAACTGGTATCTGATGTCCAGGTGGTTGAGCGGTTCGTCCAGCAGAATTCCCCAGGGCTGCTGGGCCAGCGCACGGGCTACGTGGGTGCGCTGTTGTTCTCCGCCGGAGAGCGTCCGCCATGTACGGGCGGCGAGACCGGTCAGGCCCATGCGTTCGAGGGCGGCGTCGATCACGAGGCTGTCCCGGGCGTCGAGGCCGTGCCACCGGTCGCGGAAGGGCGTGCGTCCCAGAGCGACCACGTCCGCGACCCGCAACTCTCCCGCGGTGTGGGAGGTCTGGCCGACGAAGGCGATGTTCTGGGCGATCCGGCGCGGCCCGAACGCGCGGATGTCGTGCCCGTCGTACCGGACGGCGCCGTACGTCGGCTTGAGCAGCCCCGCGACGCACCGCAACAGCGATGACTTTCCTGAGCCGTTGGGGCCGATGAGTCCGACCGTCTCACCGGACGCGACAGTGACGTCGATCGCCTCGAGGACGTTCTTGTCGCGGACCGTCCAGCCGACCTGTGCGACGTCGATCCTCATAGTCCTCCCCGCCTCCGCAGGATGACGGCGAAGACCGGGGCGCCGAGGAGAGCCGTGAAGACGCCGACCGGCACTTCCCTGGGTGCGAACGCGACCCTCGCCACGGCGTCCGTGGCCACCAGGAACACCGCCCCGCCGAGCGCCGAGAACGGCAGCAGAGACCGGTGCAGCGGTCCGACCGCGAACCGTACGCAGTGCGGAACGATCAGCCCCACGAACCCGATGGCACCGACGAACGCGACGGCCACCGCCGTGAGCAGCGCGGTCACCATGAGCAGGACGTTCTGCACCGCCCGTACGTTGATCCCGAGCGACGCGGCAGTGTCCTGGCCGAAGGCGAAGCCGTCGAGTGCGGTGGAACACGACCACAGGACGAACAGTCCCGCTGCCGTGACGGTGGCGCAGATCGCCACGCCCTCCCACCGTGCGGACGCCATCGAGCCGAGCAGCCAGTGGGCCACGGCCCGTGTCGTCTCCGCATCGCCGGACGCCATGACGATCAGCGAGGTGAGAGCCATGAACAACTGCCCCACGGCGACGCCTGTCAGCAGGATCCGTACGGAGTCCAGGCCGCTGCGGCGTAGCAGCAGCATCAGCAGTCCGAAGGAGGCGAGTGCGCCGGCGAAGGCTCCGCCCGTCACCCCGAGAGAACCGGCGCCGACGCCCAGAACGACGACGGAGACCGCACCGCTGGAGGCGCCCGAGGAGACTCCCAGCAGATAGGGATCGGCCAGGGCGTTGCCGGTCACCGCTTGCAGGGTGGCTCCGCAGGTCGCCAGCGTCGCGCCGACGAAGGCAGCGAGCAGCACCCGTGGTACGCGTAGATCCCAGATGAGGGAGTCGACGAGCGGGGGCAGTGGCCGGAGGGACAGGCCGAGCCGGCTGCCCAGTACCCGGCCGAGGTCGGCGTATCCGACGTCGCTGATGCCGATGCGTACGGAGACGGCCATCGAGGCGACGAGGAGCGCGAAGCCGGCGAGGAAGACGACCGGCCGGAGTGCCCCTGGGCCTCGCTCGCTGCGTACCGGCGGATGCTTCCGGTACGCACCGGTCGCGCCCGGTGCCGCGCGGTGGGACGGGTGGAGCGGCGATGCCGTGAGGTCCGTGCTCTGCTGCGCGCCGTCGGATTCCCGTGTGACTGCCCCCTGTTCGACGGGGTCAGCGGGCATACCCGCGGTCCTTCGTCTCCTCCGCGAGCAGGCCGAGCGTATGGACGCTGCGCACCGACGGATCCATCTCGATACCGGGGACGGTCAGCACCCGCTTCTTCCGTACGGCCGACAGCTTTGAGGTCAGCGGGTCCTTGCGGAGCATGCGCAGCTTGTCGCGGGCGCTGTCACCAGGCTGTCCCAGTTCGGGAAGGTCACCGAGCACGATCAGGTCAGGGTCGCGGTCCGCCACCGCCTCCCACGACACCTCGGGCCACTGTTCGTCGACGTCGTCGAAGGCGTTCTCGGCGCCCACGAGCCTGCTCATCTCGCTCGGCAGTCCTCCCTTGCCCGCGACATACGGGGCACCGTCGAACACCGAGTAGATCCAGACGACGGACGGCTTGTTGCGGATCTTCTTCCGTACGGACTGCGCCCGTTGGACGCTCTTCCTCTGGCTGTCGATCAGTTTCTGAGCGCGGCGCTCCGCGTGGAACATGCGCCCGAGGTTCTCGTAGTCCTGGAAGAGAAGGTCGAAGGGAGTCATGCCCGGCTTGCTGCGGTGAGGGCAGTCCACCGCGCTCACGTATGAAGGAAGACCCGAGTCCGCCAACTCCTTGCGGGTGCCGACCCGGTCCTTGCCGTACAGCTCGGCGAAGGAAGCAACTGCCAGATCGGGGTTGGCCGCTCGGAGCTGCTCGCTGGTGAGGGTCTTGGGGCTGAGTACCGGCACCTTCTTGTAGTCGGTCCGGTAGCGGGGCGCGATGCTCGTCTTCAGATAGGAGGTCCCCGCCATACGGTCGGCAAGGCCGAGCGCGAGCAGGGTCTCCGTCGAGGACTGGTCGAGGGTGACGGCCCGGTGCGGCGCTTCGGACACCGAAAGCGACTGCCCGCAGCTCCGTACGACCGTGTTCGCCTTCTGCTTGCCGGCTGAGGGGCGAGGCGCACCCGAACACCCCGTCACCCCCAGGGCCAGTGCGAGCACGATCGCGATGCCTATGCCCTTGGGCATGGTCCTCCTCTATCACCTGTCAGGTGCAACTGGGCAGTCAACGCAACTGTATCTGGCAACGATTGTCGTTACAGCCCTCCAAGGTCCCTTTGCGGCAAGGGACTTGGCGTGCGGCTCGCAACCGTCTCGGGGCGGGGCTGGAGGAGATGCGGAGAGCGGGATTCCTGGGTGCCGACGGCGTCAGCGTGCCGGCATCTCAGAGGTGGCAGTCCATGCATTCACCGCTGAGTTCCAGCGTGTGCGTCACGTTGGAGAAGCCGGTGAGCTGGTCGAGGTGGGCGGCCCAGCGTTCGACGATGTCCGTGTCGACGGCTTCGCTGCGTCCGCACCGGCGGCAGATCACATAGTGCTGGTGCTCGGAGGTGGAGCGTCTCCTGTAGAGGCGCTCACCGGAGGCTTCGCTCCGTATGACGTCGACCTGCTCGGCTCTCTCCAGGTCTCTCAGGGCGCGGTAGACCGTACTCAGCCCCACGAGCGTCCCGGTCTGCGCGAGGCGTGCGTGCAGACCCTGGGCCGAGATGAAGTCGGGGGCGGCTGAAAGGTGTTGAAGGATGTCCAGACGTTGCCGGGTGCGGCGCGCGCCCAGCGGTGTCGTGCCTCGGGTCTCACTCACGGCGGACGCAGCCCTCCTCGTGTCGGGATGAGGGGGCCGGACGTCGGTGAGGAAGCCGGAGGACGAAGGCTGCGGGTCCAGGTGAACGCGGTGTTCTCGCAGAGAGCGGCCGCCGGATCGCATCCGTCCGCGAGGCAGGCGACCCCACGGCGCGGACTCCCCTAATGAAAATGGATGTCGTTTCTGTAGAATAGTGCCCGTGGCCCTCGGCGGACAACGGCCGTCGGGCGAGCGCCACTCGGCCACAGCAACGGATGAACCGGCGCCATGCGTACCAGCACCCGGGCCCGAGGGCCCGGCCTGCCGCCTCCAGCAGGCGGCACTTCCGTCAAGATCGCGAGGATGATGTATGAACGGCCCGGCACCCGCCCCGGGGAAGCGTCCCTTCACACTCGTCGTCTGCACCGACTGCCGGGATTCTGCCGATGAGCAGGTGGTGGAGCGGCTGCGCCAGGCAGTCAGCCGCTGTCCGCACGGAGTCATGGTCGCCACCCGCTGCCTGAGCGCACTGCTGCGCTGTCATCGCTCCCGTGGACTGCACGCCGCCGTCCAGCCGTGCGGCGAGGATCGCGAGCCGACCGGGGTGGTGAAGCGACTCGGCCCGATCACGACCGAGGCGGACGCGGAGGCGGTCGCCGCGTGGCTGCTGGCCGGCATGCCGGACGACGACCCGGTGCCTGCCGGCCTCCGTGCCGGCCCGTCACCGCAGCATGTCGCCCACCTCAACTGACCAGGGCGACACCGTGACCAAGTGTCTGTTGAGCGTGGCGGCGGGGAACACCCCTGCCGCGCGGGGCGCCGTCGTCGACCAGATGCTCGCCGCGGCCCCGGACGCCGTCGTCCTGGCGGTCTCCGTCGAGAGCAGGGACGAGAAGTATCCGGTGGTCCAGAGTCTTCTCTCCGGCGTCGACCCGACGCTGCGGAATACGGCTTCACTTGGGGCTACAGGTGATCCCGTGGTGATCCTGCGCCAGGCGCTTCTCTCCATCCGTCACGCTGACCGACACCCTCACGTCATTCTTGCCCTCCCGCAGAATCTCGACGTCCTGCCTCTCTTGGCGGAGCTGTGGCGGGTGCCGACGGGTGGCAGCTCGTTGGCGGACCATTTCGATCCGGCGCCTGTCGTCGTGGGGATCGATCCGGCCTCGTTCTTGGCGGACATGGGCTGTATCCACAGGGCCGTACAGCAGTGGAACGGGTCGGAGCACGGCGATCCCCTCACTGTCGCCGAGGCCGCCGCCCGTCAAGTCGAGGCGGCCGACGCCCTGGTGGTGCGGTCCGCGACGGACAACAGCGACGACTCCCAGGCTTCGGGCGTCGCCTCGTTGACCTCACACCTCAACGCACGAGCCCTCCTGACGCAGTGCCCCCGCGACGGCGTACCCGGGACGGAACTCCGCTCGTCGTTCGTCCGGCGCCTGCCACCCGAAGCCGCCGACGAGCGGCGGGCGCGGCTGGAGCCGGTGACCGCAGCGCTCGTGCACCGTGGCCTCGACAACGGAGTGCGCACCGTACTGTGGCGAGCCCGCCGCCCCGTACACGCTGAGAGGCTTTCCGGCGCGCTGGCAGACGTCATGTTCGGCGTCGTACGAAGCCGCGGGCATCTGTGGCTGGCGAGCCGCCCCGACTCCGTCGTGATCTGGCATTCCGCGGGCGCACACCTGGAGTTGAGAGAAGCGGGCGGCTGGCTGGAGGCAGGGGCCGCAGGCGCCTGGGAGGCGGCCTCGCCGCAGCGGCGCACACTCGCCTCCTGGTTCTGGGACGACTACTACGGTGAGCGACGCAACGAGATCACCTTCACAGGCGTCGATCTCGATCACCGACGGATCCATGCGGTGCTGGACGCGACCCTGCTCACCGACGAAGAACTGTCCCGGGGGCAGGAGTCCTGGGCCTCCATCCCGGACCCCCTCCTCGGGGATGCCGATCCCCTGTGACCGGCAGAGCCGGGAGTGGCCGAGACGCGGCGGACCCGAAGTCGTGCTTCACCACTCGCCCTCGAGTGCCCATCGTTCAGGGCAACTCGGGGACGGCGGAGATCAGTTCCCGGGAAGCCGGGTGACGGGGGTCGGCGAGAACGCCGGCCACCGGCCCGTACTCCAGGACTCCTCCCTCGCCCAGCACCGCCACGTCCCCGCCGAGCCGCGAGGCGACCGTCAGATCGTGGGTGACCACGATCAGCGCTGTTCCGCTGTCACGTCGTACGTCCCCCAGCAGATCCACCACGGAGGCGGCTGCCGTGGGATCCAGAGCGCTGGTCGCCTCGTCGCACAGGAGCACTCTCGGCCGGGCGGCGAGCGCTCGCGCCAGAGCGACGCGTTGCCGCTGTCCCCCTGAGAGCGAGCTGGGGCGCCGACGGGCGAAGCGCTCCTCCAGCCCGACGCGGTCCAGCAGACGGCGCGCCTCTTCGCGCGTGGACGCAGCGTCGGATGTCGTACAGAACAGCCTCAGCGGACGAGCCAGGATCTCCTCCACGGTGTGGGAGGGGTTCAGGGAGTCGTACGGATCCTGCGGGACGAGCTGGACCATGCGGAGCTCCTCCCGGCTGCGTTCACGTACGCGTGGCGCCAACGGTGCTCCGTCCAGCAGCACTTCGCCCGTCCGACGTCCGTGAAGTCCGGCCAGGCAGCGCAGCAACGTCGTCTTGCCGCAGCCCGACGGACCGACCAGCGTGAGACAGGAGCCGGCTGCCACCGCGAGGTTCACCTCGGACAGCACCGGGACTCCACGCGGTCCGTGCATCAGGCCGAGCGACCGCGTGGCCAGTACGTCGTCGGCGTTCGTCCCGCGGGGGTCTGGGAGATGCGGACTCCTGCGCTTCACAGACCGCTCGCCCGCCTCGTCCCCGAGGAGGGTGCTTGCGGCACGGGCCGCCGTGACCAAGTCGGCACCGGCGTCGCTGGCCGCTTCATGAAGGAGGCGTTCGGCGGGTCCCGTCTCCACGATCCGGCCGCCGGCCATGACCGCGATCGTGTCGGCGACACCGGCCGCGGCGGCGAGGTCGTGGGTCACCATCAGGACGCTCACACCGGTCTCACGCCGCAGCCGGTCCAGATCCGCCAGCAACGCGGCGGCTGTCACCGGGTCCAGGGCGCTCGTCGGTTCGTCCAGCACGAGGACGTCCGGGCGCCCCGCCAACGCCCCGGCTATAGCGACGCGTTGCCGTTGTCCTCCGGAGAGCTGGTGCGGCCTCCGGCGCAGAAACCGCGCGTCGTCGGGGAGTCCGACGAGGCGCAGGGCCTCCCGGGCACGTTGTTCACGCTGCTGCGCCGGAACGCCGCCGGCCGCGAGCAGTTCCGTGAGGTGTCTGCCGACGCGCAGAGTGGGCGACAGCGACGTTCGCGGATCCTGTGGAACGTAAGCGGTGTGCTGTGCGCGCAGCCGCCGCAGGGCACGTTCGCCGAGTCCGGTGACCGGCTTCCCGGCCACCGTGACGGTGCCTCCGGTCTGCCGCAGTCCCGGACGGACACGGCCCAGCACAGCGAGCGCGAGTGTCGTCTTGCCGCTCCCCGACTCTCCGACCAGAGCGAGAATCTGACGGGGCGCCAAGTCGAGGTCGACAGAGTACAGAACAGGACCGGTGGCCGACTCGATGAGCAGGCCGCGGGCTCTGACCGCACCGTCGGTCCCGTCGTCGGCCGGCTCCTCGGCAGGCGCCGAGGGTGCGTCACCGCCTCGTGGACTTCGCGTACGGGGCCGGCAGTCGTCGGCCGCCGGGGAGAGCTGGTCCACGAGGAGATTGGCGGACAGCAACAGAACGAGCAGCATCAGGGCGGGAGCGAGTACGGCCAACGGCTGCAGTGCGAGCCCCGATTGATTCTCCAGCAGCATCAACGACCAGTCGGCGGCCGGTGGTTGAACTCCGTACCCCAGGAACCCCGCTGTGGCGAGCGTGAACACCGCACCCACGAAACGCACGCCGGCGTCTGCCCGCAGGAGCGGCCGCAGATTGGGGAGCACTTCACGCAGCAGCACGTACCCCAGCCCCTCGCCGCGTCCCTGCGCCACTTCTACGTAGTCGTGCTCCAACGCCTGAAGCGTGGCGGCGCGCACCACGCGGGCGATGTCGGGAAGCAGAATCAGCGTGGCGGCGACGGCCACTCCCGTCCATCCCCGCCCGGTGGCCACGATCAACACGCTCAGCAGCATGAACGCGGGCATGCTCATCAAGACGTCGACCGCGCGCATGATCACGGAGTCGACCCAGCCGCGCCGCAGGGCGGCCGTCGCTCCTGCCACGGCTCCCACGGCATAAGCGGTGACCATGACCGCGCAGGAGGCAAGGAGCAGCGACCGACCGCCGCTCAGCACCCGGCTGAGCACATCGGCGCCCAACTTGTCGGTTCCCAGCGGCAGTTCGCCATCAGCGGGGGCGTACGGGACTCCTACGACCTCACCGGGGTCGTGCGGGGCCAGCAGCGGCCCGAGGACCGCGGTGAGCAGTGTCAGCAGCAGTACCGCACCCGTCGCCGCGACGCGTCGTCTGCGGGAGCTGCGGCGTCCTTCGTCGGACGGGCCCGTACCGGGCGTGCCGTCGCCGGACGCTGCCTCAACGGACCTGCCCTGCTTGGTCAGAGCCTCTGGGGTCATACTCCACTTCCCCGGACGGGATTGAACACGGCGGACAGCACGTCAGCCAGCAGATTCAGCGTGACGGTCACGCAGGTGGCGATCAGGGCGACGGCCAGTACCACGGGGGCGTCCCGGGCCGCGGACGCGTCCACCAGCGCCGCGGCCACTCCCGGGTAGCCGAACAGGCTCTCCGCGACCAGAGTTCCACCGAGCAGGTAGGAGACGTAGCGGGCCATGAGCGGTATCGAGGGGACGATCGCGGCAGGGAGAATCCAGCGCAGTACCACGCGGGACTCGGGAACGCCGCTCAGCCGGGCTGCTTCGACTGCGTCCGAGGACGCGGCCTGTACCGTTCCCGCCCGCAGCAGACGGACGTTCTGTGCCAGACACGCCGACACGAGCGTCAGCACAGGCAGGACGAGCACCGAGGGCCTGTCCGCGGGGCTTTCTCCCGCGGACAGGACCGACACCGCCGGAAGCCACCCCAGGCCCGTCGCGAAGCAGAGCACCAGCAGCGTTCCGGTGACGAACTCGGGGATGCTGACCAAGGTCAGGCTGGACGCCGTGATGACGCGGTCCGAGCGCCGGTCGGCCCGCAGACCCGACCAGATGCCGAGAAGGAGCGCCAGCGGAATCAGCACGGCGACCGCCACACCCCCCAACAGCAGGGAATTGACGGCACGTTCGGCGATGAGTCCGGACACCTCCCTGCCCTGGGCGTAGGACACACCCAGATCGCCGCGCACGGCATGGGCGAGCCAGGCCAGGTAGCGCTGGGGGAGAGGCGCGTCGAGACCGAGTGTGTGCCGGAGCGCCTCGACCTGTTCCCGCGTGGCACCGCCCTGCTGCGAGAGCCGTGCGGTCGCGGCATCACCGGGGGCCAGCGATGTCGCCGCGAAGACGAGCACGGACACGACGAACAGCACCGTGATCGAGGCCGACAGCCGGCGCAGCACCAGCCAGAGAAGCCCACGCGTCCTCGCGGCGCGGTCGGTCACGGACTCGCCCCCCGGGACCTTCGCTTGTGCCGGGGGCCGGAGATCTGCTGCTGTGCTCACGGGCTCAGGAACGCGTCGCGCAGCGAGGGGTAGTCCGCGAAGCCCAGCGCCTTCACATCCTGTACGTGAGGAGTGGCCGCGGCGGCCCCGGGCAGCCGGGCGAAGACGGCGTCCCCTCCGTGGTCGTGGAGGTAGTGCTGGACGTCGGCGACGGCGCGTTCGCGGTCCGTGTCCTTGACCGACCGGCGCATGGCGCGCATGAGGCTCTCTAGACGTTCGGGAGCGGGGCCGGTGAAGGGGTAACTCGCGCCGCTCCCGTAGTAGTTGGACAGTTGCAGCGGCAGCGTCATCGGGGAGAACACGGTTGTCTGAACGGGCGTGTGGAGCATCTTCTCGGTGTCGCTGTAGTAGTCGGCGGGCGGCACCTTGTCGACCCTGACGTTCAGTCCGGCTTCCTTGGCCTGCTGTACGAATGCGGTGGCGCTTTCCACGGCGCCGTAGGACAGGGCGCTCGTACGCAGGGAGATGCGCTCTCCCGCCCGCCCGGCCTTCTTCAGCAGTGCCCGGGCCCTTTCGGGGTCGTGATCGCGTGCCGGAAGGTCGCCGGCGTACCAGCGCTGGTGCTTGCCGAGCGCGTCGTCAGCGACTTCTCCGTAGCCGAGTGTCACGCCCTTGACCATCGCCTCCCTGTCGATGGCGTACTTGACGGCCTTGACGGCGGCGGCCGAAGTGAAGGGCGTCTCCTCCAGGTTCATGCTGAAGGAGAGTTCGTTCCACAGGTTCCGGGGCGGGAGCAGGACGCGGATCGCGTCGTCGGACTTCTCGGCCCGGGCCGCGGTCAGGGCGACGCTGCCCGCGTAGTCGAACTGGCCGGACTTCAAGCCGCTGAGCCGGGCGGCCGGATCGGTGACGGAGAACAACTCGATCTCGTCCAGGTAGGGGCCGCCGTCGTCGGAGCCCCAGTAGTTCCGGTTGGCCTTGAGCAGGCTGCTCTTGCCGGCGGACCATTCGGCCAGCCTGAAAGGCCCGCTGCCCGGCGCCTTGGAGAGGTTCTTCGTCCCGTGCGGGAAGACGAACATGGACTGTGCCAGCACCAGGTCGAAGAAGCCGTCGGGGCGCTTGAGCGGAAGTGTCAGGGTGTGCTTGTCCCGTGTACGGGCCTTGCCGAAGTCCACTCCCGAGAGCAAGCCGGCTTGGCCGCCGGGGTGTGCGGCGAGAGTGCGCAGGCTGAACAGCACATCTTCGGCGGTGAGTTCGGAGCCGTCGCTGAAGACCACGCCGTCCCGGACCCGCACGGTCCACTCGGAGGCGTCCTTGTTTGCTTCGACGGCAGAAGCCAGGCGCCAGACGGGGCGATCGTCCTCCAATTCGCCCAAGGTGTCCCAGACGACGCGTGCTCGTACGTAATCGATGACGGTCGCGGTTGCCCGGACCACGCTCGTCGACTCGGAGTTCGAGCCGAGGAAGGCGGCGCGGAGCCGGCCTCCTCTGCGGGGTTTGCCCGAGTAGGACGATCCCGCCGACGGTTCGCCCGCGCTGCCGCCGCAGGCCGTGAGAAGTCCTCCGCCCGTGGTCAGCGCGGCCCCGGCGACGCCGCCCAGCAGCGAACGGCGGGATATCTGCGATCGGTTCACGTGACTGCCCTTCGACTCCCCGTGCAGGCAGGCCGCAGCGTGTTCCGGGGCGGCGCCGCACGGTGTGCAGGTGTCCGTGGCGAGGAGGCCGGAGCACCGAGCACATTAACATGGGATTCATTTTCATTTATGCTGCGTCTGCCGCCGCACTGCCGGCCTTTCTCCTTCGACGGCAGTGCGGCGGTTCGCCATGACGTGGCCGTGGGGTGACGGTCGGCCCCGCGTCGGCCGGCGGAGCCGCGTACATCACCGCCGGCCGATGCGAACCGGTAAGTCCGTTCGGTCTCCTGGGCGTTGCTCGAACCGGCCGATCGGGGACGGGGTGCCCGAGGGGGCGGGGCTGCTCCTGTATGGCAGTCCTGCTGTGCTGCCCGAGCTGCGGCCGGACTCGACCCCGAGGTGTGCGGACTTCCTTGGCTCGCTCACGCGCCCTCCTGGGTCGAGTAACGGGTCGTGCGGCACCAGGCTAGACGACAATGATTTTCAAAATCTATAGTGGGGTTCCCGCGCACGTAAAGTGCGGAGCCGCCGGCAGCGCCGAGGGGGGAGTGGAGCCCCGGTGCAGTGCCGTGCCGGGAAGCGGCCACGTCCCGGTATCTCTCCGGCGAAGACGGGCCGCGAGCACGGTCGGCCGAGGTCGCACTCCTTGCCGTACGAGCGGACATGGAAGATCGCACCGAATCGAGGAGCCGACGTGACTGACCCGAAGAGCCCGGGCGCATATCCGAACGACGCTGCCCGGGCGACGGCTTCATGGTTGCGCTGCCAGGTGCCCCGGCCGGAGGCGGAGTTGTGCTTGATCTGCCTGCCGCACGCGGGAGGCTCGGCGAGCTTCTACAAGGACTGGCCGCGTCTGCTGCCGGAGGGCATCGAGGTGCGTGCAGTGCAGTATCCGGGGCGGGAGGACCGCTTCGACGAGGAGTGCACGGACGACATGGACGTGATGGCCGATGCCGTCGCCCGGGCGGTACTCGGCCTCGGAGACCGCCGCTTCGCCCTGTTCGGGCACAGCATGGGTGCCGCAGTGGCTTACGAGACCGCTCGGCGAATTGAGCGTGTCCATCAGACGGAGCCGGTGAAGCTCATCGTCTCGGGGCGGCACGCGCCGCACCAGGCAGTGCACGGTGATGTCCATCTCAGGGACGACGACGCCGTGGTGGACGAACTCGTCAGGCTCGGTGGGACCGACGGCGTGCTGCTGCGCGATCCTGAGATGCAGTCGGTCTTCCTGCCCGTGATCCGTAGTGATTTCCGACTGGCCGAGACGTACCGTCACACGCCCGGAACGGAACTTCGCTGCCCCGTCACCGCGGTGATAGGCGACAGCGACCCGGAGGTCGATGAGGTACAGGCGTCCGGCTGGGCGTCACACACCAGCGGTGCATTCGCTCTCCACACACTGCCGGGAGATCACTTCTACCTCACTCCGGAGCGGGACGCGCTGCTGGACCTGGTGACGAGGGAACTCGGAGCTGCGAAGCCGGTGGGCCGGGCGTAGGGGAGCGCCGCGCGCCTCCGTGCAGAGCCTCCGTGAGGGGCACAACTGGCGTTGTGCGGTGCCCGGTTGCCGAGGGCCGGGTCTCGTTCTCGACGAAGCGGAACCAGCCGGATCCGTCGTCGTCTTCCGCGGCCCTCGGCAACCGGGCGGCCGGCGGGACGGCGGACAGCTCAGCCGCCCGTCGTCTCCGCTGCCTTGCGCGGTACCTCGGCTTCGTCCTGAGCCCGGTGCTCGTCGCGGTACACGTCTTTCTCACGTACCAGCACCAGACTTGCTGCCGCCGCGACCAGGCCGGCGATGCCGGCGACCAGGAAGATCTGTGACAGCGCTTCCGTGTACGCGGTGTGGGCCATGGTGAGAACCTGCTCGCGAGCGGTCTCGGGTACGGCCGTCCCCACCGCGTCGAACTGACCGGCGGTCACCAGGCTTTGCAGCCTCTCCGTAGCGGAGCCGGGCACGAGTCCGTCCAGCTTCTCCGCGGACATCACATCGTCGACCTTTGCCGTGAGGATGACGCCGAAGACGGCGACGCCGGTGGCGGTGCCGAGCGGGAAGAAGCTGTTGGCGGCACCCGAGGCGGTCCCGGCCCGGGACGCCGGCACCACGTTCACCGCCAGGGACAGCAGATGGGGAAGCGTCAGGCCGGCGCCCAGGCCGATCAGAACGAGCATCGGCAGCAGCGCCGTCCAGCCGTCCGAGGGCGAGATGCCCACGGTGAGCAGGACGCCTGCGCCGACCACCGTCATGCCCAGCGCGAGGACGCGGGAGACGGGCAGGAACTTCGCCAGCACACCGCTCAGCGGTGCACCGATCACGATGGCCACCGACTGAGCGAGCAGCACGAGGCCGATGCGGAAGGGGGTGAGATGCAGCATGCCCCCGAGCCACAGGGTGAGGAACGGCAGCATCCCGAAGCTGAAGATCCGGGCGGCGAAGCTGAGCAGCAGCGCGCCGCTGAACGTAGGAATCGTGAACAGCCGCAGATCCAGCATTGCGCTGGAACCGAGCCGCCACTGCACCGCGGCGAAAACGGCGGCGACGACGGCCCCGGCGGCCATCGAGACCACCACATCGAGCTCGGACCAGCCATCCTCGGCGCCCGCTAGCAGCCCGTAGTTGAGCAGGAACAGCGCCAGAACGGCGAGCACCGCTCCCGCGTAGTCGATGCGCCCGGGGCCCGATCCGGCTCCGCTCTCCGGGACCTTCCGTACGGTGCCGAAGAGAATGAGCAGGCCGAGGGGGACGTTGACGGCGAAGAGGTACGGCCAGCTCAGCCACTCCACGATCGCTCCGCCGACGAGCGGGCCGAGAGCAGCCGATGCGGCACCGCCGGCGGTGAACAGCCCGATGGCCCTCGTGCGTGCACGGGTCGGCGCTCCCTCGAAGACCCCCGATATCAGGGCGAGTGACGTCCCGAGCACCATCGCGCCGCCCGCTCCCTGCACTGCACGGGCCCCGATCAGGACGCCGGCGTTCGGGGCGAGTGCGCACACGGCGGAGGCGAGCGTGAAGACGGCGACACCGACGAGGAAGACCTTCCGGCGTCCGATCAGGTCGGAGACGGAACCGGCGGTGAGGAGCAGGGCGGCGAAGGTCAGCGTGTAGGCGTTGACGATCCACTGGAGGCTGTCCAGCGAAGCGTCGAGATCCGCCCCGATCTGAGGCATCGCCACGTTGACGACAGTGATGTCGAGCGTCATGAGCGCAGCCGCCAGGGCCGTTGCGCCCGTGGTCCAACGCCGGGCGCTGAGCACTCCCGGCGGCGTCTCTTCGATCGCTTCCGGCGCGACCTCCTGTGCTTCCTGGTTCGGGCGGGCGGCTTCGGACTCGGCCATGACCTTCCTTCCTCGATGGCGCGTGCGCACCGAGACGCTAGCCGCAAACCTTGATGTTGTAAATGATAATCGTTTCCATTATGGTCCCCGGTGGCTGACCGAAATCTGTCGTGAGGGGTTGCATCCGGATGTCCCAGGAACACGCGGCGCAGACGGCGAACGCACACCCGCGGCTCGACCTGCGCGGAGCCGTCGCCGAGGCGCTCGGCATCGCCGCCGAGGACATCCATGAGGAGACGCCACTGATCCAACTCGGGCTGGATTCCTTGACGATGATGAGGCTGGCCGGAACGTGCCGCCGCGCAGGTCTGGACGTCGGCTTCGCCGAGCTGATCGCCGAACCCACGCTGGCAGCCTGGAACCGGCTGGTCGCCGACCGGCAAGGAGACGGCGAGGCCGCCGCGGCCGGCGACAGCGACGAGAGGGAGTTCGACGCCGCAGCACCCTTCGACCTCGCGCTCATGCAGCACGCCTACTGGGTCGGACGCTCCCGGGAACAGCGGCTGGGCGGGGTCGCGGCGCACTTCTACCACGAGTTCGACGGGACGAATGTGGAGCCGGGGCGTCTGGAGAGCGCCGTCCGCACGCTGCTCGCCCGCCACGGCATGCTCCGCGTGAGCATCCTGGACGACGGCCGTCAGCGCATCCTCCCCACCAGCCCCTGGCCCGGACTGCGCATCCACGATCTGCGCGGACTCGATCCGCACGAAGCCCGCCGGAGGCTGGAGACCCTGCGCCGGGAGCTGTCCCACCGTCACATGGACATCTCCGCAGGGGAGGTCTTCGACGTCCAACTCTCCCTGCTGCCAGACGCCTTGCGTCATGGCGGAACCAGGCTGCACGTCAATCTGGACATGATCGCCGCCGACGCCCTGAGCCTGCGCGTCCTTCTCCACGACCTGGCTGCCGCCTACGCGGACCCGGCGACTCCGCTCCCCGCCCTCGACTACAGCTACCCCCGATACCTGGCCGAACGTGAGGCCGCACGCACGGCACCGGCGCGCGCGGCAGTCCGCGAGGCCGACCGGCAGTACTGGCAGGAACGTTTGCCTGAACTCCCCGTGGCACCACGGCTTCCCGCCGCGGCGGAGTACGACGGCACAGCAGTCGGCAGGGTCGTACGCCGTCACCGGCACCTGGAAGCCGAGCGCACCCGGAGACTGGAGCAGGCGGCCCGCGACCACGGGCTGACGCCCGCGATGGCGCTCGCGGCGGTCTTCGCGGAGACACTGGAAGCCTTCAGCGCCGAGCCCGAATTCCTGCTGAATCTGCCGCTGTTCGACCGGGAACCACTCCACGATCACGTCACCTCGCTCGTGGGCGACTTCACCTCGTCGGTGCTGCTGGCCTGGCACGGAAGGCAGCACGGCACGTTCGCCGAGCGCGCGACCCGGCTCCAGGAACAGTTCCACCAGGACGTCGCCCACGCCGGATACTCCGGTGTCGAGGTCTTGCGGGACGCCTCACGGCTGCGCGGAGAGCAGGTACTGGCACCGGTCGTCTACACCAGCGCGCTCGGACTCGGTGAACTGTTCGCCGACACGGTGCGGGAGAGCTTCGGTGAACCGTCCTGGATCATCTCGCAAGGTCCGCAGGTGTGGCTCGACGCGCAAGTCACCGAAGTCGCGGGCGGCCTGCTGATCAACTGGGACGCACGGGAGGACGCCTTCGCTCCCGGAGTGCTGGACGCGATGTTCGACGCCTACACCGGGCTGCTGGACCGTCTGCTCGCCGGCCCTGACGCCTGGAGCGCTCCCGTACCAGCGCTGCTGCCCGAGGAACAGCTCCGACTGCGAGAGAAGGCCGACGACGGGTGGCAGCCGCCCGAAGCACGCCTGCACGACGCGTTCTTCGCGCATGCGGCCGAGGATCCCGAAGCGCTCGCCCTGGTGGGGGAGCACGGCCTGTCGATGACGTACGGCGAACTCGCCGAACGGGCCCTTCGCGTGGCCGGGCACCTGCGCTCCAGCGGCGTCGCGCCGGGAGACCTCGTCGCCCTGACCCTGCCCAAGGGCACCGATCAGATCGTCGCCGTGCTGGGCATCCTCGCCGCCGGCGCGGCCTACCTGCCGCTCGGCGTCGACCAGCCCGCCGCACGGCGTGACCGCATCCTCGCCGCTGCCGGAACACGCCTCGTCCTCGACGATCTCAGCGTCTGCCGGAACGCCGAGCCGCTGCCCGCACCCGTACCCGGCGACGCCTCGGACCTCGCCTACGTCATCCACACCTCGGGCTCGACCGGAGAGCCCAAGGGCGTCGAGATCACGCACAAGGCCGCGCTCAACACCGTCGCCGACCTCAACGACCGGTTCGTCGTGGGCGGTTCGGACCGCCTGCTCGCGCTGTCGGCACTGGACTTCGACTTGTCGGTGTACGACGTCTTCGGGTCCCTCACGGCGGGCGGCGCCCTGGTCTGCGTCGAGGAAGCGGCACGCCGGGACGCCGTTGCCTGGGCCGAGTTGGCCCGAATCCACCGAGTGACCGTCGTCAACTGCGTTCCCGCGCTGCTCGACATGCTGATCACCGCTGCCGGTCCCGAGGGCCTGCCTGACCTCCGGCTCACACTGCTGGGCGGGGACTGGATCCCGCTCGATCTGCCCGGCCGCGTGCGCGGTGCTGCTCCTGACTGCCGGTTCGTGGCCCTGGGCGGCACCACCGAGACCGCGATCCACTCCACTCTCTGTGAGGTGGAGCGGGTCCCGGCCGCGTGGACCTCGGTGCCGTACGGGACCCCGCTGCGCGGTGTCGGATGCCGCGCCGTCGATCCGCACGGTCGTGACCGCCCGGACTGGGTCCCGGGCGAACTGTGGATCGGCGGGGCCGGTGTCGCCCGAGGCTACCGGGGCGACGAGGCCCGCACGGCCGAGAAGTTCACAGCCGTCGACGGGACGGATTGGTACCGCACGGGCGACCTGGTCCGCTACTGGCCGGACGGGACGCTGGAGTTCCTGGGCCGTGCCGACCAGCAGGTCAAGATACGCGGCCATCGCGTCGAACTCGGCGAGATCGAGGCCGTACTCGCCGCGGCCCCCGGCGTGGAGAGAGCGGTCGCGGTCGTCGATGAGGACGGACGACTGGGCGTGGCGGTGACCGGCGTCGCCGACCCCGCGCAGGTGCGTGCCCACGCGGCGGGGCAGTTGCCCGCCGCCATGGTTCCCGAACGCTGCCTGGTGACCGCCGAGTTCCCTCTGACGTCCAACGGGAAGACCGACCGCGGCGCCGTGCGACGCCTCCTCACGCAATGCGACGCGCGGAGCGAAGTCAGAGCGGTCACCCCGCCGCGCGGGGAGCGGGAGCAGCAGGTCGCCGACGTGTGGTCCTCGGTCCTCCACCTCGACGGCATCGGCCGCGAAAACGACTTCTTCGCCCTCGGCGGTGACTCACTGCTGGCGACGCGCATGATCGCGCGCCTGCGCGGCGACGGGCACGGCGGAGTACAGCTCTCCGAACTGTTCGCCGCTCCGGTGCTCGCGGACTTCGCCGCACTGCTGACGCCCGACGGCAGGCGGCCCGCCCCGCGTCCGCTGATCTCCGATCCGGAAAGCCGCCACGAGCCCTTCCCGTTGACCGACGTCCAGCGTGCCTACTGGCTCGGGCGCGGTGAGGACTTCACGCTCGGCGGCATCGGCTGTCACTTCTACCGTGAGTACGACGTCGAAGACCTGGACGTGGAGCGCCTGGAGGCGGCCCTCGACAGGCTCGTCGCCCGGCACGAGATGCTGCGCGCGGTCGTCGACGATAGTGGCGAACAGCGCGTCCTTCCCCAAGTGCCCCGGTTTCACGTGGAGATCGAGGAAGCCGGCCCCGACATGGAGGCGGCCTGCACCCGCCTTCGGGACACCGCCTCCCACCAGGTCTTCGATCCCGGAACGTGGCCGCTCTTCGCGGTCCGCGGAGTGCGTTCCGGCGCGCAGACCCGCATCGGAATCGGCATCGACAACATCGCCCTCGACGCCCTGAGCATCCTCGTCTTCTACGCGGAGCTGTCCGCTCTCTACACCGACCCGGAAGCCGAACTGCCGCCTGTGGAGGTCTCGTTCCGGGACTACGTGCACACCTGCGGCCCCGACCCCGAGACCGCCGCCGCGGCGAGGGACTACTGGAGCGAACAGCTCGACCGCCTGCCGCCGCCCCCTGCCCTGCCGCTCGCGAAGGACCCGTCCGAGGTCGCTCGCCCCCGTTTCGTACGGCACGCGGCACATATCGCCCCGGAACGCTGGCAGGCGCTCACCGGCCGTGCGCGGGATGCGGGGCTCACCCCCTCCGGCGTACTGCTCACGGCCTTCGCCGAGGTCCTGGGGCGCTGGAGCGCCCGGCCCGAACTCACCCTGAACCTCACGCTGTTCGACCGCCGTGACGTCCATCCCGACATCGGCAATGTGCTCGGCGACTTCACCTCGCTGATGCTTGTCTCCTCCCGGCCCCGTGCGGAGGAGAGCTGGCTTGCCAGAGCCCGCCGTGTACAGCGGGAGTTGTGGCGTTCGCTCGACCACCGTGAGGTCTCGGCGGTGTGGGTGCTGCGCGAACTGGCCCGCCGTACCGGCACGCCTGAGACCACCATGCCCGTGGTGTTCACCTCCGCTCTCGGGCTGGGCGGCGATTCCCCCGGCGCGCCCTTCGAACGTGACGTGTGGGGCATCTCCCAGACGCCGCAGGTCTGGCTGGATCACCAGGTCACCGAGGACGCCGACGGTGTGCACCTCAACTGGGACGTCGTCGAGGAGCTCTTCCCCGACGGGTTCGTGGAGGCGATGTTCGCCGCCTACACACGGCTGTTGGAATGGCTGGCCGAGCACGACTGGAACGAGCCCGTCCCCGACCTGCTGCCCGACGCGCAGCGCGCTGTGCGTACCGGAGTCAACGACACCGGCGACGGGGTACCGGGTCTGCTGCACCGTGACTTCTTCTGCCGCGCCGCCGAGCAGCCGGACCGTACAGCCCTGCTGTGGGGCGAGGACGGGAGGATGAGCTACGGCGAACTCGCCCACCGCGCACTGCGGTTGGCGGCGGTGCTGAGCGAACACGGCGTCGCCCGCGGCGAACCCGTCGCCGTCAGCATGCCCAAGGGCTCGGAGCAGATCACGGCGGTCCTGGGAGTGCTCGCGGCCGGAGCCGCCTACGTTCCCGTCGGCGTCGATCAGCCGCCCGCGCGGCAGGAGCGCATTCACCGGACCGCTGGCACACGGTTGGTCGTGACCGGTTCCGCGGACGCCGCACCGTCGGGGTCCGGTCCCAGCACGCCGGACGGCATACGGCGGTTGAGCGTTGACGCGGTGCCGTCGGGCGGAGCGGCGGACGGGCCGGTCGACGTCCCGGTGGACGCGCTGGCCTACGTCATCTTCACCTCGGGCTCCACCGGCGACCCCAAGGGGGTCGAGATCACCCACCGTGCCGCGGCGAACACCGTGACCGACATCAACCAGCGCTACGGAGTGGGGGAGCGGGACCGGGTTCTCGCCGTCTCGGCGCTGGACTTCGACCTGTCGGTGTACGACATCTTCGGTCTGCTCTCGGCAGGCGGAGCGCTGGTCCTGATCGACGAGGAAGACCGACGTGACGCACGGCGCTGGCTGGACCTGGTCCGTCAGCACCGGGTGACCGTGTGGAACACCGTGCCGGCGCTTCTGGACATGCTGCTCGTCGTCGCGGAAGCGGCGCAGCCGGCGGACTCGCTGGAGCTGGCCCTGGTCTCCGGCGACTGGGTGGGCCTCGACCTCCCCGGACGGCTGGCCGACCAGAGTCCGTGGGCGCGCTTCGTCGCCCTCGGCGGTGCGACCGAAGCGGCGATCTGGTCCAACGCGTTCGAGGTCGCCGAAGTCGTGCGCGACTGGCCCTCGATTCCCTACGGGCACCCGCTGCGCGGACAGCGCTACCGGGTGGTCGACACACACGGCCGTGACTGCCCGGACCGGGTCCCCGGTGAGTTGTGGATCGGCGGCGCGGGCCTCGCCCGCGGCTACCGGGGTGCGCCGGAGCTGACGGAAGAACGGTTCGTCGAAGACCGGGGAGAACGCTGGTACCGCACAGGGGACCTGGGACGCTACTGGCCCGACGGGACGCTGGAGTTCCTCGGCCGTGCCGACCAGCAGGTCAAGATCAGGGGCCACCGCATCGAACTCGGCGAGATCGAGGCAGCGCTGCTGGAGACGCCTGGAGTGGGCCATTCCGTGGTCACCGTGGCGGGCGACGGCGCCTCACGCCGGCTGGTGGCCGCGGTCGTCCCCGCCGCCGCTCCCGCGAGCGATCCCGTCAGTGACCCCGTCAAACAGGGGCAACCCCCCTCCTCCACCGAGGAGTTCCGCCGCCGTGCACGGGAGCGCGAGAGCGCCGTTGCCGAGTCCTTCCTGGCCCGGCTCCTGCACCTCGACGACCTCAGCGGCCAGGAGAGCCTCACGGTCGCCCAGTGGGCCGGCCGGGTTCGGGCCGCCGAGCCCCATCTGCCCGTTCTCCGCCTCTGGTTGAAGTGGCTCGCGGAACGGAAGGTCCTGCTCGCAACGCCGACGGGGTACGCACCCGGTCCCGAGGCCGGTGCCGCGCTCGTCGGGAGGCTCCTCGAACAGCACGACGCTTACGGCGAGTTGCTCGCTCAGGCACAGCGGCGCCTGACGGACCGGCTTGGGGACTTCCGGGAAATCCTCGCCGGCCGCCTCGACCCGTCGGTCCTTCTCGACGACGACATCCTCGCGCCCTCGCGCCTGTCGGCCGCCGACCCGGGCACCGCCACCGCGATCGACGACGTCGCCGCGATCGTCGCCGACAGTACGGCGGGAGCGGACCGGCCCCTGGAGCTGGCCGTACTCGGCAGCCAACCCGGCGCGGTCGGGCGGCTGTTGGAAGATCTGACACAGGATCAAGTGCGCTGCACGCTGCTCGACAACGACCCCGACCAGGTGGAAAAGGCGGCCCGGAGCTTCACCGGCAGCGCTCACGAGGTCGCATGCCGCCGACTGCCCGGCCTGGCGGTGCCCGAGGAGTTGCGTCACCGATTCGACGCCGTCGTCCTCGACCACGTCCTCCACCGCAGCCCGGAACCGTCCCGCGGCCCGGCGCTGGCCGCGCTGCTGACCCGGCCCGGGGGACTGCTCGTGGCCGTGGAGCGCTCCGAGCTGACCCCTGTCGCCCTGCTGACAGCAGGCCTGCTCGACGGCGGATACGCCGCGTTCGACCGAGAGCGCCGAACCGCCGGGACACCCACGCTGGCTGCGGCACGCTGGGCCGGACTGCTGTCCGCGGCCGGCTACCGGAACTTCACTCACCGGCCGGTGCACACGTCCTTCACCGAGGTGCTGACCGCCCGCAGGTCTCCTCACGCGGCGGATCTCGACCCCACGTCGCTGCGTGACCACGCGGCCGCGTATCTGCCGGCGCACATGCTCCCCGACCGGATCACCGTGCTGCCGTGGCTGCCGCTCGGCGCGAACGGCAAGGTCGACCGCTCCGCAGTCGCCGCTGCCGCCGGTCTCGGACAGTCCGACACCCCGGACGAGCCACCACAGGGCGAGTTGGAGGAAGCCGTCGCCGGGATCTGGTGCGAACTGCTCGACGTGGCCGCTGTGGGGCGCAGGCAGAACTTCTTCGCCCTGGGCGGCGACAGCCTTCTGGCGACCCGGTTCCTGACCAGGCTGGCGCAGCGCTTCGGCGTGCGGCTTCCGCTGCGGCGTATGTTCCAGGGCCCCACCCCGGAGCAGATCGCCCAGACCCTCTCCCGGGAACTGGACGCGCATCAGGGCTCCTTGGAAGAGACCGAGGAGGGCGTCCTGTGATCGGAATCCTCGGTGGGTACGGCGACGTGGGCGGGTACGCGGCGCGGCTGCTCGCCCGGTGGGACGCGGGACCGCTGCGCATCGGAGGCCGTGACGCAGTACGGGCCGAGAAGTTCATCGCCAACGACCTCCCCGCGACCCGTGCCGAGGCGGTCGCCGTCGACATCGACGATGCGGCGTCTCTTACCGCTTTCGTCCGCGGCTGCTCCCTCGTCCTCCACTGCGCGGGCCCCTCGCACCTGACCTCGCAACGGGTCACCTACGCCGCGCTGATGGCGGGCGCCCACCTCGTCGACTCCGGAGGAGGCCGGCTTCCGGAGCGCATCAGCACCGCCGTGGGAGAGCGTGTCGCGCTGTACGAGGCGGGCGCTCTTCCGGGACTGACCGGGCTGCTGCCCCGGTGGCTGGCCGCGCGGCACTTCGACCGTGTGGAAGAGCTGACCTCCTACACGGCCGTCCTGGACCGCTTCACCAGGACCGGTGCCGAGGACTACCTGGACGGGGTGCTCGGCGAGGAGAGCGAACCGCTCGCCGCGTGGCGGGACGGCGCCCGCCGCTCCGGTGCCCTCACCAGGCTGCCGGGTCGGCAACTCCCGTACGTACCCCGGCCGGTGGTGGCATGGCCCTACCTGGACGGCGAGGGGGAGAGACTCGCCCGGCACCTCTCGTTGACCCGGGGCAGTTGGTACACCGCGATCGACGGTGAACACCTCACGCGCGCACTGGAAGCCGCCCACTCTCTGCCTCGCGCCGATGCCGTGGCCGGACTCCGCCGGGCCACCGCACTCGACGTGGCCGGACGCACGCCTTATCTCACGCTGCTCGTCCAACTCGACGGCACCGCAGCCCGGCAGCCGGCGACGCGTACCGCAGTGCTCAAGGCCCCCGGGATCTCCGCACTGACCGGAGCCGTGACGGCAGTCGCCGCCCTCGCCGTGCTGCGGGGCGAGGTCGCGCGCGGAGCGCACCGGGCCGAGGCGGCTCTGGGCGCCACCACCGCGATCGAACGGCTCACCACGGAGCCCGGCGTGTGCGACCTCATGACGCACGACGCGGCGATCGGCGAACTCATCGACACCGAGGAAGGATCGCTGTGAAGGGAGGCCGACTCAAGACGGTCGTGTGCGGCACGACCTTCGGGCAGTTCCATCTCGCCGCACTGGCCGCTTCCCCCGACGAATTCGAGATCGCGGGGGTGCTCGCAGCCGGCAGTCGGCGCTCCGCCGACTGCGCCGCCCGCCACGGCGTTCCGCTCTACACCGACGTGGAGCAGCTACCCGAGGACGTGGATCTCGCCTGCGTCGTGCTGCGCTCAGGAGTCCTCGGGGGAGCCGGCACCGAGCTGGCACTGCGGCTGCTGAGCCGCGGCGTCAACGTCGTCCAGGAATCTCCCGTACACCACGACGACCTCGTCGCGTGCCTGCGTGAAGCACGGCGGCACGAGGTGGACTACCGCGTCGGTGACCACTACGTGCATCTCCCCGCAGTCCGGCGTTTCATCGACGCGGCACACCATGTACTCGACGGACAGCCTGCCGTCTACGTCGACGCCGCCTGCGCCTCCCAGGTCGCCTTTCCCCTGCTGCACATCCTCGGGGAGTCGATCGGCAGCCTCCGGCCCTGGCACATCCGTGCCGCACCCGCCGAACCGGAGGCGCCCTTCACCGTCCTGACCGGGCAGTTCGGGGCGGTGCCGCTCACCCTGCGCGTACACAACCAGGTCGACCCCGACGACCCGGACAACCACCTGCATCTCCTGCACCGCGTCACCCTGGGCACTGACAGCGGCGGCCTCACCCTCGCCGACACCCACGGCCCCGTGTCGTGGAGCCCGCGCCTGCACATACCGGAATCCGTGAAGAACCGCTTCGACTTCGACGCTCCCGGTACTGAGCACCTGGCCGAACCCAGCACGCTCGTGCTGGAGGCGGCCTCCTCCTCCGACTACCGCCATGTGCTGCGTGATCAGTGGCCGCTCGCCATCCGCGACGACCTGCGGACGGCACGTTCCGCCGTCCTCGGCGAATCCTGCGCCGGCCGGCCTCACCAGTACCAACTGACCCTGGCTCGTATGTGGCAGGACCTCACCAAGGAACTCGGCTACCCGTCTCTGCGCCCTCATCAGCGTTATCGGCGGCTGCCGGCCTCGGAGCTGGCAGCCGCCACGGCCCAGGACGCCCCAAGTAGCGCGCCCGCACCAGGTGTTGCGGCACCGGCCGTCACGCAGACTTCCCCGCTGCGCGAGGTGGAGACCGGAGAGCTGGCCCGACTGGCCCGTGACGCGGCAGAGCGCCGCGTAGGCGACCTCGATGCCCAGCTCGTCCGCGACTTCGTACGGCAACTCGACGACGCGGTGCTCGCCTCGATGATCACAGCTCTCCAGCACGCCGGAACCCTGAGAGACACCGAACGCACCTACACGGAAGAGGAAGTCCTGCAGACCGCGGGCGTGGTTCCGCAGCATCACGGGCTGATCCGCCGTTGGCTGAAGCAACTCGCCCAGCGGTCGGTCATCGCACGGGACGGCGAAGGCTTCCGCGGTGCGCCGTCGCGCACGGAAGCGGACGTACGCCGGGCCTGGGAAACCGCCGCCGAGAGCTGGTGTCAGGGCCTCGGACCTGACGCGTTCATCACGTACCTCCGGGACAACGCCGACCGGCTTCCGCACCTGATGACGGGCGGGCAGCAGGCCGCCCTGCTTCTCTTTCCACAGGGACAGACGCACCTCGCGGACTCCGTCTACCGCGACCCGGTCACCGCCCGGTATCTCAACACGGCTGTCGCGGCGACCGTTTCGTCGCTGGCCGCGGGCCGCACCACCGACCGCCCGCTGCGTGTGCTCGAGGTCGGGGGCGGCACCGGAGCGACGACTGAGGCTGTCATCGACGCGCTCACCGGCAGCCACGGGACTGAGCCGGCCGTGGACTACCTCTTCACCGACGTCTCGCACTTCTTCGTCGCCGCGGCCAAGGAGCGCTTCGCGGCTCAACGATGGATCCGGCACGGCCTGTACGACGTCGACCAGGATCCGGCTGCGCAAGGGCTGCGGTCGGGTAGCGCCGACGTCGTCGTCGCCGCCGGTGTTCTCAACAACGCGCAGCACACGGATACGAGCGTGCGCTCCCTCGTCAGACTGCTGACGCCCGGCGGCCTGCTGCTGATCACCGAACCCACCCGCGAACATCTGGAAATCCTGGCGTCCCAGGCATTCATGATGACGGCCGCCGAGGACGCCAGACGCCGAGCCGACACCACCTTCCTCTCCCGGCAGCAGTGGCTCGACGTTCTTGCAGGCGCCGGTGCGGAGTCCGTCGAAACCCTGCCGCACGAGGAGCACCCCCTCGCCCCCCTGGGCCAACGACTCCTCATCGCCCGCTTCCGCTAGAGATCATCGAAGGAACACCGTGCTGAGATGCAGTCACATCCTGTGCAAGGTCGACGACATCCACTCGACCGTGCTGGACTACCGGGAACTCGGCTTCTCCCTGCAATGGGGCAGCATCCCCGAGCGGGCACACAACGCCCTGCTCTGGTTCGAACAGGGTCCCTTCGTCGAGTTCTTCGAACTGCCCCGCGCCTTCCGGCTGTTGAAATGGCCCGCGACCCTGGGCTACGGCGCCGCGGCGGGAGAACGGCTGGCCCGCTGGGCGGGCCCCGGCGAGGGCTGGCGCGATCTGGCGCTGGAGACCGATGACACCGCACTGGCCGGCGTCCGCACCACGCTGAAGTCCGGCGGTGTGAAGACCTCGCGCGTCATGAGAGGGCGCCGCACGCCACCGGACGGCGTCCCGGTGCGCTACCAGTTCCTCACCGTGCGGCCTTCAGGGCTTCCCTTCGTCGTATCGGCCTACGACCCGCCCCAACGCCCTGCCGACGTACGGCATCCCAACGGCGCGCAGCACATCGCGACCGTCCGGATGGGTGTGAGCGAGAAGGACCGCACCGCCTTCGAGGCCCTCATCGCGCATGTCGAACCTCGTGGGCCCCTTGCCGTGCAGGAGGCACCCGCGACGGGTGTGCTGTCCGTCGAAGTCGCCGGTCTCTCCCGCCCGTTGGACGAGGCCAAGCTGCACGGTGCCGTGCTGAGGGCACCGGCGGGGGAGGAGTAGCCATGGGCGCCACTCCCGGCATCGGCGCCGAACTGCCCGGCTTCCAGGGCCGTACCGTCACACCGGACAAGCCCGGCTACGACCGCGCACGCCGTGTTCGCAACGCCCGGATAGACCGTCGTCCGGCGCTCATCGCCCGCTGCAACGACGCCGAAGACGTCATGGCCGTGCTCGCCCACGCCCGCGCATCCGGCCTGCCCGTGGCCGTCCGCGGAGGCGGAGCCCACGTCGCGGGCTGGGGCACCTGTGACGACGGCGTGGTCATCGACATGGGCGGGATGAAAGACATCGACGTCGATCCGCTGGGCCGCACCGCGGTCGTCGGTGCCGGTGTCACCTGGCGCGAACTCGACGCCGCCACACAGGAGTTCGGGCTGGCCGTGCCCGGCCCGCGCAACGCCGACGTCGGCGTCGGCGGCCACACCCTCGGCGGCGGAGTCGGTGATCTGTCCCGCCGGCACGGTCTCACCAGCGACAACGTCACCTTCTTCGACCTGGTGACGGCGACAGGCCGCCACATCAGAGCCGACGCCGAGCAGTACCCGGAGCTGTTCTGGGCGCTGCGCGGGGGAGGCGGAAACTTCGGCGTCGTCACCCGCTTCGGATTCGCGCTGCACCCGGTCACGACGGTCACCGCCGGTGCGCTGACTCATCCCGCGCATCAGGCGTCCACTGCTCTGCGTGCTGCACGGGACTGGCTGTCCACCGCGCCCGACGCTGCCTCCCTCGTCGCCGTCCTCTGGAACGCGCCGCCCCTGCCCTTCGTACCGGAGCGGCTGCACTTCGAGCGCTGCGCTGTGCTCATTCCGACCTTCTTCGGGCCGCCCGAAGAAGCCGCAGACGTCCTCGCGCCGTTGCGCCGCGGCGCTGTGCGCCCTGTCTCCGACACGGTCGGCGAGATGTCCTACGTCGCGTACCAGCGGCTGCTGCCCTCTCCGCCCCGGTACCGCGAGCAGCACGTCTACAACCGCGGTGAACTGTTTCCCGAACTGTCGGACACCACCGTCGACCGGCTCATCGGCCACTGGGAGACCGCCGGCCCCAACTACTCCGTCGTCCTCGGAGCCCTCGGCGGAGCCATCACCCGAGCACCGGCCGGACAGACGGCGTTCGCCCACCGAGGTGCGCAGTGGTTCGTCGAACTCTGCGCCCAGTGGTACGGCGACGCCGCCAGCGAAGCCCACCTGGAACCGGCACGCACCGCCTGGCAGGGGCTTCAGAACGTCACCCAGGGCCCGTACGTCAACCTGCTTCCCGACCCGGAACCGCAGTGGGTGCGTGCCGCGTACGGCGGTGCGACGTACGAACGTCTCGCCCGCCTCAAGCAGGCCTGGGACCCCGACAACCTCTTCCGCTTCAACGCCAACGTCCCGCCCGCCGCGGCCAAGGAGTCCGAGCAATGACCAGCACCACCACCCCGGCCGAACTCATCGCCCGTCTGCGGCGCAGCGGCGTGCAGCTATGGGAACAGGACGGGACGCTCCGCTACCGAGCCCCCAAAGGGAGCCTCGGTCCCGAGCAGCTCCAGGAACTCAAAGACGGCAAGACCCGGATACTCGATCTCCTGCGAAGTGAGGCCCAGCCCCAGGAACTCACGCCCGACCCGGCCGGCAGGCACGCACCGTTCCCCCTGACCGACGTGCAGTCCGCCTATCTGCTGGGCCGTAACGAGGCGTTCGGCTACGGGGGCGTCGCGTGCCACGTCTACCTCGAGATCACCTACCCCGACCTGGACCCGGAACGCACCGAGGACGCCTGGAACCGGCTCGTCGAACGCCATGACATGCTCCGCGCGGTCATCGATCCGGCCGGGCACCAGAGTGTTCTGCCGACCGTGCCCCGCCTCTCCGTGCCCGTGGAGGACATGAGGGGCGCCGGCACCGAGCGGCTGGAGAACTCCCTCAAGCAAGCCCGCGAGGACATGGGGCACCGTGTCTACGACAGTTCCCACTGGCCCCTGTTCGACCTGCGAGTCACCCGCACCGACACCCGGGCCGTGCTCCACCTGTCGATGGACTTCCTCATCGCGGACTGGGCCAGCATCTGGCTTCTGCTGGCTGAGTTCGAGGCGCTGCACAGCGATCCCGGCACCCGGCTCCAGCCGCTTCAGGTGCGATTCCGGGACTACTTGCTGGCCGAACGGGGACTTCAGGAGACCGCGGCGTACCAGAGGGACAAGCAGTACTGGCTCGCGCGTCTGGACACTCTGCCCCTGGCTCCCGACCTGCCCGTCGTCGACGACGACGCCGTGGCGCCCCGGTTCCGTCGCCGCTTCCTCAAGCTGGACACTGCTGCCTGGGAGCAGTTGAAGGACCGCGCACAGCGCCGTGGCGTCACGCCCTCGTCCGTCGTGCTCGCGGCCTATGCCGCGGTGATCGGACGCTGGAGCCGGACCCGGGACTTCTGTCTCAACCTCACGGTCCTGAACCGTCTTCCCCTCCATCCGGACATCGGCCGCATCGTCGGCGACTTCACGTCCATCAACCTCCTCGCCGTCGAAGAGGGCGGGGACTCCACCTTCACGGAGCGCGCCCAGGCCGTGGCCGGGCAGCTCTTCGAAGACCTCGACCACCGCCTGTACTCGGGTGTCGAGGTACTGCGAGAACTCGCACGCCACCGCGGTCGCGAAGCGGCGCTGATGCCCGTCGTGTTCACCAGCGCGATCGGACTCGCGGACGCCGCAACGGAGTCGCGTGCGTCGGGACGGCTGGACGGCTACGGCATCACACAGACGCCCCAGGTGTTCATCGACTGCCAGGCCATGGATGACGCGGAAGGACTCCAGGTCAACTGGGACGTCCGGGAAGGGGTGTTCCCCGACGGCCTCGTGGACGACATGTTCGACGCCTTCGAGCGGCTGCTGCGCCACCTCGCGGACGGTGAGGAGCCCTGGGACGCGCAGGACGCGATCGCTCTGCCCCGCTGGCAGGCCGAGGAACGGCGGCGCGCGAACGACACCTCGGCCCCGCTGCCCGACGCTCTCCTGCACCACGGCGTGTTCGCCCAAGCGCTCCGCACGCCTGACCGGCCCGCCCTCATCACGCCGGACGGCACCCTGACCTACGCCGAACTCGCCGCGCGGGCCCGGGGCGTGGCCCGCGAACTGCGCTCCGCCGGCTGCGCTTCGGGAGAGCGCGTCGCCGTCGTCATGGACAAGGGAGCCGAGCAAGTCGTCGCCGTGCTCGGTGCGTTGCTCGCCGGCTGCGTCTATCTGCCGGTCGACACGGTTCAGCCGGTCCGGCGCCGTACCGCCATGCTCACCGACGCGGGGGTGCGGCATGTCCTCACACAGTCCTGGGTGAACGCCGGCCTTCGGGAAGAAAATTACCGGGTCGTCGCCGTCGACAGTGTCGAGCCGGTGTCCACGGACGAGGCGTACGACGACATCGAACGCGACCCCGACGAGCCCGCGTACGTCATCTACACCTCCGGGTCCACGGGACGCCCCAAGGGCGTGGTGATCAGCCACCGCGCCGCCCTCAACACCCTGGTGGACATCGGCCGGCGCTTCGAGATCGGCGCGGACGACCGGGTCCTGGGCCTTGCCAACCTCGGATTCGACCTCTCCGTCTTCGATGTCTTCGGCCCTCTCTCGACCGGCGGCGCCCTCGTCCTGCCCGACCCCGCACGCAGCACCGACCCGTCCCACTGGGCGCAGCTCATCGCCGAACACGGCGTCAGCGTCTGGAACTCGGTACCGGCGCTGATGCAGATGCTCGCCACGTATCTGGACGGTGAGAAGGACGTCGGACTGCCGACGTTGCGGCTCGCCCTTCTCTCCGGCGACTGGATTCCCGTCCCCCTGCCCGGCGCGATCACCCGTCGGCTGCCGGGCCTGAACGTCGTCTCCCTCGGAGGCGCCACCGAAGCCTCCATCTGGTCCATCCACCACCCCTGCGTCCCCGCTGACGCCGGCAGGCCGAGCGTCCCCTACGGCCTCCCGCTGGCCAACCAGGGCTTCCGCGTCCTCGACACGGCCCTGCGCGACTGCCCGGTGTGGGTGACAGGAGAGCTGTACATCAGCGGCGACGGCCTCGCACAGGGCTACCTCGGCGACGAGGAGACCACCGCGCACCGGTTCATCGCGCACCCCCGGGACGGCCAACGCCTCTACCGCACCGGTGACATGGGCCGCTATCTGCCCGGAGGCGAGATCGAGTTCCTGGGACGTGAGGACACCCAGGTCAAGGTGCGCGGTCACCGCATCGAACTGGGCGAGATCGAGGCGGCCCTCTGCGACCATCCGGCCGTGGCGACCGCATGCGTGGTCGCCGACGGGACGGGCACGGAACGCGGCCTTCTCGGTGTCGTCGAGACCACGGCCACGGACGAACCCGGGGAAGGAGCCACCGCCCTCGGGCCGAGCGTGAGCAAGGCGGCCGACGCGACCCTCCCGGCGGTGGGACAGGCCGAAACGGCAGCCCACATCGCATCGTTCGACACCGCCGTGCTGACCTCCATGGCCGGCGCGCTGGCCACGATGGGACTCCCGGCACAGGCCGGCGAGATCTCCGAGGCCCGGTTGCGCGAAGCCGGAGTGGCATCGCGCCATCACTGGCTGGTGCGCCGGTGGGCCGCGGTCCTGAGCGAAGCGGGCATCAGCCATGCCGATGACGGCACGGTGGAGCGCCGGTGGTCGGACGCCGAAGCGGCATGGAGGGAAGAGATCGCCTCCCGCGACGTCCTCGCCTATGTCCGGGAACATGCGAGCCGTCTCCCCGAACTGCTGCGCGGAACCAAGGACCCCGTGCAACTCCTGTTCCCGGACGGCTCGTTCGACACCGCCCACGCCCTCTACCGGCACAACGCCGCGGCGCGCTACCTCAACCAGGCTGTCGCCTCCGCCCTCTCCCGCATCGCCTCCGAACATCCCGAGGACCGTCCGCTGCGAGTCCTGGAAGCGGGCGCGGGCACCGGCGGCACCACCGAGGACGCGCTGGCCTCTCTCGCCGGACGGGACACCGACTACCTGTTCACGGACGTCGCCCCCTTCTTCCTGCCGGAGGCCCGGAGCCGCTTCGGTCACCACGCAAGCGTCCGCTTCGGCGTGTTCGACATCGACGAGGGCTACCGCGACCAGGGCCTGGCGCCCAACTCCTTCGACGTGGTGCTCGCCGCGGGAGTCCTGGAGAACGCACGGGACATCGACGCGGCACTGGCGCGGCTCACCGAACTCGTCGCTCCCGGCGGCTGGCTCCTGCTGACGGAGCCCACGCGCGAGCACCCCTGGATCCTCGCCTCACAGGCGTTCATGATGACCGAGCCCCAGGACGGCCGCGCCCACGACGGTCCTTCCTACCTGGACCGGGAGCAGTGGCTGGAGCGCCTCGCGAAGTCCGGCGCCGAGGAGGTGCTGTGCCTTCCCGGCCACGGCCACGTACTCGGCGACCAGCACCTGCACCTCTTCGCCGCACGCGTCAAGACATCCCGCGCCGGTGCCACCGAGGCCGAACTGACCGCATTCGTACGGGAACGGCTCCCGGCGCACATGATCCCCTCCCACATACAGATCGCCGACGCACTCCCGCTGACCCGCAACGGGAAGGTCGACCGCACGACTCTCCGCCACTGGCGTCCCGCAACCCCCGCAGAGGAGCAGCAGCATCTCACCGACGAGGCACCGGTCGGCGCGCTCGAAGCACGCCTTGCCGAACTCTGGGCCGCGGCCCTGCCCAGCGGCAGGATCGGACGCACTGACGACTTCTACGACCACGGTGCCGACTCGCTCATCATGGCCCGGATGGCGGGACGCATCCGCGAGGAGATTCCCGAAGCCGCGGACGTGCCCTTCGACACGATGCTGCGGCACCTGCTCAACCGCCCCACCGTCGCCGAACTCGCCCAGTTCCTGGACGCGGATGACTCCACCGCCGCCCAGCCGGCCCTGCGCCGCGCAACGACCGGCAACGCCGCGCTCATGCCCTTCAGCACCTCCGGAGAGGGCCCTCTCCGCGTGATGTTCCACGCGGGGCTCGGCACGATGGACTGCTACCGGCCGCTCGCCGGCCGTCTCGTCGAACAGGATCTCGGCCCGGTTCTCGGCATCGTCATCGACGACACCGAACGCTACTGCTCGCTCGACCCGGCCACCGTCGTCGAACGGGCCGCCGACGACTACGCGGAGCGCATCCTCGCCGAAGGCCACGGCCGCGTCCAGCTCATCGGCTACTGCCTCGGCGGCCTCTACGCCACCGAGGTCGCCCGGCGCCTGGAGGAACGCGGCGTCACCGTCGACGATCTCGTCCTCATCAGCAGCCACCCCGTCGTCATCGACGTCGAGGACGACCTGATGATCGAGATCCTCTTCTTGCCGAACCTGCACATCTCGTTCGCGCAGACCGGCCTGGGAGACCTCGACGGCGACACACTCGTACGCGGTTTCATGCACGTCATCGACCGCAACGACGGCAAGGTGCCGCAGGGCGCCCTCGACGCCGTCGGGGGAGACGCCCAACTGGACGAGGCAGGCGCGTTCTTCCGGCACCTGCGCTCCTTCACACGCGAGGAGCGGTTCGAGGTGTATGCGCGCACCGCTTCCCGCGAGAGCGGCGAGGCGGTGCCGGCCGACATGGTCACGGCACTGTTCAAGGTGTTCCGCCAGAGTTTCCTCTCCGCGCGCTTCACGCCGCCGCCGTACGCGGGCGACATCCGCTTTCTGCGGCCGCGCGGCGCTTCGGGGTTCGCACCCGGCATGGACGAGACGACGCTCGCCTTCTGGCGAGACGTGTGCATCGGGAACCTGCCGGTGACCGACGTCGAAGGAAACCACTTCAGTTGCATCGAGGAGCCCAACGCGGGCCGGGTCGCCGAACTCGTGGCCGCTCCGCTGCTCCCGTCGCCCAAGCGCTGACCCTCGAAGCCGGAGAGCCACATGGAACAGCAGCACTACGAACACGCATGTATCGACGGGCCTCTCGACCCGATGGCGTTCATCGCGCGTCTCGCCGACTCGGGCCTGCTCACCGACTATGTCGTCTACGAGCGCGACGACCACTGGCACGTCGCGGGAAACCCCAGCGCCGAGATCAGAGTTGACGCCCACACCGTTCGTACGACCCGCGCGGCGTCCGACGAGACAGCGGTCCCTTGGACAGCCAGTCCCTGGCAAGCGATACGTGCCGCCCTGGACGGGTTGCCCGTCGTCGACTGGAACGCCTTCGGATGGCTGGCCTTCGAACTGGCCGACGTGACGAAAAGCCCGCCCGCCTCCGCTCTCGCCGGCGAGGGAGGCGAAGAGGGGGACGGACTCCTCGCTCACCTCATCGTTCCTCGTACCGAACTGACGGTGACCGAAGACAGGATTCACGTCCGGACACTCGAACCGGAGATCACCGAGCGCCTGGCCAAGGTCCTCTCCGCCTGCTCCGAACACACGCCTGACCCCGTCCTCAGACCCGTCACGGTTCACGGAGCACGAAAGGCGTACGAGGACCAAGTGGCCTACGCCGTGGGGCAGATCGGCAAGGGAGAACTCGACAAGGTCATCCTCTCGCGCAGCGTGGAACTCCCCTTCACCGTCGACATGACCGCGACCTATGTTCGCGGGCGAGCGGCCAACACCCCCGCACGCTCCTTCCTCCTCGATCTCGGCGGCCGGCAGGCCGCGGGCTTCAGCCCGGAGACGGTCGTCGAAGTGTCCGCCGGGGGCACCGCCGTCACCCAGCCTCTCGCCGGCACCCGTGCCCTGACAGGGGTGCCGGAGACCGACACGGCGCTGCGCACCGAACTCCGGCGCGACGCCAAAGAGGTGTACGAGCACGCGACGTCGGTGAAGCTGGCCGTTGAGGAACTCGACTCCGTCGGCATCCCGCACACCACGCACATACGGGAGTTCCTCGCGGTCAAGCCCCGCGGCAGCGTGCAGCACCTCGCCTCACGTGTGGCCACCGAACTCTCCGAAGAACGCACCGCCTGGGACGCTCTCAGCGCCGTGTTCCCACCCGTCACGGCCTCCGGCATCCCCAAACAGGCCGCATACCGGCTCATCAGGGAGCTGGAGGACCGGCCGCGCGGCATGTACGCGGGCGCCGTCGTGCTGGCCGGCGCCGACGGGTCGCTCGACGCCGCACTCGTGCTGCGGGCCGTGTACCAGCACGGCGGACGGGCCTGGCTGCGCGCGGGCGCCGGTGTGGTCGGCGCCTCACGCCCCAGCCGCGAGTACGAGGAGACCTGCGAAAAGCTCCTCAGCGTCGCCCCCTACGTCGTCCCCAAGGAGAGCTGAGCATGCTGGACGGATTCGTGCCCTGGCCCGAGACCTTCGCCACCCGCTACCGCGAATGCGGCTACTGGACCGGACGCACCCTCGGCTCCCTGCTGCGTGAGCGAGCGGGGACACATCCCGAAGCCGTCGCCTTGATCGACCGCGACCGACGCTGGACCTATCGCGAGCTGGACCAGCGCGCCGACTGCCTCGCGACCGGTCTGCAGCGGCTCGGCCTCGCGCCGGGAGACCGAGTCGTCGTGCAACTGCCCAACACAGCCGAGTTCGTGCAACTGATCTTCGCCCTCTTCCGCCTCGGTGCCGTACCCGTCATGACGCTCCCCGCCCAACGGCACGTGGAAATAGAGCACTTGATCACGCTGTCCGGCGCCGCGGCGTACGTCATACCCGACGCCCATTTCGGTTTCGACCACCGGACGCTCGCCCGCGCGATGAAGGACCGTGCGCCCTCGCTCCGCCACGTACTGGTGGTCGGCGACGCGCAGGAGTTCACCGCTCTGCAGACGCTGGAGACCGAGCCGGAACCGCTGCACGGGCCCGAACCCGCCGACGTGGCGCTTCTGCTGCTGTCCGGCGGCACTACCGGCGCACCCAAACTCATCCCGCGCACCCACGACGACTACTTCTACAACGCGGCAGCCAGCGCCCAGGTCAGCGGGTTGAACCCCCTCACCCGCTATCTGGTGGCGCTGCCTGCTGCACACAACTTCCCCCTCGCCTGTCCCGGCATCCTGGGAACGCTCCACGCGGGCGGCACCCTCGTGATGTGCCCCGACCCCAGCCCGGACACCGCGTTCCCCCTCATCGCCCGTGACAGGGTCACCGTCACCGCACTGGTGCCGCCGCTGGCGCAGCTATGGCTCGAAGCCACTCAGTGGCTCGACGACGACCTCAGCAGTCTCCAACTCCTCCAGGTGGGCGGTTCCCGGCTCAAGGCCGAGACGGCTCGCCGCGTCGGCCCCGAACTCGGCTGCAGCCTCCAGCAGGTCTTCGGGATGGCGGAAGGGCTGCTCAACTACACGCGCCTGGACGACGACGAGGAACTGGTCCTGCACACGCAGGGGCGCCCGCTCGCCGAGGACGACGAAGTACGCGTCGTCGACACCGAAGGGCGTGACGTCCCCGAAGGAGAGACCGGTGAGCTGCTCGTGCGCGGCCCGTACACACTGCGCGGTTACTACCGTGCGGCCGAGCACAATGCCACCGCCTTCACTCCCGACGGCTTCCTTCGCAGCGGCGACCTGGTCAGACGGCTGCCGACGGGGCACCTCGTCGTGGAGGGACGCCTCAAGGACGTCATCAACCGGGGCGGGGAGAAGGTCCCCGTCGAGGAGCTGGAGAACCATCTTCTGAGCCATCCCGCCGTCCTCGACGTGGCCGTCGTCGGGCTGCCCGACGCCTCGCTCGGTGAACGTACGTGTGCCTGCGTCATCGCTCGTGGCCAGACCCCCACCCACTCCGAACTCATCGCCCACCTCGGGGCGCACGGTCTCGCGGCCTACAAGTTCCCGGACGAGACACGTGTATTGGCGAGTCTCCCGCGCACCGTCCTCGGCAAGGTCGACAAGACGGCTCTCATCCGCGATGCGGCATCGTGAAGCGGCGGCCTCATCCCGCTGTGGTTTCAGCGAGAGGGCAGCAGCACTGGGTGACCCGTCTCAGTCGTGCACGAGACGCCATCCGGCTGCCTGCTGACGCTGGGACCAGAACTCGGCGTAGCGGCCGCCTCGTTCGAGCAGTTCGGTGTGGGTACCGGTGTCCTCCACCGCGCCCCGGTCGAGCACGACGATCCGGTCCGCGGCCACCACGGTGTTGATCCGGTGCGCGATGACGATGACAGTGCGCTGATGTGCCAGGTGCCGGATCGCCTCGTGCACGGCCGCCTCGTTCTCGGGGTCCAAAGCAGCCGTCGCTTCGTCCAGGAGCAGGACGGGTGCGTTCTTCAGCAGGGCCCTGGCGACGGACAGACGTTGACGTTCCCCGCCGGAGAGCGCCGTCCCGCCTTCGCCGACCTGCGTCTCCCAGCCGTCCGGGAGCCGTTCGGCGATCTCGTCCACGCGCGCCGTACGGGCCGCCTCCATCACGTCCTCGTCGGAGGCGTCGCGGCGCCCGATCCGTATGTTGTCCAGGATGCTGCCCTCGAAGAGGTAGACGTCCTGGAAGACCATGGCCACGTTGCGCATGACCTCGCCGGTGCCGAGGTTCCGTACGTCCTCGCCGCCGATGAGCACCGCGCCGTCGTCCGCGTCGTAGAAGCGCGAGATGAGGCGCAGCACGGTGGACTTCCCCGAACCGGACGGACCGACGATGGCCGTCACTCCTCCGGCAGGTGCGCGGAAACTGACGCCGCGCAGCACAGGAGCGTCCTCGTCGTAGCCGAAAGAGACGTCGTCCAGGACCACTTCGGAGTTCTTCGCCCGGCGGGGAACGGAGGGTTCGGGCATGACGGGGGAGTCGAGCACCGCGTTGATCCGCTTCAGGGATTCGGTGGCGAGCCTCGCCGCGGACCCCAAGTCGGCGGCGGCGACGAGCGGTTCGACGAACCGGACCGTGAGTACCAGCAGAGCGATCGCCAACGAAGCGGACAGACCGCCCTCCAGCGTCAGGTAGATCGCGAGGAATATCGCCACGACGATCACCCCCTGCAGCGCGGCCAGATAGAGCGAGAAACCGGTGGCTCCGCGGAGGAGCAGCCTGCGTCCCATCGCCGACTCATGTGTGAGTGAGGCGTCGAGGAGCTCGTTGCCGTCGATGTGCCTGCCGAAGGCCCGCAGCACCGGCTGCATCCGCGCGTATTCCAGTACGCGGGCGTTGGCGTCGGCCGCCGAAGCGTCCCATGCCACATCAGCACGCGTGATCATGGCGTTGCTGATGCGCTGGGCTCCGAGTGCCACCGGCGCCGACAGCAACAGGGCGAGCCCGATGCGCCACTCGATGACGAGCATGAAGAGCATGACCGTCAGCGGAGAGACGACAGCGGTGACCACGGGACGCAGGAGATGTGCCGGAGCCCCCGCGATGTTCACCGCTCCCTTGGTGACGAGCCGGCTGATCGACCCCGTCCGCTCGGTGTTGAACCAGCCCAGGGGGAGGAGCGACAGATGATCGCCGAGCTTGGCGTAGATGGAACTCAGCGCGTTCGTGCCGACGCGGTAGCCGACATGAGTCGTCCATGCCAGAGCCGCTCCGTACAAGGCGGCGACGAGAGCAAGGGCTCCGATCCACCACCACATCCGGACGTGATCGCCCTTGAGCATGGTCGACAGCACGGGCGCCAGCAGCACGAACGTCACGCCTTCCAGCACCCCGACCAGGACCAGGCCGGCGAGCAAGCCCCGGAACCGGCGGCGTGCGCCCTGCTCGAACAAGGCCGTCAGAAGCTTGATCATCGGCTGGTCTCCTCACCGGTGGCCGCCAGGAAGCTCTCGCTGCCTGTCCGCCCGTTCTCGTACGCGTTCCACAACCGGCTGTACCGGCCGCCCGCGGAGAGAAGCTGCTCGTGGGTGCCCAACTCGACGACGCGGCCGCTGTCCATGACGGCGATCTGGTCGACACCCTTGATCGTGTGCAGTCGGTGCGCGATGACCAACAGCGTCCGCCCTGCGACGAGTTGGGAGAGAGCCTCCTGGACGGCGGCCTCGGATTCGGGGTCGGCGAAGGCGGTGGCCTCGTCGAGGACGAGTACGGGCGCATCGGCAAGCAGCGCGCGGGCGATGGAGATGCGCTGGGCCTCCCCGCCCGAGAAGACCGTGTCGTCCCCGACGACCGAGTCATAGCCCCGCGGGGTGTCCAGGACGCGCTGATGGATCTGGGCGGCTCGTGCGGCCGCGCGGACCGCTTCGTCCCCGGCGTCCGGCCTCCCCAGGCGGATGTTGTCGCGCACCGTGGTGCGCAGCAGCGCGACGTCCTGGAAGACGAAACCCACGTGCTCGTAGAGATGACGCGTGGGCAGTCGCCGGATGTCCAGGCCGCCGAGCCGCACGGCACCGGCGTCGACGTCGTCGAACCGCGGGAGGAGCCTGGCGAGGGTCGACTTCCCGGAACCCGACGGACCGACGAGCGCCGTGACGCTGCCGGGACGGAGTTCGAGGCTCACCCCGCGCACGGCCTTCGTGGCCTCGTTGTAGGAGAACTCGGCCTGCTCGTAGGCGACATGGCCGGCACCATGGCCGGTCGTGGGAGAGACGGCCTCTTCGGACGCAGGCTCCGGAAGGGCCTTCACGGACAGCACTTCACCGATGCGTTCGGCGGCCTGCCTCCCCTCACGCACCTGCTGCGTGCCGTACATGAAGCGCACCATGGACCCGGTGATCCCCAACGCCAACAGCGCGAACGGCAATACATCGAGAGCGGCCATCCTTCCGGTTCCGACCAGCAGACCGGCGCCGGCAAGCACGGTGGCGAGAATCGCGGAAGGCGAGATGGCGACCTCGAAGATCACACTCGCGCGTGCCGTCTGGCGCATCCACCCGTAGAAGAAGGCGCTGAACTGTTCGCCCGCTTCGCGGAAGGCACGGTGCGCCCGGCCGGTCTCACCGAAAGCCTTGACGACCGTGATGCCGTCGACGAGTTCCACCGAGGCGGCACCAAGACGGGCCAAAGAGGCGTCGTACTCGGCGTACTTGGCCATGGCTCCGCGCATCGCGAGGCTGAACGAGACGAGGCCGATCACTACGGGGATCAGCATGATCAGCGTCAGCCGCCAGTCGACGACGAAGAGGTAGAGGAGAGAGACAACCGGGACAACGGTTGCAGCGGTGACGTCCAGGGTGGCGTGAGCGACCAGATGATGCAGCGCGGAGACGTCGTCCTGAACCACCTTGCGGACCGTGCCGGAACTGCGACGGCCGAACCACCCCAGCGGCACCCGTCCCAGATGATCGACAAGACGCCGCCGAACGTGCAGCGACAGGGCGGAGTCGGCGAGATGCGAGACAAGACCCGCCGCCATGAACAAGACCAGCATGGCGAAAATGGCTCCGACTGCCACCCAGCCGATGGTCCAGTACGAGGCCGTCTCGTCCGGAGTCACCTCGGCGACGATGGACGGTGCGAACTCCCGGGCCAACTCGGCGATCGCCAGGGCGGGGACGAGCTGGACCAACGACGCCAGCGCCATGAGCCCGACCGCCAGTGTGAGACGTCCCTGCACGGGCCGTATGAGCGAGCTGATCACATCGCACCTCGTCGCCCGCCGGGATGTGTGGATGCCGCCGGTGCAAGCACCAGCCCGACCGGTCTCCTGAGCAGCTCCGACCAGGCGTGGAAGTCGTGCACGCCGGCGTCGAGCACGTCTCCGAGGCTGTCTTCGGTATCGGTCATGAAAGCCTCTTCCTTCCAGAAGACCTGAAGGATATGACAATCATTTCCAATAGCCAAGTGCCTCTGGTCAGCACTGCTTGGACGCGCGGTTCCTCGGGATGCCGTGCACGGCACCGCCGCGTGTGCCGGATCGGGGACGCGACCGGCGACCTACTGCGCCGCGGGGAAGTGCAGCGTGGCGAACTTGGGGAAGTCCGCGACGGTCTTGCCCACGAGCCGATCGGGGGCGTAGTCGCGGAGTAGCGGCGAGCGCGTGCCCTCCAGCAGTTCGGTGCTGATGAGCCTCCCCAGCAGCGGGGCCAGGGTGATGCCGCTGTGAGTCGCCACGAGGTACACCCGCGCGGCATCGGTGACGAAGCCGACCGCAGGCAGTCCGTCAGCAGGGCGCGCACGCTGGCCGACCGTGATCTGCTCGATCCGCGCGCTGGAGGTGTTGTCGAAAAGGCGGTTCAGCCGCGCCAGCATCTCCTTGCCGATCAGCGCAGTTGAATCGGCCTGGTACGCGGGGTCCGCACGGTGGTCCAGATCCGGAGTCTGCAGCAGCAGACGGCCGCCTCCGTCGGGCCGGACGTTCATCTCCGGCGTGATCAGGTTCGAGCTCAACTGCACGTACTGAGGGTCGGTGTAGCCGAGGAACCCGCAGGCGAACTTGTTGGGCAGGTCCGGATCGATCATGGCGAACTGCTTGCCGAGGGTCTTCATCATCGACTCGCTCCACCGGCCGACGGCGCTGACCACGAAGTCGCCGCGCCAAGTCTGTCCGTTGCTCAGTTGCAGCGTGACGCCGCTACCGTCTTCGAGGACGTCCAGGACATCGACAGGTGCACGCAGCTCGGTGCCATTGCTCCTGGCCTCTGACCACAACCGGGCGAGGAGGACGCTGGGGGCGATGTATCCCTCGCTCGGGAAGTGCACGATCTCGGAGGAGCGGGGGTGAATGCGCAGTTCCGGGATCCGTGTCCTGAGCTCGTCGGCCGTGGCCTTCCGAACGGGATATCCGGCATCGGTCAGGCGCTGAACACGCTTCTGCAGCCGCTCCGCCACCTCCGGCTTCGTCGTCCATTCGTAGGTGCCGGTCTGCATGTACCACTGCGCCTCGGAGGACGACGAGCGCTGCAACTCCTCGTGCTCTCGCATGCCAGCCAAGTTCAAGTCATGGTAGGACTCAGGAGACTTGCCGTTCGAGTTGACCCAGGCGAACGTGCCCGAGCTGGTGCCGGAGCCGATTCGGTCACGCTCGAAGATCGTCACCTGCGCGCCCGACAACGACAAGGACCGGGCGACAGACAGTCCGATGACACCCGCACCGATGACGGCGATCGACGGTCGGTTCACAGTGAGCTCGCTCTCTATGTGTGCGCATGCGGGACGTATGTGTCCAGGCATGAGGGTGGTCAGGAGGAGATGAGGGATGTGCCCATCGCGGTGAGTGTCTGCTCCAGGATGTGGGCCGGCGTGGCGAAGTTGAGACGTACGAAGCCCTCTCCGGCGACCCCGCAGAGCTTGCCGTCGGCGACCGAGACTCGCGCCTTCTCCAGGAAGTGAGCGGCCGCACTCGGGGCCAAGCCGAGCTCACGGCAGTCGAGCCAGGCGAGGTACGTACCGTCGGGTGCATCCCAGCGCACGCCAGGGAGCTGATCGCCGATCTGATCGCTGAGCAGCCGGCGATTGCCTTCGAGGTAGCGCAGGACCTCCGCCAGCCAGGGCGCCCCTTCCTGATACGCGGTGATCGTCGCGACAGCGCCCAGGTTCGAAGCTCCGCGCGAGGCGCTGTGACGGACTTCCTCCCAGACGGCCTGGTCCCCGCTGCCGAGGATCAACTGCGCACACTTGAGCCCAGGAATGTTCCATGCCTTGGAGGCCGAGGTGGCCGTGATCGTGTGCCGGTCGGTGAGTTCACAGAGCGGGGCGTAGCACTGGTGCCGGGCGCCCGGGTAGATGAGAGGCGCGTGAATCTCGTCGGCGAAGACGCGCGCTCCATGGCGGTCCACGATGTCCGCGAGCGAGCGGAGTTCTGATCCGGTGTACACCTTCCCGATCGGGTTGTGCGGGTTGCACAGCACGACCAGGCGGGCGCCCGCCTGGAGCGCGGCGGCGATCTTCTCCAAGTCCAGCTTCCACGTGCCGTGTTCCTCCCGGAGGGCCACTTGGATCACGGGGCGGTGTATCCGGGACGGGACGGTCAGGAAGGGCATGTAGGCGGGGGTGAGAACCACTACCGGCGATCCTGGCGGGGTGAACCACTCGATGGTGGTTTCCAGCCCCACGATGACGTCTCCCACGGCATGAACCCGCCCCGGGTCGACGTCCCAGCCGTACGAGGTCTGCTGGTACTGGGCAGTTGCCTGGTTGAGCCGCTCTGCCAGAGCCGGGGGGAAGTAGCCGAAGTCACCTCGCCGGCCGGCCCTCACCAGCGCTTCGGTGATGGGTTCGGCCAGGCCGAAGTCCATCTCCGCGACCGAAGCACCGAGTGCGCCGGGGACACGACGCCACTTTGCACTGCCACGGCGTGCGAGTTCCTCCGGAGTGAGCGAGGCCAGCCAGTCCCGGTCCAACAGGTCCGTCGTCCGCGGGGCCATCAGTGGCTCACGCTCGCGAAGAAGCTCCGCGCCCGCTCGGTGGTGGGGTTGAGGAGGATGCGGTCGGGCGGTCCCGACTCGATGATTCTGCCGTCTTCCATCATGACGACCTCGTCCGCGATATCGCGGGCGAAGGCAAGTTCGTGGGTCACGATCAGCATCGTGAAACCCTCCATGGCCAATTCCTTGATGACGGCGAGTACTTCGGCGACGAGTTCGGCGTCGAGTGCACTCGTGGGTTCGTCGAACAGCAGGACGCTCGGTTTCATCGCCAGCGCCCTCGCGATGGCGACCCGCTGCTGCTGACCGCCCGAGAGCTCGGCGGGATAGTGGTCGACCCGGTCGGCGAGTCCTACTCGGCTCAGCAGTTCGTGGGCCTGACGCCGTGCGTCGGCGCGGCCGACCTGCAGGACCTCGACCGGTCCCAGCGCGACGTTCTCCGCCGCGGTCATCTGTGGAATGAGGTTGAAGCTCTGGAAGACCATGCCGAAGTTGACCGCCTGACGACGTGCCACCTTCTTCGGGACGGGACGGCGATGATCGCCGCTGCGGGTGAAGCCGAGCATCTCGCCACGGAGATAGACGGCTCCGCCGTCCAGCCTCTCGAGCAGATTGACCGTGCGCAGCAACGTGCTCTTGCCCGACCCCGACGGACCGACGAGACAGGTCACGGTCCCGGCCTGCAACGTGAGGCTCACGCCGTCGAGGGCGACGAAATCCCCGAAGTGCTTCTCCACCTTGTGGAGTCGCAGGAGTGGTTGGTCAGTCATGCCGTCCCTCCTGTTCCGCGGTGGCCACGGGCACCGTGTTCTTGACGACCCGGCGGTCGAAGCCACGTCCGAACCGCTTCTCCAGGCGCGACTGGCCGAGCATCGCCAGACTGGTAAGGACGAGGTACCAGATCACCGCGACCGTGAGCATCGGAATGGTCTTGAAATTCTGTGAGTACACGAGCTGAACGGTCGTCAGCAGTTCCACGTACCCGATCACCGAGACAAGTGAGGTGTTCTTGAACATCGTCACGACTTCATTGGCCAGCGACGGTGTGATCACGCGGATGATCTGCGGTCCAACCACCTTGGTGTACGTCCGCCACGCGGAGAGCCCGAGTGAGTGGCAGGTCTCGAACTGGCCCTGATGAACGGAGAGCACACCACCGCGGAAGATCTCAGCCGAGTAGGCCCCGAGATATGCGGAGAGTCCGATGACGGCCGCCGAGAACTGCGAGATGACGTGATTCGTCGGCACTTCGAAGAACGGATCCGCGAACGGCAGGCCCAGGCTGAGGGTCGGCATCAGCGCGGCGAGGAAGTAGACGAACAGAATGAGTACGAGTCCGGGTGTAGCGCGGATGATCCACACATACACGGCGGCCATCCCGCGGAGCACGGCAAAGCGCGACAGCCGGAATGCAGCGACGACCAGACCGAGCACCAATCCGACGGCCGTGGATACCACGGTGATGAGGACGGTGTTCAGCAGACCGGACACAACTCGCCGGCTGAAGAGCCAAGAACCTATCGTCGGCCAGTCCCAGTGCGGGTTGAGGACGACGAATCGGAATGTCAGCACGAGTACGACAGCGCCCAGCGCGTAACTCAGCCAGTGCGCAAGCCGCTTGGGATCGCGGATCGGCATGCTGTGCAGTTCGAGTTCCTCGCCTGTGACGGGGCCGGACCGGAGGGTCTCAGGCGTGGTCATCGGCAGGCCCCTTGTTCAGCGACATGTCCGTCAGCGCATAGTCCGTCAGCTCATAATCCTTCAGGAGCTTCTGGTAGATGCCGTTCTCCACACACTTGCGCAGGGCTGCCCGCAGGGCGTCCCGCAGAGCGGTGTCCTGCTTGTTGACTCCGACGCCGTAGGGACCGGAGATCTCCCGGTACAACTCCTTGTACTGACGGGGATTCTTCTCCGCGTTGTAGGAGATCGACGGCGCGTCACCCCACGCCGTATCGATCTGCCCGCTCTGCACCGCGAGAATGGCTGCGTTGATGTCCTGGAACGCGGTTCCTGTCACCGGCTTGGCGCCCGACTCGGCACATCCCTTGGCGGCCTTCGCGACAAGGTCTTTCTGCACGTTTCCCCGCACGTAGCCGACGGAGAGTCCACAGAGCTTCTTGGGGGTGATCTTCTCCTGCGGGAGGGAAGCGCCGCCGAGGATGGCGGTTCCGGTCTGCAGGTAGTCGATGAAGTCGGTCTTCTCCCGGCGGTCGGCCAGGTCGTTGATGGAGAGGACGACGTCGAACCGGCGGGCCTCGAGGCCGGGTATCAGGGCGTCGAACGAGGTCTGCTTCATCACGACGTCGACGCCCATCAATTTCCCGGCAGCCGTGACGAGTTCCGGTGTGAAGCCGGTGATGTCCCCGGCGTCGTCGACGAACTTGATCGGCGGCGACGACGGGTTGACCGCGGCGGTGAACGAGCCCTGTTTCCGGATGTGTCCCGGCACCATGCCCGCGATCTTCGGGTCCCGATCCACCTTCTCGACAAGATCGTTGGATTTCTTGCCGACTCCTCCCTCGGCGCCGTCATCAGGATTCGCGCATCCTGCCAGCGCACTCAGGCACACCACGGCGAGCGTGAGCCCCGTTATCGATCCCTTGCACAGCGGTGTTCTCACAACGTGCCTCCTGCCTGGCCGGTCGTACTCGTTCCAACTCCTGTCTTCCGCTCGGGTCGAGCGGTGGTTCGCCTGCGCGGGGTCATCAAAGCTTCGGCGAGCGCCGAGTATTTCGGTAGACCGAATTCTTCTAGGTCTGGCGTTAGCCTTGCGCTATGCCTTCATCCTCGTTGGAGATCATGGACCTGGAAGTGTTCTCGGCGATCGCACGGCTCGGCAGCTTCAACGCCGCGGCCGCGGAGCTGCGCCTCGCCGCACCGTCCGTCAGCAACCGGATAGCCGGGCTGGAACGCCGACTTGGGACGACCCTGTTCGTCCGCGGGGCGCGCGGGAGCACACTCACCCCTGCCGGACAACGACTGATGGGGTATGCGCGGCGGTGCCTCGACCTTCTGGACGAGGCCGTTCACAGCCTGGACACGGGGACGCCCGAGCGGCTCGTTCTGGCCGCCCCGAACAGCTTTGCCGCGACGGTCTTCCCGCTCGCCTTCGGTGCGCTGAGCGGGCTGGACATCGCTGCCCACGGACGTGTGGCCCACAGCAGGGAAGTAGTGGAGCAGGTACGCGACGGCAGCGCACATGGCGGCTTCCTGCTCACGCAGGTGGCGACCGGATCGCTGAGGTCAGAGCGGCTGGGGACCTCGCCGATGGTCGCGGTGTGCAGATCGGGGCATCAGCTGTGCGACGCACCTCAACTCACCCCGGACGACCTGGTCGGCACAACCCTTGTCATCTACCGCTGGGACGCCGAAGGCGAGCCGCTGGCGGCGATCTTCGACCATCCGGAACGACGTCGCGACACCCCCGTGCACACGACGGGATCGCCCGAAGCCGCCATCACACACACCATCGACTCCGATCACGTCGCGGTCGTTCCCCGATTCGCCACCAGAAACTTCCAACGGTCCGGACGCATCCATCTGCTGCCGGTGCAGCTTCCTCGATGGAGCGTGGAACTCCGGTTCGTTTACCTGGCCGCAAACTCTGATAATCCGGGCATCGCAGCTCTGCTCGACTCGCTCCCCTGGCTACGGAGCGAGTTGTGTGGCTGATCGGTACCGGTGCATGCCAGCGACGTTCTCTTGCGTTCCCATTTCCTTAAGGCATCTGTGGCCGGCACCAGTGAGCTGAACGCGAGTACGAACCCTCCGATGTTTGGCGGGTAAGGGTTACGAGCCGGTTGTCAGTCGTTTTCTCGGTGCTGTGGACATTCGCAGCACATCGCGGACTCGCGCTGGCCGGGCCGTCACAGTTGGACTGTAAAGCGCACGGTGGCATGGCTGTCCGGATGCCGCCGCCTGCACTGCCGTTGCGAAAGCAGAGTCGAGCACTTTCTGGCTTGCGCAGGGATCGACGCCGCTCTGATCTGCTGCCGCAGACTCAATACCTGAGAGTCATCACGATCACACGGTGGAGCCTGACGAGCAGGGGCGAATGGAATCTGAACATCCGTCAGTGGCGGAAGGTGCAAATCTACGTGACGGTGACCGTGGGTCAATGTTCGCGTTGTGGCAGGAGCGGCGAGTTGGTCCCCGAATGCGGCGGTTGTTGGCGTCCTCTTGGAACGGCCTTGCCCGCGGTAGAGGCGAGCCGCCCGCGGGCTACCGGCGGCACGGCAGTCTGCGGTTCCTAGCAGTTCGCGTCCTTTTCGTTGCCTCCCTCGCTCCGGGTGAGTCCGGCGAAGAGCGGCGGGGAATCCCATCCGGGCTGTTCGCCGCTCATCCATCCCTGCACCGACGGCTTCGGCGGGTGGCGTACCCCGCCGACCACATACAGGGCAGCGCCGAGCACCGCGCCCGCTACGCCGAGCCCGAAGCAGATCCACAGGGCGTCCCTCGTGCCCGAGACGAGGTTGCTCTCGGCCGTGGTGGCGATATACATCAGGATCGGGCCGATCATGAACGCCGCCACCGCCCGCATCAACTCCACGATCCCGAACACCCGCTGCACCTGATTGGAGCGCAGCGAGAAGCCGGCGATGAACAGCGCCGGGACCACGGAGGAGCCGACGCCGACGCCGACCAGGCCCGAGCCCACAGCGATCAGAGGGGCCGTCGGCGGCTCGGCGGCGTTCATCACCGCGATGCCGACACTCAGGAACGTCAGTCCCCCGAGGACGTAGAAGTGCAGCAGGCGGGTACGGAAGACACGACCGAAGGCGACCGCGGCGATCACGGCCCCGCCGACCTCGGGAAGGTAGAGCAGTCCCAGGCGCAGAGGCGACATGCGCTCCGCCAGCACCGTCGAGGTCAGTAGCGTCGCAGACACCGACGCCGCCGCCGCGCACATGGCGGCGACGATGCCGGCGACGGGGAACGTACTGAAGAGGCTGCGCACACACAGCAGCGGATGCTTGGCCGTGTACTCGTGGATGAAGAGGATGACGATCAGAAGGAGCCCGCCGATCAACGGCGCCCATGCCCTGACTTCGGAGAAGCTGTGAGTGAGCAGTTGCGAGGCGCCGAAGAATCCCGCCACACAGCCGACACTGGCCAGCCCGAGTGCGACGAAGTCGATACTCGTGCCCTTGCTGGCCGGCGGGGTGTACTCGAAGGTCAGAACGGACAACACGAGCGCCGCCGTGGCGATTCCGGCGACCACCCAGAACAGCGGCCGCCATCCGTTGGAGTTGGCTTGGATGCCGGCGAACACCGGGCCGAGGGCGACGGCGCCGAAGATGCACATGTTCAAGATCACGACAGTCTCGCGCAGCCGAGCCTGCGGATATCCAGTGATCAGCGGCGGTACGGCTGCGATCAACAGCAGACTGGTGCACAGGCCCTGCACGATGTGCCCGACGACGAATATCCCAGCGTTCACCGCCGACGCGGTGAGTACCGAGCCGATCACGAGCAGGGAGCCGTAGATGATCAGCATCCGCCGTTGCGGGAGGTGCTGGGCGAACTGCACCGCCAGGATCGTTCCGACCGCGTAGCCGGCGTTGGCCAAGCCTGTCGTCACGTTGAGCGTCCGAAGGCTCATGTCCAGGTCGTCGGCGATGATCGGCGTGATCGGTCCCAGTGCCGCGGAGAGAGCCAGATAGGGCACCAAGGCGAAAACAACCATCGCCGACACCACGGGGTAGCGGCCAGCCAACGGCCCCTTGAACATAGGTCGGCTTCTCCCTCGTCAGCAGAATTTTGAGCGCCTATTCACGATTGTGAATCCATATCACCAGTCGCCCGTCAGGCGCGGCTGCTGAAGTCACCCGATCGAGGCCAGTCAGTGAATACCCACTGGTGCCCACTGGACCCTTCCATCATCGATACCGAACCCTGGGCGGTATCGGCGGTCACTCCAAACTTCAATCCTGTGGCAACAGCGATTTATCCTCCGACCTTCGCGGTGCGCCCTCAACGAATCACCCGCCGGTGGGGGACACCCGGGCGTATCTGCGGCATGTGCCGGGCGTCTTCGAGGCCGTACGCGAGGAGTTCGAGCCGGAGCTGCCGCTGCTGCACGACGGGCATCACCGGATGATGCTGATCCAGGCGGCGCTGCGCCTCATCCGGCAGCACACCACCACGCCGCTGGCGATCGGCGAGGTCTTCAACTCGGTGCACGACTACACGACGCTGCTCAGTGAGCGGCTGATCGACTACGTACGCTCCGCCGTCACCCACACCGGCGGCGACTACTTTCGGCGCGATTGCAGCCTCACCGATCTGCGCTCATCGACCGACACCGCACTGTTCCTGGAGCCCGTGGGCTATCGGAACCGGCGTAGCAGCCGCTCGCGAGGGCGACCTTGACCGGGCGTCAGTCCACGGGGAGTGTGCCCTGCAAGGTGAACGTCAGCCTGAACCATTCCTCATCGTGACGAGTCGTGGGCCGACCGCAGAGACGCGGAACCGCTGTGCCGACCAGCGGCGCCGGGAATACCTTGCGCATCTGCGGGACCCGGGGAGGGCCAAGCCTGGGTTCCTGCTTGAGTAACGCGCATGCCCTGGACCGGTGCCGCTCGTGACGGCGACCTGTGCCTCAATACCGCGCCGCTCGCGGCGAGCGAAGTCGCCTCGCTTTTCGCGTCGACGGGCGAGCCGATGAGCCCAGGGGTCAAAATGTATAAATCAGAGCACCGAGCATTCCTGCCCAGCCTATCGCGACCAGAATCGGCAGCAGCACCATGATGAGTCCGGTGGGTGATTTCCTCAAGTGACGGTCACCGGGATTGGAGGAATGCCAGGTCACAATTGGCTGACCGCCGTGCCAGGCCATGTACTCCTCGATCTCGACTAACGCGGATTTGCGGGCGAGTAAATACTTGGTCCCGAAGTGCAGCATCTGGGAGAATCCCACGGATACACAGAGTCCGATGAACGAGATGATGAGCGCCAGAGACACCCCCAGGTTGCCTCCTGCGCCCTCCTTCCCGACCGAGAACGCAGCGGCAGCCGTGAGACTGACCGTGATGTAGAAGAAGTTGTTCAGCTTCTGCCAGTTGGTACTGTCCTCATGCTTGTATAAGTCCACCGAAACGGAATACTGGGTCTGCAGCATCGATTCGCGTGGCTTGCGCCATATCCACACCACACGTGGCATGCCATCCGGAGGTGTGAGGCGAGTCAGTTCCTGGAATCCCAGCTTTGCGGTGAAAACCGGCGGACGCCTCATTGGGCGGGTGGGTGGTTTACTACTGCAGCGATCACGGGACTTTCCGTCCACTTCTCCAGCAAGTGATAGTAGAGCATGGACCCTATGCCGCTACGTGCAGCATTTCGAGCCACACAGACTTGTTTGATCACAAGGAAATCGCCGAGGGTGGTCTTGATCCGCCGGTTCAGCCACTCGTCCCGTTGAACCTGATCCGAGGTGTAGGCCAGCAGAAATCCGAGCACATCCTTGCCCTTGATAGCCACGTAGAAGTGTTCGGCGGTGTCCAGGCGGGCACGGTAGTCCGCCTCCTCGTACGCGGACACCAGGAAGCCGCTCTCCACCGCTGCGGACTCATGTGCTCCGTCCTACTCGTTCAGGCTCCGTGACTTCGCGAGCTGGGCGATCTGCTGCAGGTACTCGGGCGTCGCCCGCACGACTTCGACCTGCTCGTCCTGTGGCTCCATCCCCATGCTCGACCCACTCCCCCCACTCGTGCCGTCGCGAACTGAGCGGCCCAACCTATCGATACCGCAACTACCCAACTACTACTCCGAGTTGGTTGTGGATTGGATAAACCTGGCAGAGGCAGGTCCCCTGGCGGCGCACACAGAACTGGCTCCCATGGCCCGCGCACCGGACGCAGGTATCGAGCGAGGCCGCCGAGAAACGCAGGTGCGGTATGCCGTCCCGGCTTCTCCGATCTTCGATCCCACCGCCGCGTGGCACTGTCCGACCCGCCCGTCCGGGCCCGCCCGGCAGACCGAGTACTGGGTGCGAGGCAAGACCCTCGGTGGGCCGAGTGCGGTCAACGGCATGGTGCCCAGCCGCGGCAGCCGTGCCGACTACGACGCGCTGGCCGGTCTCGGCGACCCGGAAAGGGGCTGGAACGACATGCTCCCGGTCTTCACGGCGATCGAGGACCACCGGCTCGGCGCCTCCGAACTGCGCGGTGCGCGCGGTCCGTTGTACGTGTCGGCCGCCGGGGGCGGTGATCCCCTGCTGGACCGTGATCGCCGGTACCGGGCTCGGCTGGCGTTGGGTTCCAGGTGCGGTTGAGCCACCGCCACCGAGCGAGGACCGGGTCATCGGGTTCTCACCGGGCTCCGTGACAGTGGCGCGGTGCTGGAGATGCTGCCTTCGGCGAGGGTGAAGACCTGTTCGTCACTCTTGCGTCTCCTGACCGCCGCGGCAGCCGCCGCGCCCGTCCTCGCCGGCTGCGCCACGTACGAAGAGGAGCGGGAGGAGTGCGTCAAGGTCTGATCGCGTACAGGGACTGCCCGTCGACGCCGCAGACCTGCGGCCCGAGGAGCGCCGGGTCGTCGGCAAGAAGGACCTCCCGGCCGCTCACCGCTCCGCGTCGTGCACCAGCAGGGCGATCTGTACCCGGTTGCGGACGGCCAGCTTGGCGAAGAGGCTGCTGGTGTGCGCCTTGACGGTGGCGACGCTGATGTCGAGGCGCTCCGCGATCTCCGGGTTGTCCAGTCCGTCCGCCACGGCCCGTGCCGTCTCGCGTTCGCGCTCGGTGAGGACGGACAGCTTCGTACGGGCGGCCTCGCGGGAGAGGTCGCGGGTGTGCGGGGAGTCCGGAGCGGTGGCCGCGGCGATCACCCGGGCCGTGGCCGCCGGGGAGAGCGCGGGCCGTCCGTCCGCGACGGTGCGCACCGCGTGGCAGATCTGAGGCGGCGGGGTGTCCTTGAGGACGAATCCGAGCGCCCCGGCGCGCAGTGCGCCGAGCACCAGGTCGTCGGAGTCGAACGTGGTCAGCATGAGCACCCGGGGCGGCGACGGCCGGGCGAGGAGTTCGCGGGTCACGGCGAGACCGTCACGGCCGGGCATCCGCACGTCCATCAGTACGACGTCCGGCCGGTGTTGATCGACCGCTGTGATCGCGGCGTCCCCGTCGGCGGCCTCGGCCACGACGGTCAGATCCTCCTCGCCGTCGATGACCAACCGCAGCGCCATCCGTACGAGTTGCTCGTCGTCGACGACGAGGACGCGTACCGGTTCCGTCCTGCTCTCCACTCAGGTTCTCTTCTCGGCGTCGCGCGGCCAGGGCAGTTGGGCGGCGAGGCGGTAGCCGTCGCCGGGCGTGGGGTGATGGGTGAGTTCCCCGCCGGCCAGGGTGACGCGCTCACCGAGGCCGAGCAGGCCGAACCCGGAGGCCGGTGGTCTCGTAGGGGCCGCGGTGGCGGCGGAGTTGACGACGCTGACGTCCAGGGTGCGGCCCGCCTCGCCGTTGAGCGTGACGCGTACGCGGGCGCCCGGTGCGTGCTTGGCGGCGTTGGTCAGCCCTTCCTGGACGATGCGGTAGCAGGTCCGTCCGGCGGTCTCGGACGGGGTGCCGGTCACGGTGGTGCTGAGGGTGACGTCCAGCCCGGACGCGCGGGCGTCGGCGGCCAGTTCGGGAATCCCGTCGAGGGAGGGCTGCGGTGCCTCCGGGCGGTCCGGGGCGGCGCGCAGCACGCCGAGGACGTCGCGCAGTTCCTCCAGCGCCTGGTGGGAGCCGTCGGCGACGCCGCGGACCAGCATGCGGCTCTCCTCGGCGGCGAGGTCGGGGCGGTGGTCCAGCACCGATGCCTGCATGGCGACCAGGGAGATCCGGTGGGCGAGCACGTCGTGCATCTCGCGGGCGATCCGGTTGCGTTCGGTGGCACGGGCCTGTGCCGCGCGGGCGGCCTGTTCCCGCTCGGCGCTCAGCGCCCGCTCGCGCAGGGAGCGCACCTCGACGCGGCGCGCGCCGATGGCCGCGCCCGCGGCGACGGCGATGCCCGCGGTCAGTGCCGGGATCGCGAGCCGGATCCACCAGGAGTCCGGCGAACTGGAGGTGTCGTAGATCCCGGGCGCGGCCCAGGATGCGACGACGTACGCCAGCGCGACGGCCCCGGTCTCCACCGGACGGCGCCGCGTGGCGAGCGAGACCAGGGCGAGCAGCGCGGCGCCGGTGGCGAGCGCCGAGACGGTGGAGGCGACGGCGACCGTCATGGCGACGGTCAGCGGGAACCGCCGCCTCCACCACAGCAGCGTCAGGCAGGTGAGCGCCACCAGCGGATCGGCGACGAAGAACCAGATGCCGGTCTCCGTCCCGTGCCCCCGGTGGAGCACCACTCCGACGGCGAGCCAGATCGGTAGGCCCACGGCAGCGGCTGCCGCCAGCCGCCAGATCTGCTGCCATGCCTGCCGCCAACTGGCCAGGCGCGGCGCGAGCTCACTCTTCACCCGGTCATTGTCCCGCGCGTCCGGGGGCCTCGCCTCGGCCCGGAGGCCGAGGCACCCCCGACCAGGGTCGAACCCGGCCCCGCCCGTGGTCGGCCAGGGCTCCGGCCGCCGGGACGACGCGCGGGCCGGCGCGCACGGGAGACGGTCGTCCCATCGACCGGCGCCCCGTGCGCCGCTGAGGAGGACATCGGATGCGTAAGAGGACCCTGTCGCTCGCCCTTGCCGTGACGGCGGTCGCGGCGACGGCGCTCACCGGGGCGTCGGCCGGCACGGCGGGGACGGCGGCCACGCCCGACCCGCTGCACTGGGGCCCGTGCACGAAGAAGGCCGGGGCCGCGCCCCGTCTGCAGTGCGCCACGCTCAAGGTGCCGCTGGACTACCGCGAACCGGACGGCCGCACGATCAAGATCGCCGTCTCCCGGCTGGCGAGCAAGAAGCCGTCGCAGCGCCGCGGCGTGCTGCTGACCAACCCGGGCGGCCCCGGCGTCCCGGGTCTCGGGTACCCCGCCGTACTCGCGTCCTCCGGGCTGCCGCAGGACGTGCTCGACTCCTACGACCTCATCGGCTTCGACCCCCGCGGGGCGGGCCGGAGCGCACCGGTGACCTGTGACCTGACGGAACGGCAGCAGCAGCGCGGCAACTTCCCGCCCTACGCGCACACCGGCGCCGACGTCACGCGGGAGGCGGCGTACGCACGGACCGTCGCCCGCCAGTGCGCCGGTTCCCGGAGCGCGTGGATGCTGCCGCACACCACGACCGCGAACACCGCGCGCGACATGGACCGGATACGGGCGGCCCTGGGCGAGTCCCGGATCTCCTACCTCGGCGCCTCGTACGGGACCCAACTCGGCGCCGTGTACGCCACGTTGTTCCCCCGACGCGGCGACCGGATCGTGCTGGACAGCAGCCTGGGCCCCGGCGGCTACGACGTCACCGCCTTCCGGATGCTCGCCCGCGGAATGGAGGAACGCTTCCCGGACTTCGCCGAGTTCGCGGCACGCCACCCCGGGTACGGGCTCGGCACCACCCCGGGGCAGGTGAAGGCCACGTACGACCGGCTCGTCGAGAAGCTGGACGCCGAACCGGTGCACGGCGTCGACGGCACGGCGTTCCGCGGAATCACCTTCGAACACCTCTACAGCGACGCCGGCTTGCCCACGCTGGCCAAGGGCTGGCAGGCACTCGGCCGGGGCGAGCCGATGCCGTCCGAGCCGCCGGCGGGCGACGTCGAGAACTCCCTCGCCGACCGCCACTACGTGCTCTGTGCCGACTCCCGCTGGCCGCGGAAAATACGGGACTACCAACGGGCCGCCGCGGTGGACCGGTTCAGGTACCCGATGCTGGGCGGGACCACCGGGAGCATCACCCCGTGCGCGTACTGGCCGCGGAAGGGGATCGAGCCGCCGGTGCGGATCGGCGACCGGGGCCCGTCCACCATGCTCATGGTGCAGAACGAGCGCGACCCGGGCACGCCGCTCGCCGGGGCGCGGAAGCTGCGCCGGGCGCTCGGCGAGCGGGTCCGGATGGTGACGGCCGACCAAGGGGGCCACGGCGTCTACCCGTTCAACGCCAACACCTGCGCCAACGACGCCACGACCAAGTTCCTGACCACCGGGAAGCGCCCGGCCCGTGACGTCTCCTGCCCGGCCGGGACGGACAAGTGACATCAGCCGGGCCATGATCGCCGGAGCGGCACGGACGGTGCCGCCCCGGCGCGGCACCCGCAGCCACCGCGCCGGGCACCGAACACACATGGGGCGGGCGTCCGTTGCGTCGGGGTCTGCACAGGGGAGGAGCTCGCGGCGCGCGGGTACGGAGCGGCAGCGACGAAAAGAAGCCCGCTGGCCTGGAGAATCACTCTCCGCCAGCGGGCTTCACCATGTTGTCGGGACGGCGGGATTTGAACCCACGACCCCTTGACCCCCAGTCAAGTGCGCTACCAAACTGCGCCACGTCCCGGTGCCCGATCCGGCCCGGGACTGGTGTTCCCGCGCCGCTCGCGCACGAAGAACAATACATGACGTACGAGGGTGCCCGCGCACCCCTTCCGGGGCAGGTACGGGGCCGGTACGAGCCCGGTGGCCTGGGTTTGGGCACCGGAGCCGCGGGAACTGCGGGCAGGGTCCGCGAAGGTCCCGAGGTCTGGAGCTCTTCTCGTGAGCCGGTCCCGCATAGTCATCGTCGGAGCTGGATTCGCCGGATACAAGGCAGCGAGGACACTGTCACGCACACTCCGCGGAGAGGCGGAGATCGTGCTAGTGAACCCGAACGACTACTTCCTCTACCTGCCGCTGCTCCCCGAAGTCTCCGCTGGCGTCCTCGAACCCCGCCGGGTGACCGTCTCCCTGCCGGGCACGCTGCGCGGCGTACGGCTCGTGCTCGGCGAGGTGGACGGAGTCGATCTCGGGGAACGCAAGATCACGTACGTGGATCCCGAGGGCGAGGCGGGGGAGCTGAGCTACGACCGGCTGGTGCTGACCGTGGGCAGCGTCAACAAGCTGCTGCCCATCCCCGGCGTCGCCGAGCACGCGCACGGTTTCCGCGGCATACCCGAGGCGCTGTATCTGCGTGATCACATCACCCGGCAGATCGAGATGGCCGCGTCGAGCGAGGACCCGGTCGAGAGCGACGCGCGCTGCACGTTCGTCGTCGTCGGCGCGGGCTACACCGGTACCGAAGTCGCCGCGCACGGAAAGCTGTTCACCGATGCGCTCGCCAAGCAGCACCGGCGGGCCGGCAACGGTCTGCGCGGCGACCGTCTGCCGCGCTGGATGCTCCTGGACATCGCACCGCGTGTGCTGCCCGAACTGGACGAGCGCCTGTCCAGGACCGCGCACCGGGTGCTGGCCAAGCGCGGCGTCGAGGTGCGTACGGGCATGTCCGTGAAGGAGGCGACACAGGACGGAGTCCTCCTGGACGACGGGGAGTTCATCGACACCCAGTCGCTGATCTGGTGCGTCGGCGTACGGCCCGATCCGCTGGTGCAGGAGACCGGACTGCGGTCGGAGAAGGGCCGGTTGTGCGTCGACGAGTATCTGCGCGTCCCCGGCCACCCCGAGGTGTACTCGTGCGGGGACGCGGCCGCGGTGCCCGATCTGACGCATCCCGGCCAGTACACGCCGATGACCGGGCAGCACGCGGTACGGCAGGGCAAGACGCTGGCGCGCAACGTGGCGGCGTCGTACGGGTACGGACAGGCACAGCCGTACAAGCACAGTGACCTGGGGTTCACCGTGGATCTCGGCGGGGTGCAGGCCGCCGCGAATCCGCTGCACGTGCCGTTGTCCGGGCCGCTGGCGAACGCCGTGATGCGTGCCTACCACCTGGCGGCGCTGCCCGGGAACCGCGTACGGGTCGCGGCGGACTGGCTGCTGGACGCCGTACTTCCGCGCCAGGGCGTGCAGTTGGGGCTGGTCAGGTCGTGGTCGGTGCCGCTGGAGTCGTCGTCGCCCGAGCTGGCGCACTCGCCGGCGGGCGCGGTCTCCTCGCAGCGCTCCGACGACTCGGACGGCTCGGACCGTGACCACTGACGAGTGAGCGTTTTCTCCACAACTGCCGCTGCATCCACAGAGCGTAGCGCTCGGATACCGAGAGTGACGGTGGCGGGCTAGCTTGTCTTCGTGTCCGGCGAGAGGCGCCGGAGCCGAATGCGAAGAGGAGGAGCCCATGCACGGGGGGCTGCCGTTCATCGGTGTCAGCGTGCTGGTGTACGGGATCGTGGGGGCGGTCGTCATAGCGCGCGAGGCTGCGCGGCGGTGCCTCGGGCTGCGGCCCGCGGGACGGCGGCGACTCGTACGGCCCGTCGTGGCGGGCGCGGGCGGCACCGGCGCAGCACGGACCGCCGCCGCTGCCGTCGTGAGCGGGCAGGGGGTGGGGACATGGCGTCCGACGTCACGGTGATCATCCCCGCGCATGACGAGGAGGCGGGGCTTCCGGCCACGCTGGAGTCCGTGCTCGGGCAGTCGGTGCCGCCGCGGCAGGTGATCGTCGTCGACGACGCCTCGCGCGACCGCACCGGCGAAGTGGCCCGCGGCTACGGGGTGACCGTGCTGCGTCCGCCGCGGAATCTGGGCAGCAAGGCACGTGCGCAGAACTACGCGCTGCCGCACTGCTCGACCGAGCTGGTGCTCGCGGTCGACGCCGACACGGTGCTGGCGCCCGACTACATCGAGCAGATCCTGCCCGCGTTCGACGACCCCGGCGTGGCCGTCGCGGCGGGCAATGTGCAGACGCGTTTCGCGCGGACGGTCTGGGAGCGCGGACGTTCCGTGGAGTATCTCTTCGGCTTCCACTGGCACCGGCCGATCCAGCAGCGCGCCGGCAGCCCCATGGTGTGCTCCGGCTGCTGCTCGGTCTTCCGCAGACGACTCCTGGTCGACTTCGGCGGCTTCCCGGAGCGCACGATCGTCGAGGACATGGACTTCACCTGGTCACAGCAGATCGCCGGGCGCCGGGCACGGTACGTCGGCGACGCCGTCGCCTGGGCCGCCGACCCGGAGACGCTGCTCTACCTGCGCAAGCAGGTGTGGCGGTGGATGGCCGGGTTCTGCCAGAACGTACGCCTGCACACGGGGCAGTTGCTGCGGCGCAAACCCATGCTCGCGGTGTGGGTGCTGCTGGCGATACTGGAGATCCTCACCGCGCCTCTGTGGTGGAGCGCGCCCTTCGTCCTCACGCTCGGCCTCGGGCGTCCGGTGCTGTCCACCGTCCTGTGGTGGCTGGGCGCGGAGCTGATCTTCACGCTGCCTCCGCTGGTGTACGCGGCCCGCAGACGCCGATTGCCCCTGGGACGCGTGCTGTTGAACATCCCCTGCGTCTATCCGGCGAAGATCGTCAATCTGCTCTACGCCTGGAAGGCGGTCGTCGTCGAGCTGGTGCTCGTGCCGCTGCGGCTCTCCCGCGGCCTGACCGTCTACGAGAAGGGAAGGGGGCCGGCGGTGGCCGTCTGAGGCGGAGGCTCCAGCGGCCCGTGCCAGAGCCGGGAGCCTGGGGGCTCAGTCCAGGAGGGCCAACCCCGCGTAGTTCTCGGCGAGTTCGGTCGCCGCCGTGCGGGAGGTGGCGATGCGGTCGAGCTGCGCGAGCTGAAGCCGGGTGTCGAAGGGCGACTGGTCGGGGGAGGTGTGCAGCGTCGTGGTCATGAAGTAGGAGAAGTGCTCGGCCCGCCACACCCGCCGGAGCCGGTCCGCGCCGTAGCTGTCGAGAGCCGCGGTGTCTCCGGTGCCGTGGTACCGGGCGAACGCGCGGGCCAGGACGGCGACGTCGGCGACGGCGAGGTTGAGGCCCTTGGCTCCGGTGGGCGGCACGATGTGCGCCGCGTCGCCGGCGAGGAACAGACGCCCGTGACGCATGGGTTCGGTGACGCTGCTGCGCATGGGCAGCACCGCCTTGGACGTGACGGGCCCCCGGTTGACCCGCCAGCCGGGGGCGTCGCGGAGGGCGAAGCGGGCGTCGAGTTCGTCCCAGATCCGTTCGTCGGGCCACTCGGCTGGGTCGGTTCCGTTCGGCACCTGGAGGTAGAGGCGGCTGACCGAGGGCGACCGCATGCTGTGCAGGGCGAAGCCGCGCGGTGAGTGCGCGTAGATCAACTCGTCGCAGGAGGGAGGTGCTTCGGCGAGGATGCCGAGCCAGGAGTAGGGATATTCGCGCTCGTAGGTGCGGACGACGGACGCGGGGAGAGCGCTGCGGGAGACGCCGTGGAAGCCGTCGCATCCCACGACGAAGTCGCACCGCAGTGTCCGCTCACGCCCCTCGTGGGTGTAGTGGAGCACCGGCCGCTCCGACTCGGGATCGAGCGGTTCCGGCCCGTGGCCGTGCCCATGCAAGTGCCCGTGTCCGTGCGCCGGTTCCGATTCCGGGGCGGGGCCGAGGCCCGAGACGGAGTGCACCTCCGCGCCGAAGAGCAGCGGTGCGCCGTCGGAGAGTTCGGAGAGCTGAAGGGAGATGAGGTCTTTGACGATTTCGGTCTGGGCGTAGATCGTCACGCGGCGGCCGTCCGTCAGACCGGGGAAGTCGATGTGCTGCGAGCGGCCGTCGAAGCGCAGCTCGATGCCGTCGTGCACGAGGCCCTCGCGGTCCATGCGGGCACCGGCGCCGCAGCCGCGGAGCACGTCCACCGTGGTCTGCTCCAGCATTCCTGCCCGTTGCCGCTGCTCCACGTACGAGCGGTCACGGCACTCCAGCACCACGCTGGGGATGCCGGAGCGGTGCAGGAGGCGGGAGAGCAGCAGCCCGGCAGGGCCGCCGCCGATGATGCCGACGGTGGTCTCCTCCGGGACGCCTCCGGCGGGCGGTCCGGCGGTTCCCCCGGTCACCGCCGGACTCCGTGAGACGCGGGGCAAGGCAGGGACGTCGGCGCAGCGTTGGGGCACATGCGGTGATCGTCTCAACGGTGCCGTCGGCTGGCCAGACCTTACGGAACGCTGACATACGTCCTGGTTGGGCGTGAGGGAGGACTTCACGGCCGTAATGTGGCGGTCATGCGCGTACTGGTGACAGGCGGCTCGGGATTCATCGGGTCTCACATCGTGACCGGACTGGAGGCGGCGGGACACGAGCCCGTAGTCTTCGACACGGCAGCCGGAGACGGGGGAATCCGCGGCGATGTACGGGACCCGGTGGCGGTACGGGGGGCGCTCAGGGGGACCGACGCCGTCTGTCACCAGGCCGCGATGGTGGGGCTGGGCAAGGGGTTCGCCGACGCGTCCTCGTACGTCGGCAACAACGACCTCGGCACCGCGACGCTGCTGGAGGAGATGGCCGAGGCCGGAGTACACCGGCTGGCCCTGGCCGGCTCGATGGTGGTGTACGGCGAGGGGCGGTATAGCTGTCCTGTCCACGGGGAGGTACGGCCCGGTCCACGGTCCGTTCCGGACCTGGACGGCTTCCGCTTCGAGCCGCCCTGCCCCCGGTGCGGCGCCGCGCTGGCACCCGAACTCGTCGGCGAGGACGCCCCGGTCGACCCCCGGAACGTCTACGCCACGACGAAGCTCGCCCAGGAGCATCTGGCCGCCGCGTGGGCACGTGCCACCGGTGGGCGGGCCGTCAGCCTCCGCTACCACAACGTCTACGGCGACGGCATGCCACGGGACACCCCGTACGCGGGCGTGGCCTCGTTCTTCCGTTCCGCGCTGGAGCGGGGCGAGGCGCCCCGTGTGTACGAAGACGGGGCACAGCGGCGGGACTTCGTCCACGTCGACGATGTGGCGGCCGCCAACGTCACCGTGCTGGAGGCGCTCGACGGGCTGCCCGTCGGCGGGCTCCGCGCGTACAACACCGGAAGCGGCGAGCCGCACACCGTGGGGGAGATGGCCGGTGCGCTGGCCGAGGCGTTCGGCGGGCCCGAGCCGGTCGTGACGGGGGAGTACCGCCTCGGGGACGTACGGCACATCACGGCGTCCTCCGAGCGGTTGCGCCGTGAGCTGGGGTGGAGCGCGAAGGTGCCGTTCGCGGAGGGGATGGCCCGCTTCGCGAAGGACGAACTCGCTCCCGTCCGCGCCCCCGTCATCTGAACGACGGGCTCCTGTGCGGAAGTTCTCGCCCTGCGGGGCTTCTGACAAGCGCTCCCGGGCGGTGCGTCTGGTGCCTGCTCGCTGGGCATAGGTCCCGAACCTGGCTCGCCCAGTTCCGTCCCGTCGCTCAGTGGGCAGCCGGGAGTGTGACCTCGAATCGGCAGCCGCCCGGGACGTTCCGTACGGCGGCCCGTCCCTGGTGGGCCTCGACGATGCCGCGCACGATGGCGAGCCCAAGTCCTGCGCCGCCAGGCGGCGTACGGGCATCGGTGCCGCGCCAGCCGGTGTCGAAGACCCGCGGGAGGTCCTGCGCCGGGATGCCGCCGCAGCCGTCGGTGACCGAGAGCACCACCGCGTCCTCGCGCCGCGTCGCGGCCACCGCGACCGTGCCGTCGGCGGGTGTGCGGTGGATGGCGTTGACCAGGAGGTTGGCCAGGACGCGTGACATCTCCTTGCCGTCGACCTCCACCGGCACCTGTTCCACGCCCTCGTCGGCGAGGCGCACGCCCCGCTCGCCCGCGAGGGCGTCCGCGCCGGCGATGGCGTCGCTGACGAGGTCGTACGCGGAGACGCGCGTGGGGGAGAGGGCGAGGGAACCGGCCTGGATACGGGAGAGTTCGAAGAGATCGCCGACCATTCCGGAGAGCCGTTCGACCTCGCCGCGTATCTGCCGGTGGTAGCGGGCCGGGTCCTCGGCGATGCCGTCCTCCAGCGCCTCGGCCATCGCGCGCAGCCCCGCGAGGGGTGAGCGCAGATCGTGCGAGATCCAGGCCACCAGTTCGCGGCGGGAGGCTTCCAGGGCCCGTTCCCGTTCGCGGGAGGCGGCGAGGTGCTCGCTCGTACGGGCCAACTGGCGGGAGAGCGAGGCGAGTTCGGCCGGCATCGGGGTCGTGGGCTCTATGAAGCCGCCGCCACCGGCGGCCGACAGCCCGCCGCCCGGAGGTTCCGCGTCGGCGGCGGACCCGTTCCCCGCCCGGCCGTTGGCGCCTGCCGGTGCCGCGTCCCCGGGGCCGTGCCCT
>NZ_LJGW01000047.1:235-17433 GCF_001751255.1 Streptomyces nanshensis | reverse complement strand
CGGCCGTCACCCGCCGGACCCGTGACGGGCCCGGATCCGCCCTCGTACCACGGCTGTTGACGGGGGACGGGGAGGAACCCGCGCTCACAGATCGTCGAGCTGGACCAGCCCGTCCTGGATCGCGCGTGCCAGAAGCGCCGCCTTGGTGGGTGCCTCCCTGCCGCTCATCGCGTACTTGATCCGGATGTGTTCGAGGTGGGTGTTGACCGTGCGCGGCGAGATGCCGAGACGCCGGCCCACGAAGTCCTTGGACTCGGACTGGAACCACTCGACCAGCACCTCGGTCTCGCGCGCCGACAGCGCCGGACGGTTGCTGGAGCGGTCGCCGGCCAGCGCGCCCGCCAGCGACGGCGGGGTGTACGCACGGCCCGACGCCGCCGCGGCGGCGGCCTCCAGGAGATGATCGGCGCCCTCGGCCTTCGTCAGATAGCTCAGGGCCCCCAACTCCAGGCACTGCAACGCGATGTCGTCGTCCGCGCGCATCGAGTAGACGACGACCCGCCGCCCCGCCTCGGCCAGTCTGCGCAGCTCGCCCATGGCCGGTGCCGGGCCGCCCAGATGCAGATCGAGGATGACCACGTCGGCGGTGGCGCCCTCGCCGGTCCACGCCTCGCGGACGTCGTCACCGGACGCGGCGACCCGTATCGGCGGGGTGCCGGCGGACAGCCACTGGGCGACCCCGGCACGTACGGCGGGGTGGTCGTCGACGATGACCGCGCTCAGCCGTGTCGCTTGCGCCATCTGGTCTCCATCCGCAGGTACTCGCCGTAGGCGCCGTACTCGACCGCGACCTGCCCCGTGGGCGCGGTGACCATGTCGTCGGCACCGGCGTCGGCCACCACCGCGATGCGTATCTCCTCGTCGGTGCGCAGCACGCTCACCCTGGCACGAGTCCGCGCCGCCGACAATGCCGTGACCACCGGTCCTGTCAGCTCGTGGCGCACCTGAGAGGGCACCGGCACGGCCGCGCCGCTGATCGCGAACGACACGTCGACGCCGCGCCGTTCGGCCGTGTCGACGCATGCGGTGACCTCGTGCACCAACGGGTCGGGCACCTCGTCGTTCTCGGCGAACAGCCGGCGCAACTGCGTCGCGGCGAGCGCGCACCGGCGCCGGGTGTCGCCGTCGCGCGGATCCAGTTCGCCGTCGGCAAGGCCCGCGAGCAGCGGCAGCGTCAGGCCCAACTGCCCGGCGAAGACGCTGCGTTGGCCCCGTTCCCACTGCTGCGCGGTCACGACGCGGGCCGCCAGCCGGTCCCGTTCCTCGGCCACCGCCGTCGCCTCGTGGCTCTGCCGGCTCAGTACGCGCGTGACCACGATGACCGCCAACTGGACGTTGATCGCGCTGAAAGCGGTGGCACCGGCCGCACCGAGCGCCGCACGGTCCGGCACCCCCGCCGACAGGAACAGCACCGCGCTGGCCGCCAGATGCACCGCCAGCACCGTGACCAGCACCCGCACCCGGTCCAGCAACAGCAGCAGCAGATGCCACCCCACCAGCCCGAACGACCAGTCCGGCGCCTGGAAACGCTGGTCCGGGGCGACCGCGGCCGTGGCGCAGAACGACGCCACGAGCACGACCGCCGTGCCCGCCGCGGCGACGGCCGCCGGCAGCGGTCTGCGCCGCAGCACCCACCAGCAGCAGACGGCGGGCACACAAGCCAGGGCGACGAAGGCGGCCACGGCGAGGGACCGGTGGCGGTAGTCCAGCGTGAGCAACGGGTGCAGGCTCAGGCCGAATTGGAGCACTCCGGTCGCGCAGACCAGGACGATCCGCATCGTCGCGTGGACGTGGTCGCTCGCCGCGCTCTCACTCACCGGGCCACACCATCCGCACGCCGGTGCCCGCACCGGGCCGTGAGGTGACCGTGGCGCCGCCGCCGACCGCGGCCATGCGCTCGACCACCGAGCCGCGGATCCCGCGGCGGGAGCGCGCCACCTGCTCCGGCTGGAACCCCACCCCGCTGTCGGCCACCACGACGACGACGCGGTCGCCCTCGCCGCGCACGCTCAGCGTGGCCGTCCCGACCCCGGCATGCCGCTCGACGTTGACGAGCGCCTCGCGCACCGCACGGACGAAGGCGAGCGCCACCGAGGCCGGAACCAGGGGGACTTCGTCCGCGTGGACGTCGACGGACAGGCGCCCGCCGGCGCCGACGACGGTACGCAGCGAGGCCGTCAGGTCCACGGGGCTGTCCTGGTCGGTCGCTCCGCCCGCGGTGCCGGTGAGCACCGCGAGGTCGCGCCGGGCGTACTCGGCGGCCTGCTCCGGGTCCATGTCCGTGCCCTGCACCGTCACCAGCAGGAAGGTCGAGGCCGCCGTGTCGTGCAGCAGCGCGAGGTACTCCCGTTCCTTACGGTGCCGCGCCAGGGACACCGCCTCCGCGAGCGCCAGCGCCGAGCGGCGTTCCCTCAACTCGTCCACGCGCCTGCCCGATTGGCGCAGCAGGACGAACCCCAGGCGGGCCAGCAGACATTCGAAGAGCAGCCGCGGCACCAGCGTGCCGGTCACCTCCGTCCCGGCGGCGGCCAGTTCGACCGCGAGCAGCCCGGCCGTGACGGGCACGGTCACCGCCGGGGACCACTCCCACTGCAACGTGATCGCCGTCGTCGTCAGCACGTTGAGCGCCCACAGGTTCGCGGGCCCGCCCGTCCACTCCTGGACCGCGCAGACCGCCACGACCCGCAGCACGGCCAGCACCGGGGAGAGCGCCGCGCCCCGCCCCGTGAACCCCGCGCAGCAGTCCACCGCGGCCCCGGCGAGCACCAGCCCGAAGACGGCGAAGCCCATCGGCACGGCCTCGTCGGGCACCCCGAGAAGCCCGAAGACGCTGATGACGACCACGGCCACCCCGCGTACGGCGGGGGCCAGCCGGTGGGCGGACGCCAGGAACCGCGCCTCGACGCTGCCTTGGGCCGGGGGCGGCGTGACCGGTGAGTCATCCGGTGCCGGTGCCGGTGCGGACGGCGCGGCCGGTGCGGCACCGCGGGATGACGGTCCGGGCATCGGATCACCGTCCTCTGGGTCGGGCCGGTCACGTCGCCGGCCTGCGCGGATCCGGGCGACGGGACTATATCGGAGCCGTACGACGGGGACGTACGCCGAGCGTGCGCGCTGTCCGGTACGGGGCGGTACAGGGCGGTACGGCCCGACGGTCCGGTCCTGCCCGTACGAGTCCGCGGACCGCCCGCAGCGGGCCGGTGCGGCCGCGACCGGCGGAGACGTCCCGTTCCGCAGGTCGGTCGAACGCCCGATGCCGACCGGACCGCAGGTTGCTACTTTGCGGCGCGCAACGTTCCTCAACGCTGGGAGTCGGGTTGATATCGCGAGTAAGAGCCAGTCGCACGTGGATCGTGGTCGCCGCGCTCTGTGCGGCCCTGGTGGTCTCGCTCGGTCTGGTGCAGTCGGCCACCGCCGCACCGACGTGGCCGGCCATCAGCAAGGGGTCCTCGGGTCCCGACGTCGGCGTCGCCCAGTACCTGTTGCGCAGCCACGGTCAGGACGTCTCCGTCGACAGCGAGTTCGGTCCGGCGACGGAGAGCGCGGCCGTCGCCTTCCAGAAGGACAAGGGGTACGCCGCCGACGGCGTCATCGGTGCGGAGACGTGGCCGGGTCTGGTCGTCACGGTCCGCGAGGGCGACAGCGGCGACGCGGTCTCGGCGGCGCAGACCGCGCTCAACAAACACGGCTACGGACTCACCGTCGACGGGCAGTTCGGTGCCGCGACCGCCTCCGCCGCCACCAAGTTCCAGAAGGACAAGGGGCTCGGCGCGGACGGCATCGTCGGCGCCGAGACGTGGCAGAGCCTGATCGGCGAGAGCGGCGGCGGCGGTGCGGACGGCGCGTACTCCCTGCCCATCCCGCGCGACGCGCTCTCCCGCGACGCCTACAACGTGCCGCACCACGACTACCCGGCCCTCGACCTGCCGGTGGGCACCGGGACCGCGGTCTACGCGGTGCACTCCGGCGTCGCGAACCAGATCGACAACGACCGGTGCGGACTGGGCTACGAGGTGGCCGGCGACGACGGCGCCACCTACTACTACTGCCACTTCTCCGCCCACGGAGTCGGCTCCGGTACGCAGGTCGACGCGGGCACCCAGCTCGGTTCGTCGGGCAGCACCGGCAACTCCACGGGCCCGCACGTACATCTGGAGATCGTCGCCGGCGGCGCGAACCGCTGCCCGCAGACCGCCATGCTCGCCGTCTACGACGGAACCGCGCCGCCCGCGCCCGGTGACCTGCCGACCAGCGGCTGCACGGAGTAGCCGACACGGCGCACAGACGGCCCTGGCAGACACGCCCCGAGCCGTGCCTGCCAGGGCCCCGGCGCCGGCCCGGGCGCCGATACCACCGACCTCACCGAACTCACCAAGGGGAGCACGGAGTTGAATGCGATGACACTGACCAGGAGACCGGCGGCCTTCCGTGTGTGGGCCGTGGTCGCCGGGCTGTGTGCGGCCCTGGTGGTCTCACTCGGCCTGGTGCAGTCGGCCTCCGCCGCACCGGCCTGGCCGGCGATCGCTAACGGCACGACGGGAGCGAACGTCACCACCGCGCAGTACCTGCTGCGCAGCCACGGTTACGACGTCGCGGTCGACAGCGACTTCGGTCCGGCGACGGAGAACACCGTCGTCGCCTTCCAGAAGGACAAGGGCTTCGCCGCCGACGGCGTCGTCGGCGCGGAGACGTGGCCGGGTCTGGTCGTCACCGTGCGCGAGGGCGACAGCGGCGACGCGGTCAAGGCGGCGCAGACCGCGCTCAACAAGTACGGCTACGGGCTCGCCGTCGACGGGGAGTTCGGCGCCGCGACCGCCTCCGCGGCCACCAAGTTCCAGCAGGACAAGGGGCTGAGCGCGGACGGTGTCATCGGCGCCGAGACCTGGCAGTACCTCATGGGCCAGGGCGGCGGCGACGACGGCGGCGGCTGCACGGTGCCGGACGATCCCGACCCCGACGTGCTCAAGGGCGTCTACCAGAAGGGCGTCGAACTCGGCGTCAGCGACCGCGTGATGCTCGCCGGATTCGAGGCGGGCGTGGTCGAGTCCAACATGAACAACCTGGACTGCGGCGACCGGGACTCCCTCGGGGTGTTCCAGCAGCGCCCGTCGCAGGGCTGGGGAACGCCGGAGCAGATCCAGGACGTGGCGTACGCGTCGAACGCGTTCTTCACCCGCGCCGTCGACGTGGCGGCGGACAACCCGGACCTGACCGCGGGCCAGGTGGCGCAGAAGGTGCAGGTCTCGGCCTACCCGGACCGCTACGACGCCGTGGAGGGCACCGCCCGTGAGCTGATCGAGCGCGCGAAGGGGCTGTGAGGCTCGCTCTCAGCGGCATGAGAACGCGGAGTGCCACGGTTCCGGTCCTGTGCCCCACCGCGGGGCCGGAACCCTTCCCCCGTTCCCCGCTGTCGTGCCCGTGAGGGCCGAACAGCGCCTGGAACCGGGGCAGTCGGGGGAGGGGGGAGACCGGCGTACGGTCTCCCCCCTTTCTTTCTGTGTGCTGTGGTGGACTGTGCTGTGGGGGACGGTGCCTGACGTCCGCGCCGTGGGAACCGAATGTGACGGTTCCGCTCCGCGCGGTCACCGACCCGCGTGCTGCGTCACCTCACGGGGGTGAAGTCGCGCGCCCCGATGAACTCGGGCCGGCGGACCGGGGCCGCGAAGGGCTCCATGGCCTTGTTCTCCACGCTGTTGAAGACGATGAACACGTTGCTTCGCGGGTAGGGCGTGATGTTGTCGCCGCTCCCGTGCAGGCAGTTGCAGTCGAACCACGTCGCCGAACCGGGTTCTCCGGTGAACAGCTTGATGCCGTGCGCGTCGGCGAACTTGGTCAGGGACTCATCGGACGGTGTGCCCGCGTCCTGCATCTGAAGGGACTTCTTGTAGTTGTCCTTCGGCGTCTCGCCCGAGCAGCCGAGAAAGGTCTTGTGAGACCCCGGCATGATCATCAGGCCGCCGTTGGTGTCGTAGTTCTTCGTGAGGGCGATGGAGACGGACACGGTCCGCATGTTGGGGATGCCGTCCTCCGCGTGCCAGGTCTCGAAGTCGGAGTGCCAGTAGAAACCGGTGGCACCGAAGCCGGGCTTGACGTTGATCCTGGACTGATGGACGTAGACGTCCGAGCCCAGGATCTGCCGTGCCCGGCCGACCACGCGCGGGTCCCGCGCCAGAGCGGCGAAGACCTCGCTGATCTTGTGCACCTCGAACACGGTCCGGATCTCCTCCGACTTCGGCTCGACGATCGAGCGCCTGTCGGCACGGACCTCCGGATCCGTGGTGAGCCGGTTCAGCTCCCTGTTGTACATGTCGACCTCATCGGGGGTGATGAGCTGGTCGACGACCAGGAACCCGTCCCGCTCGTAATCCGCCAGAACCGCGGCCTCGACGGGCCCCGGCGTACCCTCCTCGGACCACACGACCGGGTCCATGCGGGGAGTGGCCACCTCGGTGGCTCCGCGAGTGGGGTACAGGTCGGCGGTGCGCTCGGGTGCGGTGGTCATGGTGTTGCCTTCCTCTCCTCTCGTACGGCCCTGTTCGGTGGGCGAGCGGCCGGAGCCGCGAAGCGGCGGAATCCGCGAACCGTGCGGTGGCGGAATCCGCCGAAACGGCCGTTCACGGCCGGGCTTTGAGGCTCAGGCGTCAGGCTCGGTGAGAAGCGGGTAGACACCGTTCTCGTCGTGATCCTCCCGGCCCGTCACGGGGGGATTGAAGACGCAGATGCACCGGAAGTCGGTGATGGGGCGCATCGTGTGCTTCTCGTGCCCGTCGAGCAGATACATGGTGCCGGGGGTGATCAGGTGCTTCTCACCGGTCTCTTCGTTGGTGAGTTCGGACTCGCCCTCTACGCAGAGTACGGCTTCGATGTGGTTTGCGTACCACATGGAGGTCTCCGTACCGGCGTACAGCACGGTCTCGTGCAGGGAGAAGCCGACGCGCTCCTTCGCCAGCACGATCCGCTTGCTTTCCCAGGTGCCGGATGCGGACTTGATGTGTCGGTCGGTGTCCTCGATGTCCTTGAATGAACGAACGATCACGGTCTGACGTACCTTTCTCTCTTCATTACGGGGTCGGCCCGCCCCGGACGCAACCGGGGCGGGCCGTGGAGCGGATCAGAGCTAGGCGGTTTCGCGCACCGCCCTCGCCAGGACGCGCAGGCCCTCGTCCAGCTCCTCGGGAGTGATCGTAAGCGCCGGAAGCATCTTCACGACCTCGCTTTGCGGTCCCGAGGTCTCGATGAGGAGACCGAGTTCGAAGCAGCGCTTGGCGACAGCGTTGGCACGGTCCTTGTCGTGGAACTCCAGACCCCAGACCAGGCCGCGTCCGCGGAAGTCGGCGACGTCGTCGCTGTGTTCCTCGGAAATCGCCCGCAAAACGGCCTCGACCTGCTCGCCGCGGGAGAGGGTCTGCTTCTCCATCTGGCTGTCGGTCCAGTACGTCTCGATCGCGGCCGTGGCCGTGACGAACGCCGGGTTGTTGCCGCGGAAGGTGCCGTTGTGCTCGCCGGGCTCCCACACGTCCAGCTCGGGCTTGAACAGCGTGAGGGCGAGCGGCAGTCCGTAGCCGCCGATGGACTTCGACAGGGTGATGATGTCCGGCTTGATGCCCGCCTCCTCGAAGGAGAAGAAGGCGCCGGTGCGGCCGCAGCCCATCTGGATGTCGTCGACGATGAGCAGCATGTCGTGGCGCTCGCACAGCTCGGACAGGGCGCGCAGCCACTCGGCGCGCGCGACGTTGATGCCGCCCTCGCCCTGCACGGTCTCCACGATGACGGCCGCGGGCTTGTTCAGACCGGAGCCCTGGTCCTCCAGCAGCCGCTCGAACCAGACGAAGTCGTCGGTGGTGCCGCCCAGATAGTCGTCGAAGGGCATCGGGGTGCCGTGCACCAGCGGGATGCCCGCGCCGGCGCGCTTGAAGGCGTTGCCGGTGACGGCGAGCGAGCCCAGCGACATCCCGTGGAAGGCGTTGGTGAAGGAGACGATCGACTCACGGCCCTTGACCTTGCGGGCCAGTTTCAGCGCCGCCTCAACGGAGTTGGTGCCCGTCGGGCCCGGGAACATCACCTTGTGGTTCATGCCGCGCGGCTGAAGGATCTTCTCCTGGAAGGTCTCCAGGAAGGCGCGCTTGGCGGTGGTGCTCATGTCGAGGCCGTGCACGACCCCGTCACGCTCCAGGTAGTCCAGCAGGGCGCGTTTGAGTACGGGGTTGTTGTGGCCGTAGTTGAGCGTTCCGGCGCCGGCGAAGAAGTCGAGGTAGGTGTGGCCGTCCTCGTCGTACATGTGCGAGCCCTGGGCCCGGTCGAAGATCGTGGGCCAGCCGCGGCAGTAACTGCGGACCTCGGACTCGACGGTCTCGAAGACGGTGAGGTCGGGCTGGATGATGGTCACAGCTTGCTCCTGGGAGTGAGTTGCGTGCGGTCGAAGTTCGGGTGCGGGATCGGGGACGGGTTGGCGTCACTGCCTGTACGCGTGGCTCGGCGACTCGCTCACGGACCGTGGGGCGTGGAACGGCGGTCGGCGGCGCGGGGTCAGCGCGCTGCCGGACGTTCCGTGTCCGCGGGGAAGGCCACCGGGCCGATGCGGTAGAGCACTTCGGGCTCGTGACCGCTCTCGGGGAACACCCCGGCGTCGAACAGCACTTCCTTCTCCGCCGTCGCGCCGTGGCGCTCGGCGAAGGAGGTGAAGAGGCGGTTGGACGGAGTGTTGTCGGGGGTGACGGTGGTCTCGATGCCGTCGACTCCCAGTTCCCGAGCGGTGCGGGCGGTCAGCCCGTCGAGCATGGCCGCCGCGAGCCCGCGGCCGCGTGCCGCCCCGTCGACGGCCACCTGCCATACGACGAGGGTCCGCGGACGCGCCGGGCGCACATAGCCGGTGATGAAGCCGACCGGCTCGCCGGCCGCGTCCCGCGCCACGACGGAGGTGGCGGCGAAGTCGCGGCACCACAGGAGGTAGCTGTAGGAGGAGTTGAGATCGAGCGTCCGGGAGTCCCGGGCGATACGCCACAGCGCCGCCCCGTCCTCCAGCCGTGGAGCGTCGAGTGTCAGCCCTTCCGGCATTTCCAGGAAATCTCTGTGGGCACGTGCATGGTCTGCTTGTGCGGCGGTCATGGGTATTAAATTTACCCAGCAGAATCCGAAAACGCACGGCGGGGAGGGGTTACGCGAACCGGGGGTGCTGTGTTATCGCGCGCAGGCGCGCACGTGTGATCAAGAGGGCCTTTTCATCCCGGCGTATCAGTATTTTCCGGGGCGTAACGGGCGTCCTGTGGAGTCCGTCACACTGTGGTAACCACCGTGATCCACGGGCGAATTACGTGACGATAACCACTGCAAACCCGAGCGTTTAGCGGCGCGGAAAGCGGGCAGAAGAATGCGGGAAGCTCTGCTCTGCATAGCCGTGAGAAATGCATTCTCCGGCAAAGAGCCCGACGCCGCATCTTTTCCTTCCGTACGCAATACGATCACCACCGTGTGCGGCCACAGCGTAATCCCCGCACCGGCGGGGTGCAGCAGGAACGGCGAGTCCCCATAAGGTCGGGGTCATGAGCGACCGCGGTGATCTCCACATCAAGGGACGTGTCCTGGCGGGCCCGGACGACGTACGGGACGAGCTGTGGGTGGTGGACGGACGCGTCACCTACACCCGCCCCTCCCGCCCCGGCGGCGAGAGCGCCACCGTCGAGGGCTGGGTGCTGCCCGGCCTCGTCGACGCCCACTGCCACGTCGGCCTCGACCAGCAGGGCCCCGTGGACGAGGCCACCAGCGAGAAGCAGGCGCTGACCGAACGCGAGGCCGGGGCGCTGCTGTTGCGCGACGCGGGGTCCCCGTCCGACACCCGGTGGATCGACGACCGCGAGGACCTGCCGCGGATCATCCGCGCCGGGCGCCACATCGCCCGTACGAAGCGCTACATCCGCAACTACGCGCACGAGATCGAGCCCGGCGACCTCGCCGCGTACGTCCGGCGTGAGGCGGTGCGCGGCGACGGCTGGGTCAAGCTCGTCGGCGACTGGATCGACCGCTCCGAGGGGGACCTGGCGCCGAGTTGGCCCCGCTGGGCGCTGGAGGAGGCCGTCGCGGCGGCGCACGAGGAGGGAGCGCGGGTCACGGCGCACTGCTTCGCCGAGAACTCGCTGCGCGACCTGGTCGAGGCGGGCATCGACTGCATCGAGCACGCGACGGGACTGACCGAGGAGACCGTGCCGCTCTTCGCGGAGCGCGGCATCCCCATCGTCCCGACGCTGATCAACACCGCGACGTTCCCGAAGCTCGCGGCGGGCGGCATGAAGTACCCGCGCTGGTCGCGGCACATGCTCCGGCTCCACGAGCGCCGTTACGAGACCGTGCGCGCCGCCTGGGAGGCGGGCGTGCCGGTCTTCGCCGGCACCGACGCCGGCGGCTCGCTCGCGCACGGGCAGGTCGCCGCGGAGGTCGCCGAACTGGTCACCGCCGGGATCCCGGCCGTCGACGCGGTCTCCGCCGCGAGTTGGGGAGCGCGCCGCTGGCTGGGGAGGCCGGGTCTGGAGGAGGGTGCACCGGCGGATCTGCTGGTCTTCGCGGAGGATCCGCGGGCAGACGTACGGGTGCTGGGCGACCCGCGGCACGTGGTGCTGCGGGGCCGGGTGGTGCGGTAGCCGCGGACGGACGGAGGAGGGGAGCGGGCGTGGGGGAGATCGTCGAGTGGGACGCCGCCGGGCTGGTGCGGGCGGTCGCGGGCCGTCAGGTCTCGTGCGTCGAGGTCGTGGAGGCGTACCTGGAGCACATCGACGCCGTCGATCCGCACGTCGGGGCGATCGTCGGCCGCCAGGACGCGGAGATCTCGCTGCGGCAGGCGCGCGAGCGCGACGAGCAGTTGCGGCGCGGCGAGCCGCCGGGCCCGCTGCACGGCTTCCCGTACGCGGTGAAGGATCTGACCGAGGCGAACGGGCTGCCCTGGACGGAGGGTTCGCCGGTCTACCGGGACCGGGTGGGACGGCAGGACGCGCTGCTCGTCCAACGGGCCAAGGCGGCCGGTGCGGTGGTGATCGGGAAGACCAACACCCCCGAGTTCGGGCTCGGTTCGCAGACGTACAACCCCGTGTGGGGCACGACGGGCAACGCCTACGACCCCTCGCGCACGGCGGGCGGCAGCAGCGGCGGCGCGGCCGTCGCACTCGCGCTGCGGATGCTGCCCGTGGCGGACGGCAGCGACTACATGGGGTCGCTGCGCAATCCCGCCGCCTTCAACAACGTGCTGGGCATGCGCCCGAGTTGGGGGCTGGTGCCCTCGCCGGGCTGGACGGCGCAGCTCGCCACGGCCGGGCCGATGGCGCGCACGGTCGACGATCTGGCGCGGCTGCTGTCCGTCCTGGCAGGGCCGCATCCGAGCGCACCGCTGGCCGGCGGCGTGGGCCGTGGCGAACCCGGCGCGGACGGCGGGGAGTTTGCCGGCCTCGACGCGGCGCTCGGGACAGACGGGGAGCCTCTCCGCGGCGTGCGCGTCGCATGGGTGGGGGACTGGGGCGGACGGCTGGCGACGGATCCGGGCGTGCTGGAGGTGTGCCGCTCCTCCCTCGCCGTCTTCGAGGCGCTGGGCTGCGAAGTCACCGAGGCCAGACCGCACTTCGCGCTGGAGGAGATCTGGCGGACGTTCCTGGCGTGGCGCGGCTGGGCGAACCTGGAGCGCTACGGCCTCTACGAGGACCCCGCCACCCGGGCGCTGATGAAGCCGGAGGCCGTCTGGGAGGTCGAGCGCGGTGCGGCGCTGAGCGCGCTGGACCTCGCGGAGGCCGCCGCCTCACGCGACCGCTGGTACGAGGCGCTGACGGAGTTCTTCGGCCGCTACGACTACGTACTCGCCCCCGCCGCCCAGGTGTTCCCGTTCCGCAAGGAGACGCACTGGCCGGAGCGGATCGCCGGGCGGGCGATGGACACCTACCACCGCTGGATGGAGACCGTCGTGCCGTGGACGCTCGCCGGAGTGCCGGTGATCGCGATGCCCGCCGGGTTCGGGGGCGGCGGCCCGGAGGGCGGGCTGCCGGCGGGTGTGCAGCTCGTCGGGCGGCACGGCGACGACGCCGGGCTGCTGCGGCTGGCCCGCGCGTACGAGCGGGAGACCGGCTGGGTGGAGCGGGTGCGCCCGGCGCTGGTGGGCTGAACCGGCGGGCTCAGCCGGTGAATTGAACCGGTGCACGCTGTCGGCGCGCTCAACCCGTGGGCGCAGGCGGCCGGTTGAGGGGAGCGGGGGAGTGGTGCGGCTGAGCGGCGGCGTGGCAGGCGGCCTCGCCGTGACGGTCAACCGCCCTTGTGACGGTCAACTGCCGTCCGCCGCCGTGTCCTTGCCGTCCTCGTCCGGGTTCCACTCCAGCAGCCGTACCTTGGCGACCGTCCGCACATGGCGCCGCATCGCCGCCGCCGCGGCCTTCCCGTCGCCCCGTTCGACGGCGGCGAGGATGCGCGCGTGCTGGTCCAGCGAGCGGGTGGGGCGGCCCGGCTGGCGCAGCGACTCGGTGCGGCTCTCGGCGATCGACTCGGAGATCGAGCGCATGAACTCCGCGAGCAGCGTGCTGTGTCCGGCCGCGGTGACGGCCGCGTGGAAGCGGCGGTCGCCCTCGACGCCGTGGCCGCCGTCCGCGATGTCGGACTCCATGGCGCCCAGCGCGTCGCGCATCGCCTCCAGGTCCTCCTCCGTGCGGCGCTCGGCGGCCAGTTCGGCGAGCTTGGTCTCCAGCGCCTCGCGTGCGTCCAGCACGTCGGGCAGGCGCCGCTGCCGTTCGACGAGCCGCTCGACGGGCTCCGCGTCGAGGGTGTCGCGCACCAGATAGGTGCCGCCGCCGTGCCGGGTCTCCACCAGGCCCTGCACTTCGAGGACGACGACGGCCTGCTTGACGGAGGAGCGGCTGACGCCCAGCCGCTGGGCCAGCTCGCGTTCGGGGGGAAGGCGGTCGCCCGCGCTCAGTTCGTGGTCGACGGCGTACGCGCGCAGCCGGTCCAGTACCTGTTCGTACAGGCGCGGGCGGGCCATCGGTCGCAGTGCGTCGTCGGTCATGCGGTCCCTCGGCCCCCTTGTCCGGCCCGTGTCCGGCCCGCTCGTCCCCAGGCGCGGAGCCTGGCGTCTCCGTCTGCCGAATCCCGTCCGTGCGGCGGCGCCCGGAGCGCACCGGACTCCGCCGCCCACGCCCGACGGCGTGCGGCGCCGTTCGGCAGACAGACCCTAGCACCGGGAGATCAACGGGCCCGGTGGCCCGGTGGTCAAGTGGATGGGCCAATTTCGTCCGAGCTGTTGACACCGTACGGAGCGGCGCGCAGTTTGGTTCAGCCACTTGGCCACCGGGCCGGTTTCACGGTGCCGGTTCCATGGCGTCGCACCGCCCCGGTGCCGGCGTCCGCACCCCCAACACCGCGTCCGAGGACGGGAGTCCCATGTCTGCCGAACTGATATCGATCCTGGTGCTGGCGGTGATCTTCGTCGTCGCCACGACGCGCTCGGTCAACATGGGGGCCCTCGCCTTCGCCGCCGCGTTCGGCGTGGGCACCCTCGCCGCGGGCTTCGACGCGGAGAAGGTCTTCGAGGGCTTCCCGGGCGACCTGTTCGTCGTGCTCGTCGGCGTCACGTACTTCTTCGCCATCGCCCGCGCGAACGGCACGACCGACTGGCTCGTGCACGCCGGGATCCGGCTGGTACGCGGCCGGATCGTGCTGATCCCCTGGGTGATGTTCGCCGTGACCGGCGTGCTGACGGCCATCGGCGCGGTCAGCCCGGCGGCCGTCGCGATCATCGCGCCGATCGCGATGGGGTTCGCCGCGACGTACGGCATCCATCCGCTGCTCATGGGCGCGCTGGTGGTGCACGGCGCACAGGCCGGCGGCTTCTCGCCGATCAGCATCTACGGCTCCACCGTCAACAGCATCGTGGCCAGGGAGGGCCTGCCGGGCAACGAGATCGCACTGTTCCTCGCCAGCCTCGTCGTCAACCTCGTCATCGCCGTGGTGATCTTCGTCGCGTGCGGCGGAGCGCGGCTGCGGGGGCTGAAGGCCGGGGACGACGGACACGGCGGAGGCGACGACGGCGGACGGCTGGCCGCGGGATCCGGCGGCGGTACGGGAGCCGGGACCTCCGGGGACGCCCCCGCGGCGGGCTCCGCCTCCGGCGGCGCCGGGACGGTCACCCGTACCCGGGAGGCCACGGCGGGCACGGCGACCGGGAGCGCGACCGGTACCGGCCCCAGGCCGGGCGCCGAGCGGCTCGACCCCGCACGGGCCGCGACGCTCACCGGCCTCGTCCTGCTCGTCGTCGCCGTCCTCGGCTTCGACCTGGACGCGGGCCTGACGGCCATCGCGCTGGCCGTCGTGCTCGCCCTGATCTGGCCCGCGCACAGCAAGGAGGCCATCAACGGCATCACCTGGCCGACCGTTCTGCTGGTGTGCGGCATGCTCACCTACGTCAACGTCCTGGATGAGATGGGCACGATCGAGTGGGCCGGCGAGGGCGTCGCGGCCATCGGCATTCCGCTCGTCGCCGCGCTGCTGTTCTGCTACATCGGCGGATTCGTCTCGGCGTTCGCGTCGTCGGTGGGGATCATCGGGGCGCTCATCCCGCTCGTCGTCCCGTTCCTGGAGAAGGGCGAGATCGGCGTCGTCGGCATGGTCGCGGCGCTGTCGGTCTCCGCGACGGTCGTCGACGTCAGCCCCTTCTCCACCAACGGCGCGCTCGTGCTGGCCAGTGCGGAGGAGACCGACCGCGACCGGTTCTTCCGGCAGTTGATGATCTACGGCGGAGCGGTGACGGTGGTGGTACCGGCGTTGATCTGGCTGGCCATGGTCGTACCCGGGTTCGGGTGACCGGGGGCCGGGCACCGGGACGGTGACCGTACCGCCACGGTCACCGGGACGGTGACTGCACGGCCACCGCCCGTCCCGCCCGCACCGGCACCACCCCGGCACACGAGCGAGCAGGACCGAGCACGACCGAGCACGAGGCATGACCGCGCACGACAGAGGAGCCCCGACGTGTCCACCCTCTTCCCGGCGCTGAGCGCCCCCTCCGCGAAGACCGCACTGTGCTTCGGTGAGACGAGCCTGAGCTACGCCGAGCTCGCCGGCGTCGCCGGAGCGCTCGCCGCGGAACTCACCCCCGGCCGCCGGGTCGCCGTCTGGGCCACCCCCACCATGGAGACGAGCGTCGCGGTGGTCGCCGCGCTGCTCGCCGGAGCACCCGTCGTACCGCTCAACCCGAAGACCGGCGAACGCGAACTCGCCCACATCCTGGGCGACAGCCGACCCGCCCTCGTCCTCGCCGGGCAGGACGCCGAACTGCCGTCCGCGCTCGCGCAGTTGCCCCGTCGCGGCATCGACGTCGCGCCCCCGCCGCACACCGTGCCGCTGCCCGAGGAGGCGGACGATGAGGCGCCCGCCGTCATCGTCTACACCTCGGGCACCACCGGCCCGCCCAAGGGCACCGTCCTGCCGCGCCGCGCCCTGGTCTGCACCCTCGACGCGCTGCGCGACGCCTGGGAGTGGACGGAGGACGACGTGCTCGTGCACGGGCTGCCGCTCTTCCATGTGCACGGGCTGATCCTCGGCGTACTCGGGCCGCTGCGGCGCGGCGGCACCCTCCACCACCTCGGCCGGTTCTCCGCGGACGCGGTGCGGCGGGGTCTGGAGGGCGAGGGCACGATGCTCTTCGGCGTACCGACGATGTACCACCGCCTCGCCGAAGAGGTCGGCGGCGACGCGGGGTTGGCCAAGGCGCTCGCCAACGCCCGTCTGCTGGTGTCGGGTTCGGCCGCGCTGCCCGTCCACGACCACGAACGCATCGCGGCGGCCACCGGGCAGCGCATCGTCGAGCGCTACGGCATGACCGAGACCCTGATGAACACCAGCGTGCGGGCCGACGGCGAGCGCCGCCCGGGCACCGTGGGCCTCCCGCTGGACGGGGTCGAACTGCGGCTCGTCGACGAGGACGGGCACACCGTCGAGGTACGGGACGGCGAGACGGTGGGCGAGATCCAGGTCCGCGGGCGCAACCTCTTCACCGAGTACCTCAACCGGCCCGACGCCACGGCCGAGGCGTTCGACGGCGGCTGGTTCCGTACGGGCGACATGGCCACGCGCGACCCCGACGGCTATGTACGGATCGTCGGACGCAAGGCCACCGACATCATCAAGAGCGGCGGCTACAAGATCGGTGCGGGCGAGATCGAGAACGCGCTGCTCGAACACCCCGGTGTCGCCGAGGCCGCCGTCACGGGCGAGAGCGACGACGACCTCGGGGAGCGCATCGTCGCCTGGATCGTCCCGGCGGCCGGTGCGGAGCGTCCCGGCGAACAGGAGCTGGCCGACCATGTGGCGCGGCAGCTCACCCCGCACAAGCGGCCACGCGTGGTGCGCTTCCGCGAGACGCTGCCGCGCAACGACATGGGCAAGCTGATGAAGCGGGCCCTCCATGAGTGAGCCCCCGAGCGAGCGTTCCTCGGCGGGTGGCGCGGGCGAAGTCCCGGGCGGCGGCGGGGAGTCGGCGCGAGCGCTCGTCCGCGCCGTCGCGAGCGGCTTCACGGAGCTGGAGGAGCCGCCCGCGTCCGCCGGCAGCAGTACGGAGCCGAACGGCCCGCTCGGCTGGGCCGGTTACGGGGCGGCACGCGAGCGGGCACGCGAACGCACCGGCGAGAGCGAGTCGGTGGTGTGCGGGACGGCCCGTATCGGGGGTGGCGAGTACGGGGCGGAGGGGCCCGGCTCAGGCTCCGGCGGTCGCGGTGCGGGCGTCGAAGTGGTGCTGGTCTCCTTCGAGTTCGGCTTTCTCGGCGGCTCGCTCGGCGCCCGTACGGGAGACCGGATCGTCGCCGCGTACGAGCACGCCCGCGCCCGCCGGCTCCCGCTGGTCTCGCTGATCGCCACCGGTGGCAGCCGCATGCAGGAGGGCATGGTCGCCCTGAGCCAACTCCAGCGCGTGGCACGGGAGTCGGTGCTCACCCGCCGGGCCGGTGTGCCGCAGCTCGCGGTGCTGCGCGACCCCGCCACGGGCGGCGGCTGGGCCACGCTCGGGGCCGCCGCCGACGTCGTGCTCGCACTGCCGGGCGCGCAGGTCGCCTTCGCCGGGTCGCGGGTACGTCCCGAGGGCGCCGACCCCACCGCGTACACGGCGGAGGGCCAGTACGCCGCCGGGCACGTCGACCAGATCGTCCGGCAGGGGGAGTTGGGGCCGGCGCTGGAGCGCTGGCTCACCC
>NZ_LJGW01000047.1:0-175 GCF_001751255.1 Streptomyces nanshensis | reverse complement strand
CGGCGCCCCCGCCCGCGGCGCTCACCACGGGCGCCCCGTACGACCCGGAGCCGGACCGGGGCCCCGACCCGGACACCGACACCGACCCCGACACCGATGCGGACCGTCCCGGCACCGGACCGTCCTCCCAGACCCTGCCCGCCGGGCTCCTCCCCCCGGACGCCGTCCGCCGGGA
>NZ_LJGW01000018.1 GCF_001751255.1 Streptomyces nanshensis | reverse complement strand
CCCCCGCGGCACCCGTGCCGTCCGCCCCCGACTGCCCCGCACCCGATCCCGCGCCCGCCGCCGCGGCGAGCGCGGGCAGCGGTTCCTCGTCGGGCACGGCAGCGGAGACGACCCCGGCGTGCTGCGGCGGCCTGCCGAGCGAGACCGGCAGCGTGAACCAGACGACCTTCCCCGAGCCGTCGTTCTGCGCCCGCATGCCCCAGCTCGCGCTGACGGCGGCGATCAGCGCCAGACCGCGCCCGCACGTGGCCGACGTCTCCGCCGAGCGCACCCGCGGCAGCCGCGGATCGTGATCCCGTACGGACACCGTCAGATGGTCCCTGCGGAAGACGATCTCCACGGTGCAGTGCTTGTCGTCGCCGGTATGGCGGTGGACGTTGGTGAGCAGTTCGGTGACTCCGAGCGCCGCCGCGTCGACGAGCGGCTCCAGACGCCAGGAGCGCAACTGCGCGGTGACGATCCGCCGTACCTGCCCGATGCGTGAGGGCAGCGCCTGGAACTCCACCGCGCAGTGGGTGCGCGACCTCCCGGTGGCACGGGCGGTCACGGCAGCGGCTCCCCGGACACGGCGGTCAGGGAGCGAAAAGCGACATCCGCGACATTTGTGATGAAAGACACAGGCTCAGGATGGGCCGCCGTTCGGGCTCCCGCAACGCGAGCCGGGCCGTCGGCGGCGCCTCTCACCGGCCGTCGCCGGCGGCGCCGGATACCCGGCGTCGGGCATTCCGGCAACCGGACATGCGGTGCCCCGGCGGTGTCCTGTGTGCTGCGGGCCGACCCGGCCCGTACGCGTGCTGTCGGCCGCCCGTCCCCGGCCGCCGTCCTCAACTGCCTTGCGCCGGGCGCCCGTCCGCACCTCACGGACCCGGACGCCGCGCCCGGGCGGCGCTCAGGTGCCCAGCACCCCGCGGTCCGCCGCGACCTTCGCGCGTGCCGTGCGCACCGCGTCCAGCAGCCCGGCGCGGCGGCCGAGGCCGAACTGGAGCACATAGCGTGTGCCGCTCATCGTCGCCAGCGCGCTGTCCGGCATGCCGTAGCCGCTGATGCGGACCTTGTCGACGGGCGCGCTGTCGATCTCGCTCCCGTAACTGGTCATCAGCACCAACTGCCCGTCCCGTACAAGGACATGACCCGCACGCGTGAGTGAGCGGAGCATCTTCCGTATCCGGACCCCGCCCGCGTCGTACTCAGGCTCAGCCACGATCGCCTCCCACCAGTCCTCGCGGCCCCGGGTTTCCCCGAGGCGCCCGCCCCATACCCTGTCTGCAGTGTGCACGCAAGACGCGGGCTCCACCAGAGGGCCCTTCTATGATCGGCCGCGTGAGCACCACCGACCCCGCCTTCGAACCCGCTCCCGGGGCGGCCCCTGCGTCCGCTTCGGAACCCGGCCCGGCGCAACCGGCCATCAGTGACGCGTTTCCCGCCGGAGCCCCCGGCAGGGACACCCTGGACGTCGACCGCAGCGACCCCGGACACCGTGCCTGGCTCAAGGACGCCGTACGCAAGGTGCAGGCCGACAGCAACCGCAGCGCCGACACCCATCTCATCTCCTTCCCGCTGCCCGAGCAGTGGGGCGTCGACCTGTACCTCAAGGACGAGTCGACCCATCCCACCGGCAGTCTCAAACACCGCCTCGCACGCTCCCTGTTCCTCTACGGGCTGTGCAACGGCTGGATCCGCCCCGGCCGTCCCGTGATCGAGGCGTCCTCCGGTTCGACCGCGGTGAGCGAGGCGTACTTCGCGAAGCTGATCGGCGTCCCCTTCATCGCGGTGATGCCGCGCACGACGAGCAGCGAGAAGACCCGGCTCATCGAGTTCCACGGCGGGCGGTGCCATCTCGTGGACGACCCCCGCAGCGTGTACGAGGTCTCGGCGGCACTCGCGGCGGAGTCCGGGGGCCACTACATGGACCAGTTCACCTACGCCGAGCGCGCCACGGACTGGCGCGGCAACAACAACATCGCCGAGTCCGTGTACGAGCAGATGCGGCTGGAGCGCTTCCCCGAACCGGCCTGGATCGTGGCCACGGCCGGCACCGGCGGCACGTCGGCGACCATCGCCCGCTACATCCGCTACACCCAGCGCGACACCCGCGTCTGCGTGCCCGACCCCGAGAACTCCTGCTTCTTCGACGGCTGGCTGCGCGGCGACAACGAGGCCCGGGTGGAGGGGAGTTCGCGCATCGAGGGCATCGGGCGGCCCCGGATGGAACCCAGCTTCCTGCCGACCGCCGTGGACCGGATGATGAAGGTGCCCGACGCCGCCGCCGTCGCCGCGGTGCGCGCCCTGGAGCGCGCCATCGGCCGGCGCGCGGGCGGCTCGACGGGGACCGGGCTGTGGAGCGCCCTGAAGATCGTCTCGGAGATGGCCGCCGAGGGACGCACCGGCAGCGTCGTCACGCTGATCTGCGACCCGGGGGACCGCTATCTCGACAAGTACTACTCCGACGACTGGCTCGCCGCGCAGGGCCTCGACATCGCCCCGTACACGCGCACCATCGAGACGCTGCTGGCGACGGGCGACTGGACGGGCTGAGGCCGGCGGACCGAGACCGGCGGACCGAGACCGGCGGACCGGGGCCGGGGCGCGCCGTCCGCCGTCCGTCACGCGTCCCGCGCGCCGGCACCAGGGACGTCCGAGCCGTCGGCAGCCTCCGCGTCCTCCGCGACGACCAGTTCGCGGATGTGCTCCCGTACCCGTTCACGTGCCCGCTGCGGCAGCCCGCCGTCCGTGACGAACGTATGGACCTCGGCCAGCGACGCGAACGAACTCAGGCCCACCTGCCCCCACTTGGTGTGGTCCGCGACGACGACCACGCGCCGCGCCGACCCGACCAGACGCCGGTTGGTCTCGGCCTCCGCCAGGTTCGGCGTCGAGAGCCCCGCCTCCGCCGATATGCCGTGCACCCCGAGGAAGAGCAGATCGAAGTGGAGCGTGCGGATCGCGGCGTCGGCCACCGGCCCGACCAGTGAGTCGGACGGTGTGCGCACACCGCCGGTGAGAACCACCGTCGCGGTGCCCTCGCGCGCCCCCGGCCGCGCGGCGCCGGACGGACGCCGCCGCGCCGCGTGGAAGACGTCCGCGACGCGCACCGAGTTGGTGACCACCGTCAGGTCCGGCACCTCCGTCAGCAGCCGCGCCAGCGCATACGTCGTCGTACCGCCCGACAGGGCGATCGCGCTGCCCGGCACCGCCAACTCCGCCGCGGCACGGGCGATTCGGTCCTTCGCCGGCTGCTCCAGCGCCGACTTCGCCTCGAACCCGGGCTCGTGGGTGCTGGCGTCCGCGACCCGTACGGCCCCGCCGTGCACCTTCTCCAAGGCGCCGCGGCGGGCCAGCACGTCCAGGTCGCGGCGGATCGTCATGTCGGACACGGCAAGCCTGCGCGTCAGTTCGTTGACGCGTACGCCGCCGCGCTCGCGCACCTCACCGAGGATCAGCGCGCGCCGCTGCTCCGCGAGCAGATTCTGGTTCTCGCCCGCCGCGTTCACCGTGCCGCCGTCCCTTCGTCCGAAGCCGCCCCGGGCCGCCGCCCCCGCGACCGCCGTCACCGGCACATCCTGCCACCCGGCACTGACGGCCCCCACGTCACGATTTCGCGTGGCTTGTGTGTGGACGGGCATGGGCGCCCCGCCGGGGGAAGGATGCTGGAGCCACCGCAACAGCACACGACGTCACGGGGGAGCGGAGCATTGCAGCAGGCGGAGAACGAGGGCGGACAGGCGGCCGACGTCTCACGAACGACCCCCGGAGAGTCGGGAGTTGAGCCTCCGCCAGGTCTCAACCTGGAGCTGCTGGTGCACGGCGTCGGCGGTACGACGCCGCAGGAGATGCTCGGCGATCCGCGCATCGAGTGCGTCACCGGCGACGCCACCGCCGCCGTCTACCGGCGTACCGACGACGTCGACGCCGAGGACCGCCCGCAGGACTACACGGACAAGCCCGTGCCCGAGGCGTACTCCTGGTCCAATCTGACCTCCGGCAACGGCGCCCGCGCGCTGTGGCTGATCCTGCTGCCCTTCATGGTCGCCAACCTCGCGCACTGGATGCGCCCCGCCGACTACGGCCCGCGGCTCAGGGCGGCCCGTATCCACGGCGTCCTGGTGCGGCTGCTCGCCCTCAGCCTCACCGTGCTGCTGGTCGCCGCCGCCTGCGAGGTCGCACTCGATCTGATGGCGTGGCAGTGCGCGGGCTCCGCCGGGTGCGCCGCCGAGCACTCCTGGCTGGGCTTCATGGCGCAGAACTCCTCGGGAGGCGGCGGCTGGTGGAGCCAGCCGGGACGGCGCCTCGCGCTGGCCGCGGTGGTGCCCGCCGCGCTGACGCTGCTGCTGTGGTGGCTCTCGCACCGCACCTGGGCGGCGTACGAGTCGCAGCAGCCGCTGCGCCGCCCCGTCGACGAGTACGACCGCGAGGCACGGGACCGTCCGGCGCTCTGCCTGCCCGGATTCTGGTACGGCAAGCGGCTCGTGGCGCGGCTGCGGGCCGCCCACACCGCCGCGGGCTTCCTCACCGTCGCCGCCGCCGTGGCGGGCGCCGCCACCCGCCACGACCGCAAGCCCGGCGGCAGTGCGGCGCTCGACGCGGTCGGCTGGCTGGCGGAGATCCTTCTCGTGGTGTGCGCGCTGTGGGTGCTGTACGTGGTGTGCCGCCGGGGCCGCAAGGAGAGCGAACCCGACGACGCGCTCGACCGGTTCACGGTGCGCGCGCTGCCCGGAGTGAGCGCGGGCGTGCTGCTGCTGGCCGTGGTGCACGCGGCCTGGTCGCGCCCTGGCTGGGTCTCGCGGGGCGGCGAACTGCCCGGCGACGAGGCCTTCGGGGTGCTGGCCCTCGTGCAGGGCGCGCTGGTCGCGGCCCTCGGCGTCCTCGGCTTCGTGCTGCACCGCAGGCGGCCCCAGGACCGTACGGCGCTCAAGGGGCTCGGCTCGGCGTGCGTGGCGATGCTCGCGTGCGCGCTGGGCGGTGTGATGTCCGGCGGCGTCACCCAGCGCGTCGGCGACTGGCTCGACGGGCCCGGCACCCCCGGCATGGGCAACGGGCTCATCGACGGCCCGCCGACGCTGCTGACATGGCAGTCGGCGGCCATCCCCGTACTGCTGGGCGCGCTGCTGGTGCTGGTGCTGTGGTTCCTGTTCCGACTCTCCCGCCGGAGCAGGGAGTTGACGGACGACGTGGAACGCGGCTACCCGGGCGTCCTTCCCGATCCCTCGCGTTCGCGCCGTATCGCCTCCGTCATCGCACGGGCCGGGCTGACCGACGCCGCTCCCTGGCTGGTGGGCACGGTCGCCGCCATCACCTTCGTCCTGGGCGCCGCCGGGGTGCTGGGCACCTGGAGTACGCACGAGGTGCCGGGTCGCGCCGCCGACGGACTGCCCGCCGTGCTCGACGGGTTCGCCGACACCGTCCAGGTGCTGGGGTCCTGGCTCATCGGGGTCGCGTTCGTGCTGTTCCTCGCCTGGGGCCGCCGCGCCTACCGCGACCCCTCGGCACGGCGCACCATCGGCATCCTGTGGGACGTCGGCACCTTCTGGCCGCGGGCCGCGCACCCCTTCTCCCCGCCGTGCTACGCGGAGCGGGCCGTGCCCGACCTGGCCTGGCGGATGGGCACGTGGACGGAGCAGACCGGCGGACGGCTGGTGATCTCCGGGCACTCGCAGGGCAGCGTCCTCGCGGCCGCGGCCGTGTGGCACCTGGACCGGGAGACCCGGCGCCGGGTGGCGCTGCTGACGTACGGCTCGCCGCTGGAGCGGCTGTACGGGCGCTGGTTCCCCGCGTACTTCGGTCCGCGCCAACTCCACGATCTGCACCGGCAGGTGGACTGCTGGCGCAATCTGTGGCGGCTGACCGACCCCATCGGCGGTCCCGTACGGGTCGACAGCGGCGACGGTGCCGCAGGCGACGACGATGACACCGGCGGTGACGGTGCCCCGGGCGGTGAGGGTGCCGAGCAGACCGGCTCCCCGTCCGCGGACGGCGCCGCCGGCGTCGACCGGGGCCCGCTGCTCGACCCCCTCGAATACGGCCGCACCCTCGAACACCCGCTGCCCGCACCGATCCTGGGCCATGGCGAATACCAGGCCGACCCCGTCTTCGACGAGGAGCGCGACCGGCTGCTCATCCGGCTGCGGCACCGCGAGCGGGGCGTGCTGCCACGGCAGGAGACGGGCCGGAAGGCGGGAGAGGCGACGGAGCAGAAGACGAACGGGGACGCGGCGGAGGACGCCGGGAGTTCCGGGAGCGACGGGAGCCCCGGGAACCCGGGGCCGGGTGCCGCCGCCGGAACGGGAGTTCAGAGCCCCCGCGGCAAGTCGTCCGCGTAGAGCAGGGTGAGGTCCTCGGTGCTCGGGTCGGGAAGCTGCGCCACCCGGCCCGCGTGCTGCTCGACCATCGACTCGAAGGTCTGCCGCGCGGTGCGCCCGTTGCCGAACGAGGGGCCCTTGGGCAGCGCCGTGAAGTGCTTGAGCAGCGCCTCCGTCGCGGCCTCGCCGATCCGGTACTCGTGCTCCTCGGCCTGCTGCTCCACGATCCGCAGCAGCTCCTCGGGCGTGTAGTCGCCGAAGGTGATGGTGCGTGAGAAGCGGGACGCCACACCGGGGTTGACGGCGAGGAAGCGCTCCATCTCCGCCGTGTAGCCCGCGGCGATCACCACGACCTCCTCGCGGTGGTCCTCCATCAGCTTCACCAGGGTGTCGATGGCCTCGCGGCCGAAGTCGCGGCCCCCGTCCTCGGGGGAGAGGGCGTACGCCTCGTCGATGAAGAGCACACCGCCGCGCGCCCGGTCGAAGGCCTCCTGTGTACGGATCGCGGTGGAGCCGATGTGCTCGCCCACGAGGTCGACGCGGGAGACCTCCACGAGATGGCCGCGCTCCAGCACCCCGAGCGAGTGCAGGATCTCGCCGTACAGCCGGGCCACCGTCGTCTTGCCGGTGCCCGGCGAGCCGGTGAAGACCAGATGACGGCGCACGGAGGCCGCCTTGAGGCCGGCCTCCTGGCGGCGGCGTCCCACCTCGATCATGTCCGTGAGCGCCCGCACTTCGCGCTTGACGCTGTCCAGGCCCACCAGGGTGTCGAGTTCGCCGAGCACCTCCTGTGCGGGGCGGGCCGGAAGCGCGGCGGGCTGCTCGTCCTCTCCCGCGGCGGCGGACTTCTTCTTCGGCTTGGCGGCCTGCTGCCGTACGGGCGCGGTCGCGGGCAGCAGCGACGCGGGCGGTGCGCTCCCGCCGCCCGGCTGCCCGGACGCGGGCTGCTCACCGTCCGGCGAGGCGACCGCACCGGAGGCGGTGCCGTCCTGCGGCGCGGACACCGCGGCGCTGTCGTCGCTGCGGCAGTCCTCGACCACGGGACCCTTCTCCGCGAACTCGAAGCCGCCGCGGGCGCACCGCTCCGTACGGCAGCGGCGCAGCGTCGTACGGCAGCCGTCGATCACATGGAAGCCGTACCCCTGCGAACCGCTGACCCGGCAGCCGTGGAAGGTGCCGCGGCCGCCGGCCGAGACATAGAAGCCGGCCTCCGTCGGCGAGGTGACCGTGCAGCGCTCGATGCCCGGGTCGGCGCCCTTGGTGACGATGAAGCCCGTCGCGACGCCGTCCACCGTGCAGTTGGCGAGGGTGCCGCCGCTGCCGTGGTCGCGGAACCAGGCGCCCGTGGCCGCCTCCCGGATCCGGCAGTCGTCGAGCTGCACCTGTGCGCCGTCGCTCACCGAGACCGCGGTGCCCCGCACTTGGGCCAGATCGCTGTCGATGACGTCGGCACGCGAGCCCCGGTCGAGGATGAACAGCGCGTCGGGAACGGTGTGCACACGGCAGGAGTCCAGGACGGCGCTGGCGCCGTCGCTGATCCACACCGCGGGATAGTCGCCCGTACTCTCGTGTATCTCACAGCCGTTGGCGTCCACGCGGGTGCCCGGATCCCACACCGACAGGCCGTTGCGGCCGAAGCGCCGCACCGTGGAGCGGGTGAGGGTGAGCACCGAACGGGAGCGCAGATCCAGGGCGTTCTCGGGGATGTCGTGGATGTCGCAGTCGGCGAGCGTGAGCACGGCGTCGGTGTCGAGCGTGACGCCGTCGGCGGACGTGCGGTGCACCCGGCAGTCTGTGAGGTGCCCCGTGGCGCGGGAGACGACCTGTACGCCGCTGCCCTTGATCTCGTACACCTCGCACCCCACGGCCTCGGCCGCGCTGCCCTCGCCGTGCAGCGACAGCCCGGCCCCGGTGGCGTGGTGGACGGTGCACCGCTCCAGCCGCGGATGGGCGCCGTCGCGCACCGAGACGCCCGACTGGCCCGCGGAGACGATCTCGCACTCCTCGTAGACGCCGCCGGCGCCGCCGGTCACGGTGATGCCCGTACCGGCCGGATTGTCGACCGTGCAGCGGCGCACCGTCGGACGGGCGCCGCCGCGCACCTCGATACCGGAGGCCGAACGCGCCATCACCCGGAGGCTGTTGAGCTCGGCGGCGCCGTCCTCGACGAGCAGCGCCGGGGAGGCGGCGTCCTGCGCCTCGATCTGGAGATGCTGGACGACGGCCGAGGAGCGGACGGTGAGGGCCACGCCCTCGGCCGGTGCGATACGGACCGAACCGGAGGCGGCACGCTCGGGGCCGCGCAGGGTGACGGTGCGCTCCAGCACCAGGTTCTCCCGGTAGGTGCCGGGGGCGACGGTGATCACGTCACCGTCCGTGGCGGCTTCCAGGGCGGCTGCGAGAGATCCGTACTCTCCTGTGCGGCGCCTCCACCGCGACGTACCGGCGTGCGTCACCTGCACCGAGCCCTGTGCCATGGACAGTTGTGCCCCAACCTCGAAGTTCCTGTTGCGCGTTGGTACGCGCGGGGAGTCGGACCACCGTAGCGTGCGCGGAGGGCACGGTTGCGATGTGTCCGCACTTCGGGCGCACGACGGACACGGTACGTACGCGGCTTGTCCGTGCGCGGGGCCGGCGTGGGGTCGGGGCCGTCTGCCGGTACGGGGAGGGCCGCCGACGGGGCCCGGCGCAGCCGTCGCGGGACGGGCACCGGCGGCCGGGCAGAACTCGGGCTCCGGCGCCCGAGTGCCCTGGCGGCCTCAACTGTTGGAGCCGGTGCGGCCCCAGTCGGGACCGATGCGCGCCCACTCCGCGTCCCACAGCGCGTACCGCCGGCGCAGCAACTGCCGCATGGCCAGCCGCCGTCCGGCCTCCATCAGGCCCGCCGCGCCGGTGCCGGCGGCGAGACCGGCGAGCGCGGCGTACGAGGACGCCGTACGCGCGCTCATCGGGCGGTTCGCGGGCATGCCGCCGGCGTCCGTCCACAGGCGGAAGCGCTCGCCGGGCTGGACGTGCTCCCGTGTGGTGACGGTGTCCTTGTGGCTGCTGCCGTCCGGCCCCGCCCAGTGGGCGACGACGTGCTGCCGGTCGGGCTGGTGCGCGGCGGACTCCGGGTCGGAGTCCAACGGAGCGCGGTTCTGGACGGATTCGGTCGTCGCCCAGACCTGCTGACGGGCCTGGTTCTGCGTCCGCACGCTGTCCAGCAGTGCGCTGTGCGCCGCGGAGGCGCCCAGCCAGCCGGCGAACGGTGCGACGGCGACGACAAGGATCATGGCACCCAGTGCCAGCCATGCTTCGCGGCGGTCGCTGCGGCGGCACAGCGGATTTCCCCGCCAGCGCCACAGACCGACGATCGCGCGCATAACTTCTCACCCCCTTCTCCACATGCGTAAGTACCTCTTGGCGAGAAGCACATGCGTGGAAACAGGCCGAAGAGACTCAAATCACCGGAACGTGGTCATGGTTCCGGGCCCCGTGCCCACCCCCTCGTGGACTGACGAGCTTACTCTTCGCGCGGCGGCGGTTCGGCCCAGGGTGGCGGGACTCACGTGCACCCGGTGTCAGGGTCCGGTGCCGCGTGACGTGCGGGCGGGGTCAAGTCCCGGCCGGGCGGCGGGTCTTCCGTACAAGTTGCGCCCGATACCCAGCGATTCATCCCGGCATTCTCTGCAATGGCTGATCTTTTGAGCGATTGCCCGGTTCCGCGACCGCGACATAACTTCGTTCTGCACGACGGCGATCGCCCGTGCCGACACGGAGATTGGGGTTGTCCCTATGGCGACTGCGGTGGAGACGAATTCCGGCGGAGAGGACGCTGTGCCGCAGGCGCAGTCGAGTCTCGCGACACAGGCCGCGCGCAATCTCGCCACCACCACCAAAACGCCTCCGCAGATGCAGGGAATCACCTCCCGGTGGCTGCTGAAGGTCCTTCCCTGGGTGCACGTTCCCGGCGGCACGTTCCGCGTCAACAGGCGTCTGACGCACACCCTCGGGGACGGCCGGATCGAATTCGTCAGCTCCGGCAGCGACGTACGGGTCATTCCGCTGGAGCTGACCGAACTGCCGCTGCTGCGCGGCTATGAGGACCGCGCCGTGCTCGAAGCGCTCGCCAGCCGCTGCCGGCAGCGCGACTTCGGGCCGGGGGAGACGATCGTCGAAGCCGGCCGCCCCGCCGACCAGTTGGTCCTCGTCGCGCACGGCAAGCTGCGCAAGACCACGGAGGGCAAGTACGGCGGCGAGAGCGCGCTGGGCGTCCTGGCCGACGGCGACCACATCGGCGCCGACGGACTCACCGGCGAGACCGGGTCATGGGACGTCACCCTCACCTCCCTGACCAGCGGCACCGTCCTCACGCTCGCACGCGAGTCCTTCGAGGAGGTCTCCGGCCGCTCCGAGAGCCTCCGTACACACGTCGAATCCGCCCTCGCCGCCGCGCAGGAGGAGCGCACCCCGGACGGTGAGGCGGAGATCGCGTTGGCGTCGGGGCATGCGGGGGAGGAGCGGTTGCCGGGGACGTTCGTGGATTACGAGGCGTCGCCGCGGGAGTACGAGTTGAGTGTGGCGCAGACGGTGCTGCGGGTGCACACACGTGTCGCGGATCTCTACAACGATCCGATGGACCAGGTGGAGGAGCAACTGCGGCTGACCGTGGAGGCGTTGCGGGAGCGGCAGGAGCACGAGATGGTCAACAACCGGGACTTCGGGCTGCTGCACAACGCCGCCCTGCCCCAGCGGATCCACACCCGCAGCGGCCCGCCCACCCCCGACGACCTCGACGAACTCCTCGCCACCGTATGGAAGGAGCCGAGCGTCGTCCTCGCCCACCCCAAGGCCATCGCCGCCTTCGGACGCGAGTGCAACAGCCGCGGCGTCCAGCCGGATGGCGTGGAGCTGGACGGCCACCGGGTGCCGGCCTGGCGCGGCGTCCCGCTGCTGCCCTGCGACAAGATCCCGGTCACCGGCGGCGGCAGCACGTCGATGCTGGCGATGCGTACGGGGGAGAAGGCACAGGGCGTCGTGGCATTGCACCAGACGGGAATTCCCGACGAATACCAGCCGGGGGTCTCGGTGCGCTTCATGGGAATCGACGAAAAGGCCCTCATCTCCTATCTGGTGAGCGCTTACTATTCCGCGGCCGTCCTGGTGCCGGACGCTCTGGGAATTCTCGAGGACGTCGAGACCGGGCACTGACGGGAGCCGCCCTCTCCCCGTATCCGTACTCGCCCGCACCGCCAACGACCCGACAGGGAAGGCCGGTTGATGACCCCGCAGCACGTCCCCGCCTCCGACTCCGCATCCGCCTCCGACTCCGGCGCACCGCATCCGCTCAGCCTCTCCACCGCCGCCGCACGACGCCTGGCCACCACCACGAAGACGCCTCCGCAGATGCAGGGGATCTCCTCGCGGTGGCTGCTGAAGGTCCTGCCGTGGGTCGAGGCCGCCGGCGGCACGTTCCGCGTCAACAGGCGTCTGACGCACACCCTCGGCGACGGCCGGATCGAGTTCGTCGTCACTGGCGCCGACATCTCCGTCATCCCGGCCGAGCTGCGGGAGATCCCGCTGCTGCGCGGGCTGACGGACGAGGGCGCGCTGCGTGCCCTCGCCGAGCGGTTCGAGCAGCGCGAGTTCACCGCCGGGCAGACGGTGCTCGCGCCGGGCGACCCGGCGCAGCTCCTCCTCATCGCCCACGGCAAGATCCGGCGCACGGGCAGCGGCAAGTACGGCGAACAGGTCTCCCTCGGCGTCCTCGCCGGCGGCGACCACACCGGCGACCAGGCCCTCACCCCCGAGCCCCCGGCCGCGGAGCAGACCCTCACCGCGCTGACGACCTGCACCGTACTGGCCCTGCGGGCCGAGGACTTCCGCGAGATCGCCGACCGCTCGACCGCGCTGCGCTCCTACCTCGACGCCTCTCTCTCCCGCGCGATCCCCCGGCAGAACAGACGGGGTGAGGCGGAGATCGCGTTGGCGTCGGGGCATGCGGGGGAGGAGCGGTTGCCGGGGACGTTCGTGGATTACGAGGCGTCGCCGCGGGAGTACGAGTTGAGTGTGGCGCAGACGGTGCTGCGGGTGCACACACGTGTCGCGGATCTCTACAACGATCCGATGGACCAGGTGGAGGAGCAACTGCGGCTGACCGTGGAGGCGTTGCGGGAGCGGCAGGAGCACGAGATGGTCAACAACCGGGACTTCGGCCTGCTGCACAACGCCGCGCTCGCGCAGCGCATCCACACCCGCAGCGGCCCGCCCACCCCCGACGACCTCGACGAGCTGATCTCCCGCCGCCGCAAGACACAGTTCCTGCTCGCGCACCCACGGGCGATCGCGGCGATCGGACGCGAGTGCAGCAGCCGCGGCCTCTACCCCGGGCAGACGGAGCTGCACGGCTCCACGGTGCGCACCTGGCGCGGCGTCCCGCTGCTGCCGTGCAACAAGATCCCGGTGCGCGAGGACGGCACGACGAGCGTGCTGGCGATGCGTACGGGCCAGGAGAACCAGGGCGTCGTCGGCCTCCGCCAGACCGGCATCCCGGACGAGATCCAGCCCGGGCTCAACGTCCGCTTCATGGGCATCGACGACAAGGCCCTGATCTCCTACCTGGTCAGCACGTACTTCTCGGCCGCCGTGCTGGTGCCGGACGCCCTCGGCGTACTGGAGGACGTCGAGGTCTGACGCCTCGCCGGGCACCGATCTCTGAACGGGCCACAGGCCGCGGGGAGTCGGGCGCCCCCGCTCCGTCCGGCACCGGCAACACAAGCGGCGGCCACCACAGACCCGGGGGCGGGAGGAGTGACCTCAGCCGGAGGCCGCGGACCAGCTCCACTCCGCGACCTCCGGCAGGTCCGTCCCGTGCTCGCGGATCCACGCGTGGTGCCGGGTCCGTACGTCCTCCATCGCCTGCCGCACTCCGGCCGCCCGCACCGGCAGCCCCGGCGTGCGGTCGATGACGTCCATCACCAGCCGGTAGCGGTCCATGTCGTTACGCACCACCATGTCGAACGGCGTCGTCGTGGCGCCCGACTCCTTGTAGCCGCGCACATGGAGGGAGTCGTGCACCGCCCGCCGGTAGGCCAGCCGGTGCACCAGCCACGGATAGCCGTGGTAGGCGAAGATCACCGGCTTGTCGCGGGTGAAGACGGCGTCGAACTCCGAGTCGGGCAGCCCGTGCGGATGCTCCGAGTGCGGCATCAGCCGCGCGATGTCGACCACGTTGACCACCCGCACTGCGAGCTGCGGCAGATGCTCACGCAGCAGCGAGGCCGCCGCGAGGGTCTCCTGCGTGGGGACGTCGCCCGCGCACGCCAGCACCACGTCCGGCTCCCCGCCGCGTACTTCGGTGCCCGCCCACTCCCACACGCCCAGACCGCGTTCGCAGTGGCCCCGTGCCTCCTCCAGCGGCAGCCAGTCGAAGCACGCCTGCTTTCCGGCGACCACGACGTTGACGGTGTCGCGGGTGCGCAGCACATGATCGGCCACGCACAGCAGCGTGTTGGCGTCCGGCGGCAGATAGACCCGTACGACCTGCGGGCTCTTGTTCATGATGTGGTCGATGAAGCCCGGGTCCTGGTGCGAGAAGCCGTTGTGGTCCTGGCGCCAGGCGTGCGAGGTGAGCAGGTAGTTGAGCGAGCTGACCGGCCGGCGCCACGGCACCTCCAGCGCGCTCTGGATCCACTTCACGTGCTGCCCGGCCATGCTGGCGACGATGTGGGCGAACGCCTCGTACGAGGCGAAGAGCCCGTGCCGCCCGGTGAGGACGTACCCCTCCAGCCAGCCCTGGCACATGTGCTCCGAGAGCACCTCCAACACCCGTCCGTGCGCGCCCAGATGCTCGTCCGTCGCCAGCGTCCGCGCCTGCCAGCCGCGGGGGGTGACGTCGAAGACGCCGTCGAGATGGTTCGACGCCGTCTCGTCCGGGCCGAAGAGGCGGAAGTCCCGCCGCTCCCGCGTCGCGTCGAACAGCTCGCTCAGCATCCCGCCGAGGACCCGCGTCGGCTCGTGCATCGAGTGCCCGTGCCGCTCGACGTCCACGGCGTGCGGTTCCAGCGCGGGCAGCGGCAGTTCGCGCAGCAGCCGGCCGCCGTTCGCCTCCGGTACGGAGCCCAGTCGGCGGTCGCCCTCCGGTACGCACGCCAGCACCTCCCGCGTGGGACGGCCGCGCTCGTCGAACAGCTCGTCCGGACGGTAGGAGCGCAGCCAGTCCTCCAACTCCCGCAGCCGCGCCGGGTCTTCGCGTACGTCCGCGAGCGGGATCTGATGCGCGCGCCAGGTGTTCTCGACGGGCTGTCCGTCGACCTCGACCGGTCCCGTCCAGCCCTTGGGCGTACGCAGCACGAGCATCGGCCAGCGCGGCCGGTGCGCGGAGCCGTCCGCACTCGCCCGCGCCTCGCGCTGGTACCGGCCGATGCGGTCCAGCGCCGTGTCGAAGGCCGCGGCGAGCGCGCGGTGCGTCTCGGCGTGCGGAGTGCCGGGTTCGGCGGTGACGTGCAGCGGGTCGTAGCCGTAGCCGCGCAGCAGCGCATCCAGGTCGTCCTGCGGAATCCGGGCGAGCACCGTCGGGTTGGCGATCTTGTAGCCGTTGAGGTGGAGGACGGGGAGGACGGCGCCGTCGTGCACCGGGTCGAGGAAGGTGGTGGAGTGCCAGGCCGCGGCGAGCGGTCCCGTCTCGGCCTCGCCGTCGCCGACGACCGCGCACACCAGCAGGTCCGGATCGTCGAACGCGGCGCCGAAGGCGTGCGCGAGCGCGTAGCCGAGTTCGCCGCCCTCCTGGATCGAGCCCGGCACGTCCGGCGCCGTGTGGCTGGGCAGTCCGCCCGGCTGGGAGAAGCTGCGGAAGAGGCCGAGCATGCCCTCCGCGTCCCGTGCACGTTCCGCTTCCAGTTCGCCGTACGTGCCCTCCAGCCAGGCACCCGCCAGCACCGCCGGTGCGCCGTGCCCCGGACCCCACACGCACATCGCCCGCTGATCCCGCTCCCGGATCACCCTGTTGAGATGGGTGTAGATCAGCCCGAGCCCGGGCGTCGAACCCCAGTGCCCCAGCAGCCTCGGCTTGATGTGCTCCGGGCGCAGCGGCTCGCGCAGCAGCGGGTTGTCCCGCAGATAGAGCTGGCAGGCGGAGAGGTAGTTGAGCGCACGCCAGTGGGCGTCGAGCACGGTGGTGTCGCTGTCGGTGAGCGAGGGGTGCGTCAGCATTCCGGATGGGTACCAGGGTCCCCGGGACCTGACACCCGTCCGGTGGCCCGTGGGTGTATCCCGAACCGTGCAGAATTGTCCCGGTCCACAGCGTTGCCTGCGCGTGTGACGCACGGCACGATGACGGTGTGCTGAATCCATGGCTGGCGCTGGAGACCGGAGCAGACGCGGCCGAACGGTCGGGCCAGGTGCGCCGCGCCCACGAGGAGTTCGTGACCCGGGGCGCGATCGGCGCGGACGTACGGCATGTGGTGGCCGAGTCCTGGCGGCGCTGCGCCGGAGCCGCCGTCGAGCCGGAGAGCGTGGCTGGCATCGACCTGGCGGACGCCGACCTCGCCGCGTACCGCGCCGCCCATCCGCTGGCCCGCGTCATGCCGCTCTTCCGTGAACTCCTGGGCACCGTCGCCGACGACGGCGCCCATCTGCTCTCCGTGTGCGACGAACACGGGCGCATGCTCTGGGTGGAGGGCCACACCCAGGTCCAGCGGCTCGCCGAGCGGATGAACTTCGTGCCGGGAGCCCGCTGGTCGGAGCGGTACATCGGCACCAACGCACCCGGTACGGCGCTCGCCGTCGACCACGCCGTGCAGATCTTCACCGCGGAGCACTACTGCCGCCCGGTGCAGGAGTGGACGTGCGCCGCCGCCCCCGTGCACGATCCGCGCACCCACCGCGTCATCGGCGCCGTCGACATCACCGGCGGCGACCACCTGGCCGCACCGCAGAGCCTCGCGCTCGTACAGGCCACGGCACGCGCCGCGGAGGCCCACCTCGCCGAACTGGCCGCCGGCGGCGGCACGTCGGCGGACGGCGGCCCCGTGCTCAACGCCCTCGGCTGCGACGAGGCCCTGCTCGACACCGGCG
>NZ_LJGW01000049.1:163-8790 GCF_001751255.1 Streptomyces nanshensis | reverse complement strand
GTTGCCGGAGGGTGGCGCGATGGTCGCGGTGGAGGTGGCCGAGGCTGAGGTCGTTCCGTTGCTGACGGAGGGGGTGTCGCTGGCGGCGGTCAACGGTCCCCGGTCTGTCGTGGTGGCGGGTGTGGAGAGCGAAGTCGAGGCGATATCCGCCCACTTGGAGTCGGCGGGTCATCGCACGCGGAGGCTGCGGGTGTCGCATGCGTTCCATTCGCCGTTGATGGAGCCGATGCTGGAGGACTTCCGTGCGGTGGTGGCGGGTCTGTCGTTCGGGCGGCCGCGGATTCCGGTGGCGGTGTCGGGGGAGGTGTGCGATCCGGAGTACTGGGTGCGGCAGGTCCGCGAACCCGTACGCTTCGACGACACCGTCACCGCCCTCTTCGAACAGGGCGTGACCACCGTCCTCGAACTCGGCCCCGACGCCGTCCTGTGCGGCATGGCACACGAGCGGGCCACGGAAACAGGAGCGCACCTCCTGCCCGCGCTGCGCAAGGACCGCGACGAGGAGCACGCCCTGCTCGCCGCCGTCGCCGGGCTGCACGCCCGGGGCACCGCCGTCGCCTGGAACGCCCTCTTCGAGGGCTCCGGCGCCCACTGGGTCGACCTGCCCACCTACCCCTTCCAGCGCAGGCGCTACTGGCCCGACGCCGAGACCCTCCAGCCCGCCGCACCCGCGACCGCCGAGCCTGCCGACGCGGGCTCCGGCGACGCCGAACTGTGGTCCGCCGTCGAGGAAAACGACCCCGGCGCCCTCGCCTCCGTCCTCGACCTGGACGAGACCACGGCAGGCGCCCTCGCCCCGGCCCTGTCCTCATGGCGCCGCCGCAAGCAGCGGCAGTCCGCTCTCGACGGCCGGCGCTACGGCGTCCACTGGCGGCCGGTCACCGCCACCGGCACCCTCACCGGTGAATGGCTCGTCCTGACGCCCCAGGGCCACGACCCGAGCGAGGTCACCGCGGCTCTCGGAGCCCGCACCACCGTGCTGGAGACCGCCGCGGACAGCCGGGAGGAACTCGCGGCACGCGTCGGCGAACTCCTCGCCGACGGGCCGCGGTTCGCCGGCGTACTCTCCCTGCTCGCCGCGGACGGGGACCACGGCGAGGTGCCCGCCTGCCTGAGCCGCACCGTCACCGCGGTGCAGGCACTCAGCGACGCCGGATGCGAGGCACCCCTGTGGTGCGTCACCCGCGGCGCTGTCTCGATCGGCCGCTCCGAGGACCTCCACAGCCCCGAACAGGCAGCGCTGTGGGGCCTGGGCCGTGTCATCGCCCTCGAACACCCCCTGCGCTGGGGCGGGTTGATCGACCTGCCGCAGCGGCCCGAGCGGCACACCCTCAACCGCGTCGCGGGCGTACTGGCCTCCGGCGACGGTGAGGACCAGGTCGCCGTCCGCGCCTCCGGCGTCTACGCACGCCGCCTCGCCCACCGTCCCGCGTCCTCCCGGAGCACCGCACCGAACCGCCTCCGCCCCGACGGCACCGTGCTGATCACCGGCGGCACCGGCGCGCTCGGCGCACACGTCGCACGCTCACTGGCCGCCTCCGGCGCGGGTTCGCTGCTGCTGCTCAGCAGGCGCGGCCACGACGCACCCGGAGCCGCGGAGCTCGCGGACGAACTGGCGGCCACCGGAACCCAGGTGACCTTCGCGGCCTGCGACGCCGCCGACAGGGACGCCCTCGCGGCCGTCCTCGCCGGCCACAGCGTGACCGCCGTCGTCCACACAGCCGGCGTCGTCGAGGACTCCCTCGTGGAGGACCTGACCCCCGCGGACTTCGCGGCCGTGCTGCCCGCCAAGACCGCCGCCGTACAGAACCTCCACGAACTGACCGGCGAACTCGACGCGTTCGTCCTGTTCTCCTCCACCGCCGCCGTCCTCGGCGCCGCGGGGCAGGGCAGCTACGCCGCCGCCAACGCCTACCTCGACGCGTTCGCCGAGTACCGCCGCGCACAGGGACTGCCCGCGACGTCCGTCGCCTGGGGGCCCTGGGCCGGCGCGGGCATGGCCGGCGAGAGGGAAGCCGTCGAAGACCGGCTGCGCCGCGGCGGATTCACGCCCATGCGGCCGGAGCCGGCTCTCGACGCACTGTGGCAGGCCGTCGAGGGCGACGAGTGCGCCCTCACCGTCGCCGACATCGACTGGAACCGCTTCCACCCCGCGATCGCCGGACTGCGCTCGGCGCCCCTCGTCGAGGAGCTGCCCGAAGTACGGCAGTTGCGCGCCACCGCCGGCGGCGCCGTGGCCGACGACGAACCGAGGCTGCGGCAGGAGCTGACCGGACTGTCGGGCGCCGAGCGCGAACGGGCCGTACTCGACCTGGTACGCGGCCAGATCGCCGCCGTCCTCGGCCACGCCGACACCCGCGACGTCGAACCCGACCGTGCGTTCCGCGACTTGGGCTTCGACTCGCTGACCACGCTGGAACTGCGCAACCGGCTCGCCTCCGCGACCGGTCTGAGCCTGGCGGCCTCCGTCGTCTACGACTACCCCAGCCCGCTGGACCTGGCCGACTTCGTACTCGCCGAACTCGCCCACGTCACGGGGGAGTCCGAGCCCTCGGCACCGGCGACCGCCGTACCCTCGCTCGCGCCCGCGGCGGCCGTATCGGGAGCCGTCGGGGACGACCCCGTCGCCGTCGTCGGCATCGGCTGCCGTTTCCCCGGCGACGTCAGCGGCCCCGAGGAGATGTGGGACCTGCTCGCCTCGGGCCGCGACGGCGTCAGCCCCTTCCCCGCGGACCGCGGCTGGGACCTCGCGGCTCTGGCCGGCGGCGCCTCCGCCACCCGCGAGGCCGGATTCCTCAGCGGCATAGCCGACTTCGACGCCGCCTTCTTCGGCATCTCACCGCGCGAGGCCCTCGCGATGGACCCGCAGCAGCGGCTGCTGCTGGAGACGAGCTGGGAGGCGATCGAGCGGGCGGGCATCGACCCCGGCAATCTGCGCGGCTCGCGCACCGGCGTCTTCGTCGGCACCAACGGACAGGACTACGAATCGGTGCTGCGCCGCGGCGTCGACGAGGACATGCGCGGCTACCTGGCCACCGGCACCACCGCCAGCATCATGTCCGGACGGCTCGCCTATGTGCTCGGGCTGGAAGGCCCGGCGGTCACCGTCGACACGGCATGCTCCTCCTCGCTGGTCGCGCTCCACTGGGCACTGCGCTCCCTGCGCACCGGCGAATGCGAACTCGCCCTCGCCGGCGGCGTGTCGGTGATGTCCGGGCCCGAGTCCTTCATCGAGTTCACCAGCCAGGGCGGCCTGGCACCCGACGGGCGCTGCAAGGCGTTCGCCGACGGCGCCGACGGCACCGCCTGGTCCGAGGGCGTCGGCGTCCTCGTACTGGAACCGCTGTCGGCCGCGCTGCGCAACGGGCACGACGTGTGGGGCGTCGTACGGGGCTCCGCCGTCAACTCCGACGGCGCGTCCAACGGGCTGACGGCTCCCAACGGGCCCTCGCAGCAGCGCGTCATCCGGCAGGCCCTCGCCGACTCCGGCCTGGCACCCGGCGACGTCGACGCCGTCGAGGCCCACGGCACCGGCACCACCCTGGGCGACCCCATCGAGGCGCAGGCGCTGCTGGAGACCTACGGGCGGGACCGCGAACTGCCCCTCCACCTGGGGTCGGTGAAGTCCAACATCGGGCACTCCCAGGCCGCGGCCGGCGTCGCCGGCGTCATCAAGATGCTGCTCGCGATGCGTCACGGACTGCTGCCGGAGACCCTGCACGTCGACGCCCCCAGCTCCCACGTCGACTGGTCCTCCGGAGCTCTCGCCCTGCTGGGCGAGGCCGTGGCCTGGCCCGAGAGGGGACGCCCGCGCCGCGCCGGCGTCTCCGCCTTCGGCCTCAGCGGGACCAACGCGCACGTCGTCGTCGAGCAGGCCCCCGAAGCGGCGGAGACGCAGGACACGGAGACGGAGACGGCCCCGGCCGCCAGGCCCGCCGCCGTGCCGCTGCTGGTGTCCGGACGTACGGAGGACGCCCTCCACGAGCAACTGGCCGCCCTCGAAGCGCACTTGGCGCGCAACCCGCAGCTCACGCCCCTGGACGTGGGCTACTCCCTGGCCACCAGCCGCTCACCGTTCCCGCACCGCGCCGTGCTGCTCGCCGAAGGCACCGGCGCCGGCAGCCCGATCACCGAAGCCGCCAGGACCCGGCGCTCCGTGGTGCGTGGGCGTACGGCGGTGGTGTTCGCGGGTCAGGGGAGTCAGCGTCTGGGGATGGGGCGGGAGTTGTATGAGCGTTTTCCGGTGTTTGCGGAGGCGTTCGATGCGGTGGCGGCTTATGTGGATGTTGTTTCGGAGCGGCCGTTGCGGGATGTGGTGTGGGGTGAGGATGCGGGGCTGCTGAGTCGTACGGGGTGGGCGCAGCCTGCTTTGTTCGCGGTCGAGGTCGCGTTGTTCCGGCTTGTGGAGTGGCTGGGTGTGAGCCCTGATCATCTTGCGGGTCATTCGATCGGTGAGATCGCGGCGGCGCATGTGGCGGGGGTCTTCTCCCTTGAGGATGCCTGTGCGCTTGTTTCGGCGCGGGCGCGGTTGATGGAGGCGTTGCCGGAGGGTGGCGCGATGGTCGCGGTGGAGGCGGCGGAGGACGAGGTTGTTCCGTTGCTGACGGAGGGGGTGTCGCTGGCGGCGGTCAACGGTCCCCGGTCTGTCGTGGTGGCGGGTGTGGAGAGTGAAGTCGAGGCGATATCCGCCCACTTGGAGTCGGCGGGTCATCGCACGCGGAGGCTGCGGGTGTCGCATGCGTTCCATTCGCCGTTGATGGAGCCGATGCTGGAGGACTTCCGTGCGGTGGTGGCGGGTCTGTCGTTCGGGCGGCCGCGGATTCCGGTGGCGGTGCCGGGGGAGGTGTGTGATCCGGAGTACTGGGTGCGGCAGGTCCGTGAACCCGTACGCTTCGACGACACCGTCCGCACGCTGCACGACGACGGCGTGACCACCGTCCTCGAACTCGGCCCCGACGGCACACTGTCGGCGCTCACCGCCGCCCTCCTGCCCGCGGACGCCCTCGTCGTGCCGGCACTGCGCAAGGACCGCGGCGAGGAGGCCGGGCTGGCCACCGCCCTCGCCCTCCTCCACGCGCCGGGCAGCAGCGTCGACTGGGAGGCGTACTTCGAGGGCACCGGCGCCCGCCGCGTCGCACTGCCCACCTACGCCTTCCAGCGGGAGCGGTACTGGCCCGAAGCCGCCGGCCCCGCCGTCCCCGGCGCCGACCCGGCCGACGCCGAACTGTGGTCCGCCGTCGAGGAAAACGACCCCGGCGCCCTCGCCTCCGTCCTCGACCTGGACGAGACCACGGCAGGCGCCCTCGCCCCGGCCCTGTCCTCATGGCGCCGCCGCAGCCGCGCGCGGACCGCCGCCGGAGGATGGCGCTACGAAGTGACGTGGGAGCCCCTCCCGCAGCACGACGCGGCCTGGGCCGCCCCCGTCCCCGCCACGCCGGCGCTGGTGCTGCTTCCCGCCGTCGTCGACGGCGAGGAAACAGATGCCGGGGAGTGGGTGGCCGGCGTCGTCGAGGCGCTCGGCGCCCACACCGTCCGCGCCCCCCAGGACGCGGACGACGAGGACCGTTTCGTACGGCAACTGCGTGAAACGGCCGCGGCGGCCGGTGAGTTGAGTGCCGTGGTGTCACTGACTCCCGCCACCGGCACCACGGCCCTCCCCGCCACGGCCCGCCCGTCGGCCCTGCTGGAGACCCTCGACGCCTCCGGCGTCACGGCACCGCTGTGGTGCGTCACCCGGGGTGCCACCGCTGTCGACGACGGCGAGGAGGCCGACCCGGTGCAGGCCGCCACGTGGGGCGAGGGCTTCGTCGCCGCGCTCGAACACCCCGAACGCTGGGGCGGGTTGGCCGACCTGCCCCAGCGCCCCGGCCGCACCGCGGCCGCCGCTCTCGCCGCGGCCGTGTCGCGACGGGACGAGGACCAGATCGCCGTCCGTGACCACGGCACCTACGGCAGGCGGCTGACCCGGGCCGCCGAGCGCGTCGCCACAGCCGGATGGACGCCGTCCGGCACGGTGCTGCTCACCGGCGCGGCCGGCCCCCTCGGCGGTCACGTCGCACGCTGGCTCGCCCGCGAGGGAGCCGAGCGGCTGGTGCTGACCGGCGGCGACGCCGTCGCCGGACCCCGAACCGACGAACTGGCCGCGGAGTTGGAGGCGCTCGGCGCCGCCGTCACGCTCGCCCCCTGCGACCTGCGCGAACGCGACGAGCTGGCCGCCGTACTGGAGAGCATCGGCGACGGGGCACCGCTGACGGCCGTCGTATACGCCGGAGACGGGACGGACCCCGCCGACGGCGGCGGCTTCGCGGAGGACTCCCGCCCCACGGCCGCCGCCACCCTCGACGCCGCCCTGGCCGGCCGCGACCTGGAGGCGTTCGTCCTGCTCGGCTCGGTCGCCGGCGCGTGGGGCCTGCGAGGGCAGTACGCGCAGGCCGCCCACGGGGCGTCCCTGGAGGCACTCGCCCGTACGCGACGCGCACGCGGCGACGCGGCGGTCTGCGTGGCATGGGGCCCTTGGGCCGAGACCACCGACGCGTCCGCCGCGAACCACCTGCGCCTCAGCGGGCTGCCCGCCATGGACGCCGAACCGGCCCTGGCGGCGCTCGGCCGCGCCGTGGTCTGCGACGGCCCCGCCGTCGTCGTCGCCGACGTGCGATGGGAGACCTTCGCGCCCGCCTTCGCCGAAGACCGCGGAAGCACCCTGTTCACCTCCGTCCCCGAAGCGCGTCGCGCGCTGGAGGAGGCTCGCGGCGCCCGCCGGGAGGCCGCCGGCACCGCGGAGGCGCTGCGCACCCGCCTGGCGGGGCTGCCCGAAGGCGAACGCATCGGCGAACTCCTCGACCTCGTACGGGAGAAGGCCGCACAGGTACTGGGACACGCCGGGCCCGACGCCGTCGAACCCGCAGTGCCCTTCCGCGACCTGGGCTTCGACTCCCTTGCCGGAGTGGACCTGCGCGACCGCCTCGCCACCGGCACCGGGCTGCCCCTGCCCGCGACGCTCGTCTTCGACCACCCCACCGCGCAGGAACTCGCCGCGCACCTGCTCACGGAGATCCTCGGCGACGGCGCGCCCGCTCCGCGGCCCGACACGGTGGTCCCGGCGCGGCCCGCCGCCGACGAACCCGTCGCGATCGTCGGCATGGCCTGCCGCTACCCGGGAGGCGTGCGCTCCCCGGAGGACCTGTGGCGCCTGCTGGCGGAGGAGACCGACGCCGTCGGCGAGATGCCCGCCGACCGCGGCTGGGACCTCGACGCCCTCTTCGACGGGCAGAGCGTGACCCGGCAGGGCGGATTCCTGCACGACGCCGCCGAGTTCGACCCCGACCTGTTCTCCGTCTCGCCCCGCGAGGCGCTCGTGATGGACCCGCAGCAGCGGCTGGTGCTGGAGTCCGCGTGGGAGGCGCTGGAACGGGCGGGCATACCGCCGTCCGCGCTGCGCGGCAGCCAGACAGGCGTGTTCGTCGGAGGCGGCACCGGCGAATACCGGGCACCCGCCGAACTCGTCGGCCAGGAGTGGCAGACAGCGCAGTCGGCGAGCCTGCTGTCCGGACGCCTCGCCTACAGCTTCGGCCTCAACGGGCCCACGGTGTCCGTGGACACGGCCTGCTCCTCGTCGCTGGTGGCGCTCCACCTGGCCGCGCAGGCGCTGCGCTCCGGCGAGTGCTCCATGGCACTGGCGGGCGGCGTGACCGTCATGTCCACCCCGGTCGGCTTCATCGAGTTCAGCGCACAGGGCGCACTGTCGCCCGACGGCCGCTGCAAGGCGTTCTCCGACGACGCCGACGGCACCGGATGGTCCGAAGGCGTCGGCATGCTCGTCGTCGAACGTCTCTCCGACGCGCGGCGCAACGGGCACCGGGTGCTGGCCGTCATGCGGGGCAGTGCCGTCAACTCCGACGGCGGCTCCAACGGCCTGACGGCGCCCAGTGGTTCGGCCCAGCAGAAGGTGATCCGCCAGGCCCTTCAGACCGCGGGCGTCTCACCGGCACAGGTCGACGCCGTCGAGGCGCACGGCACCGGCACCACCCTGGGCGACCCCATCGAGGCGCAGGCGCTGCTCGCCACCTACGGCAGGGACCGCGAGCCCGGCCGTCCGCTGCTGCTGGGCACCGTGAAGTCCAACATCGGGCACACACAGGCCGCTTCCGGCGTGGCGGGCGTCATCAAGATGGTCATGGCGATGCGTCACGGCGAACTGCCGCGGACACTGCACGTCGAGGCGCCCACCAGCCACGTGGACTGGAGCAGCGGAACCGTCGAAGTGCTCACGGCACGCACCGCCTGGCCCGAGCGCGGCACCCCCCGGCGCGGCGCCGTCTCCTCCTTCGGGGCCAGCGGCACCAACGCCCACCTCGTCCTGGAGGAGGCACCCCCGGCCGTCGAGACTCCGCCCGCGCCCGCCCGCACGCCCGGCGCGGTGCCGGTGCTGGTCTCCGCCCGCACCCCGGCCGCCCTGCGGGAGCAGGCCGCCTCGCTGCTCTCCCGGCTGGAGACCTACGGCGCCGCCGCGTCCGGCGAAGCCGGTGCTACGTCCACACGTGCGGCACTCGCGGACCTGGCGTTCTCCACGGCCACCACCCGCGCAGCCTTCGAATACCGTGCGGCCGTCGTCGCCGCAGGCCACGACG
>NZ_LJGW01000049.1:0-138 GCF_001751255.1 Streptomyces nanshensis | reverse complement strand
CGTCGCCGCAGGCCACGACGGCCTCGCCGAGGGGCTGGCCGCCGTGGCCGCGGGGAACAGCGCGCCGCACGTGCTGCACGGCGAAGCGCTGCGCACCGGACGCACCGCGTTCGTCTTCTCGGGGCAGGGGAGTCAGCG
>NZ_LJGW01000053.1 GCF_001751255.1 Streptomyces nanshensis | reverse complement strand
GTGCGTGCCAGACCCCGCACCCCAGACGGGACTTTGCGGACACGCCCTAGCCCCGGCGCACCCCCGCAGAGGAAACTCGGGACCCAGCCGAGAGAAGAGGTGCGGGTGCGATGAGTGAGGCGTCCGGGAAGTCCGGGACCGAAGCGGGCGGTACGGGAGCCGAGGGGGAGGCGCCGGCGCCGCCGGGGCCCGGCTTCGGCAACTACCAGAACGACATCTATCTCAACGGTCTCGACGGCACGCTGCCGCCCTTCACCACCGACCTCACCCTGCTCGGCGCCTCCGCGCGCGAGCACATGGACCCCGGCGCCTTCGGCTATCTCGCGGGCGCGGCGGGCTCCGGCGCCACGCACCGCGCGAACCGTGAGGCCTTCGAGCGGCACCGGCTCGTACCGCGCATGCTGCGCGGACCGTCCGGACGCGATCTGAGTACGACGGTGCTGGGTACGCGCATGCCCGCGCCGGTGCTGCTGGCCCCCGTCGGCGTGCAGTCGATCATCCACCCCGACGGCGAACTGGCCACGGCACGCGCCGCCGCCGCGACCGGGCTGCCGATGGTGCTCTCGACGGCCTCCTCGCACACGATCGAGCAGGTCGCCGAGGCGCACGGCGAGGACAACCCCCGCTGGTTCCAGCTTTATTGGCCCAACGACGACGACGTGTGCGTCAGCATCCTGGACCGTGCCCGCAAGGCGGGGTTCACGACGCTCGTCGTCACGCTCGACACCTGGACGCTGGCCTGGCGCCCGCAGGACCTCGACCAGTCGTATCTGCCCTTCATCCGCGGCGTCGGCACCGCGATCCCCTTCTCCGACCCGGCCTTCCGCGCCGGCCTGGAGAAGCCGCCGGAGGAGGAATTGATAGCGGCGGTGCTGCGCTGGGTGCCGATGTTCACCGGCACCGACCGCTCCTGGGACCAACTGCCGTTCCTGCGCGAGCACTGGGACGGACCGATCGTGCTGAAGGGCGTGCTGCACCCCGACGACGCCCGCCGGGCGGCCGACGCGGGCATGGACGGCATCGTCGTCTCCAACCACGGCGGCCGGCAGGTCGACGGCGCGATCGCCTCGCTCGACGCGCTGCCGTCGGTGGTCGAGGCCGTCGGCGACCGTCTCGACGTCCTCTTCGACTCGGGGGTACGCACCGGGGCGGACGTCCTCAAGGCGCTGGCGCTGGGCGCCCGCGCGGTGCTCGTCGGCCGTCCGTACGCCTACGGCCTGGCGCACGGCGGCGAGGAGGGCGTCATCCACGTACTGCGCAGCCTGCTCGCCGACCTGGATCTCACGCTGGGCCTCTCGGGCCACCGCACCCCGGCCGATCTGTCGCCGGACTCGCTGCAGAGCGGGGTGTGATCCCCGGCTATCATGGCCGGTACGGCGGACGAGCCGGCCGGGCGGCCGCGTCGGGGCCCGCGCTATCGGCGACGGGCTTCGCCGAGGAACGTCCGGACTCCACAGGGCAGGATGGTGGGTAACGCCCACCCGGGGTGACCCGCGGGACAGTGCCACAGAAAGCAGACCGCCGGGCGCACGGCCGCAGGGCCGCGCGACCCGGTAAGGGTGAAACGGTGGTGTAAGAGACCACCAGCGCCCAGGGCGACCTGGGCGGCTTGGTAAACCCCATCCGGAGCAAGGTCAAGAGGGGCCGTCGGCTGACGGCTCTGCGCGGACGACCGAGGGCTGCCCGCCCGAGTCCGCGGGTGGACCGCACGAGGCCGGCGGCAACGCCGGTCCCAGATGGATGGCCGCCTCCCCCGGCGCCGCAAGGCACCGGGGAGACAGGATCCGGCGTACAGGCCGACTCGTCCGCCGCCTCTCTCCCGTACCAGGTCAGAGGCGGTGCACTCGCTTGCTTGCGTCCATGGGGTCGCATCGAGGTCACATCGGGGTCGAATCCGGTGAGCGGACCGTTCCACGGGTCCGGCCACCTCACGCCACGGCGGTTGGCCTCACGTGCGTCGTGGAATCCGGCACATCACGTGCCACAAACCAGGTCAAGCAACCTGCTCCAGGAGTACCTCTGCGGAGGCGCCCTCAGCCTGCCCCGCTCCTGTGAACATGTCGCCGAACGCGGTCACCGTGACCCCGTCCACAGCGAGCGCGGGACGCGCGTAGGTGCCCCACGTCTCGGAGAACTCCGCATGGCGGCTCAGTGCCTGAACGGTCTTGGGGCCGTGCTGTCCGGAGGGAACGGTGTTCTCGCGACTGCGACTTGCGAGTAACCCCGGTGAATTCACCGGCCGGCTCCAGCCGTTCGGTGCTTTCCCCGTCGGCGATTCCCGCGAACATGCCGGCGACCCACCGCACACGGCAATTGGCGAACTCTAGGGATTCTATTAGTCCCTTACGGCCGCGCCCGGTGCGGGTAACGCCCGGCAATTCGGCTCTGCTAGCTTCCCCGTTCGGGAGCGGCCTGCCTGTTACGCGCTCGGACGACGGCGCTCATCAGGCAGTTCAGCGTGACGGCGGCCGAACGGCCTGCCCGGAACCGCGACTTCACCGACTCTTCACCTCCGGAGCATTGGGTTCTTTGTGCAAACCTCTTCTTTATTCCCCCTGACCGCCTATCAGCTTGACATCTGGGGCGTCGCGGGCCGCCGCGAGGAATCCCCCCAGTTCAACTGCGTACTTCATGAGCGCATGGACGGAAAGGTGGTTCTGGAGACCCTCGCACAAGCCGTACGGAATTCCCTGGGAAGCCACGACGCGCTGAGGCTCCGGTTCGACGAGCGGGACGGCGTTCCCTACCAGTGGATATCCGGTGAACTTCCCGGAGTACGGGTTCTCGACCTCTCCTCACGCCCCGACCCCGCCGTCGCGTGTGCCGAGTGGATGGAGGAGTCCCTGCGCACGCCCGTCCCGCTGCGCCGCGGTCCCATGACCGAGGCCACGATCCTGGTGGAGAGCGACCAGGTCGTGCACTTCCACCTCAGGGCGCACCACCTCGTCACCGACGGCTGGACCTACTACCTGCTGGGCGTGGAGATCCGCGAGGAGTACGCGGCTCTGCTGGAGGGCGCCGCCTCCCGCGTACGGCCCTCGTCCTACCGCGAGTTCGCCGAGGAGGAGGGCCGCTACCGGGACTCCGAGCAGTGCGCCCGCGACCGCGCGTTCCACCGGTCGGCCCTCGACGGGGTGTCGCCTGCCCTGTTCACACGGAAGGAGACGCCCACGGCGCCGCCCGTGGTCAGGACCTCCTGCGCCGTTCCCGGCGACGTCGTCGCCCGCCTGCTGGCCGAGGGCGTCTCGCCCTTCGCGTACGTCGCCGCGCTGTTGGGCACCTACCTCTCGCGCGTCCACGACAGCGACGAAGTGGTCCTGGGCATACCGTTCATGAACCGGGAGGGCGCCGAACAGAAGGCCGTCGTCGGGGACTTCGCGAACACACTGCCGGTGCGCGTGCGTCCCGGTGACCACGGGACGCTGCGGGAGGTCGCGGCGGACGTACGGGCCAAGGTGTCCGCCCTGCGTGAGCACGGACGGCTGGCCCTGGGCGAGGTGCTCCGCGAGGTGCCGCAACTGCCGCCGGACGAGCGGCAGTTGTTCGACATCACGCTCTCCTACCTGCGCCATCCCTCGCCCGAGTCGACCGGGGAGGTGGTGCGCACGGTCGACTACATGGCCCCGCACCACGACCAGGACGCCGTGAACATCGTGATGCTGGCCTCCGGCGACTCGGACGACATCAGCCTCAACCTGGAGTGCGCCGGCGACGTGTTCGACGCCGACCGTCCCGCCGGGTCGTTCGCACGCCACCTGGGCACTCTCCTGCGCAGCGGCGCCGGTCTCCTGGACTCTCCCGTGCGGGACGTGCCGATGCTGGACGAGGACGAGTACGGCGAACTCGTCGCGGGACGCGGTCACGGACCGGTGGTGGACTTTCCGCGGGACGCGACACTGGCCTCGCTCTTCCAGGAGCAGGCCGCTCGCAGCCCCGAACGTACCGCCGTCGTCGCCGCCGACGGCGCGGGCAGCCTGACCTACGCCGAACTCGACGCCCGCTCCAACCAGGTCGCCCGCGCCCTCCAGTCGGAGGGTGCCGGCCGCGGCGACCGCGTCGCCGTCCTGATGGAATGCGGCCCGGACCTGATCGTGGCGCTGTTCGGCGTGCTCAAGGCCGGAGCGGCCTACGTACCGGTGGACCCCGAACATCCGCCCGCCCGGGCCCGGTTGCTGCTGCGCGACTCCGGCGCCGGTGTCGTCCTCGTCGAAGACAAGGAAGCGGCAGTGGAGTTGTTCGCCGACGCGGACGAGGAACCGGTCGCGTCCTCGCCGGGAGGCGGCGCCGACGGTGAACTGCCCGCGGCGCTCGTACTGGCGGACCTCGCGAACGGTCCGGAGGGTCCGGTCGCCTCCGGTCCCACTGCCGACGACCTCGCCTACGTCATCTACACCTCCGGATCGACCGGCACCCCCAAGGGCGTGATGGTGCGCCACCGTTCGGTCGTCAACCGGCTGGCCTGGATGCAGCGGCGCTACCCGCTCACCCAGGACGACTCGGTGCTTCAGAAGACCCCGTTCTCCTTCGACGTCTCGGTGTGGGAGCTGTTCTGGTGGGCGATCGAGGGCGCCCGCTGCGTACTGCTGCCCGCCGGTGGCCAGCGTGACCCGCGGGTGATCGCGAGGACGGTGCGGGAGCACGCCGTGACGGTGGCGCACTTCGTGCCGTCGATGCTGGGCCCGTTCCTCGACGTGCTCTCCTCCCCCGGCGAGGACGCCCCGCTCCCGCTACGGCACGTCTTCGCCAGCGGTGAGGCACTGCCCGCGCCGCGCGTCGAACAGTTCAACCGGGTCCTGCGGGCGAACGGCCGATCCGCTGCGCGGCTGGTGAACCTGTACGGGCCCACCGAGGCCACCGTGGACGTCTCCTTCTACGACTGCCCCGACGACCCGTCGCTGCCTGTCGTGCGGGTGCCGATCGGACGGCCGATCGACAACACGCAGCTATACGTGCTGCGTTCCGACGGCAGTCCCCAACCCGTGGGCGTGCCCGGCGAGTTGTGGATCGGCGGTGCGGGCGTCGCCGAGGGCTATCTGAACCGGCCGGATCTCACCGCCGCCGCGTTCACCGACGACCCGTTCACGCCGGGCGGGCGGCTGTACCGCACCGGTGATCGCGCCCGGTGGCTGGCCGACGGGACGCTCGAATACCTGGGCCGCCTGGACGGGCAGGTGAAGATCCGCGGCAACCGCGTGGAGCCGCAGGAGGCGGCCGCCGCGCTGCTGAAGGTTCCCGGCGTCCGCGACGCCGTCGTCGTGGACCGTACGAGCGCGGCCCGCGGCACCCATCTCGTCGGCTACTACGTGGCCGACGAGGACCTCGACCCGGCAGCGCTGCGGGACGAACTCGCCGCGCACCTGCCGCAGTTCATGGTGCCTGCCCTCTTCGTACGCATCGACCGGGTCCCGCTGACGCCCAACGGCAAGGCCGACCGGCGGGCGCTGCCGTCCCCGCAGGCCGCGCCCCGGGCGGAGGAAGCGGAGCGGGCGTCCCTCTCCGCCGCGCAGGCGGTGCTCACCGAGGTCTGGCAGGAGGTGCTCGGCATGCCCGTCGGTCTCCACGACGACTACTACGCGCTGGGCGGCGACTCCATCCTCATGCTGCGCATCCGCGCGCTCGCCGAACAGCGGGGCCTGCGCTTCTCGTTGACCGATCTGATGCACGCGCCCTCGGTCGCCGCGCTGGCCGCACGGGCCGAGGCCCGTGCAGTGGACGGCCCGGACGGCGACGGCGGCGAGGGCAGCGAGAGCGGCGAAGGCGGCGGGGCAGCCCTCGCGCCCTTCGCCCTGGTCGACGCGGCCGACAGGGAGAAGCTGGCCGGGGCGAGCGACGCCCATCCCCTCAGCGCCCTCCAACTCGGCCTCCTCTACGACAGCCGGGAGCCGGGGTCGAGCACCTACAAGGACGTCTTCCGCTACACCCTGCGCATGCCGTGGGAGGAGGACGCGTTTCGCGAGGCGTTCGGCCGTCTCGTCGAGCGGCACCCCGCCCTGCGCTCCAGTTTCGACCTGGCCTCCTTCTCGGAGCCGCTCCAGATCACCCACCCCGCGGCGCCCGGCGGCCTGGAGAGCGCCGACCTGCGGCAACTCGACGAGGAACGCGCCGAGTTCGAGATCCTGCGGCACGTCGAGGAACGCCGTCACCACGACTACGCGCTCACCCGCGCCCCGCTGTGGCTCCTGCGCGCACACGTACGCAGGAAGCACGTCGACCTCGTTCTCAGCTTCCACCACGCGCTGCTGGACGGGGCCAGCGTGGCCAACGTCCTCTCCGAACTGCTCCAGGACTACGCCCACACGCTGGGCCTGGGCCCCGGACCCGTGCCGGAGAGCGCGCTGCCCTCACCGGCACACCACGCCCGTGACGAGCGGCTGGCGCTCGACTCCCCGGAGCACGGCGCCTACTGGGCGGAGACGCTTGAGGGAGCCGCACCGCTCCGGCTTGAGTCCTTCCGCCCGCACGAGCCCGCCGGTGGCACGGGGACCGGCACTGGCACGGGCACGAGTACGGGCACAGGCGCGAGTACGGGCGCGGGCACCGCTGCTGCGACGCGGTCCGGGATGGGAGTTCTCCTGCGCCGCGTCGAACTGCCGGAGGAGACCGGCCGGTTGCTGAGGCGGCTGGCGGCAGAGCGGGAACTTCCGGTGAAGTCTGTGCTGTTCGCCGCACACTGCCTGACGCTGGGCCTGTTCGGCGGCGAGGACGTCACCACCGGCCCGGGGGACGTCACCACCGGCCTGATCGTGCACAACAGGCCCCAGCTCGCACACGCCGAACGCATCGCCGGGCTGTTCCTGAACACCGTGCCGGTACGCGTGGACGTCTCCGGGCCGACCTGGTTCGACGTGGCGCGCGAGGCGTTCGGGCAGGAGCGAAGCGGCCATCCGCACCAGCGGCGTCCGCTGAGCGCGATACGCGGGGACGCGGGCCGTGCCGCGGCCGTCGGCACGGTCTTCAACTACGTCCACTTCCGGCAGCTCGGCGACGTACTGCGGTTGCCCGGGGTGGAGTTGACCGCCTTCCGCACCTGGGAGGAGACCGGATTCGCGCTCCTCGTGAACGCCGTCACCGACCCGGTGGACGAGCGCGTGTGGCTCCGCATCGACTGCGACAGCGGGCAGTTCACCGACGCACAGGCCGACCTTCTGGCCGCGACCTACAGCCGCGTCCTGCACAGGATGCTGGAACAGCCGGACGCGGAGGTCGACTTCGCGTTCCTCGCCGGCGCGGCGAAGGGCCCGTCACGAGCCATACCGTCGGCGCAGAGCGCACGTACGGACGCCGAGGACGTCGTGTCGCTGTTCGCACGGCAGGCCGAGCGGACGCCGGAGCGCACCGCCGTGGTGCTCGACGGCACTCGCTGGACGTACGCGCGGCTGCACGCGGCCGCCGAGTCGGTCGCCGGTCGTCTCCTCGCACTCGGCGCGCGGCCCGGCTCACGGGTGGGCATCGCCATGGGCCGCACGCCCGGGACCGTCGCATGTGTTCTCGGGGTGCTGCGCGCCGGTGCCGCCGTCGTGCCCCTCGATCCGAGCTATCCCGAGCGGCGGCTGGCGGACATGGCCGAGCAGGCGGAGCTGTTCCGTGTCGTCACCGACGACGGGAACCCGGCCGCGTTCGCCGGCCCCGCGCTGGTTCTGCGGGCGGAGGAGCTTCTCGCGCCGGATGCCGCGACGGCCGGGGCGTGCGCCGCCTCCCGGACGGCGCGGCAGCCCCTGGACCCCGGGTCCGTCGCGTACGTCCTGTTCACCTCCGGCTCCACCGGGCGCCCCAAGGGTGTGGCGATGCCCCACAGGGCGCTGGCCAACCTCGTGAACTGGCAGATCTCCGAGCCCAGCGGCGCGGCCGGAGACGTCACGCTTCAGTACGCGCCGCTGAGCTTCGACGTCTCCTTCCAGGAGATCTTCTCCACTCTGTGCTCGGGCGGCACGCTGCGGCTCGTGGCGGAGGAGACACGACGCGACATGCCCGCGCTGCTGCGCCTGCTGGACGAGGGCGGCGTGCGGCGGGTGTTCCTGCCGTACGTCGCCCTGCAACAGCTTGCCGAGGCGTCGGCCGCGCTCGGCCTCGTGCCCGGCGCGCTGAGGATCCTGGTCTCCTCCGGCGAACAGTTGCGCGTCACCGAGGAGATACGGCGGCTGTGCGCGGCGCTGCCCGGCAGCATCCTGGAGAACCAGTACGGCCCGACGGAGACCCACGTCGCGACGCGGTACTCCATGAGCGGCGACCCGGCGGCCTTCCCCTCCCTCCCGCCGATCGGCACCCCCATCGGCAACGCCACGGCCCTGGTGCTGGACCACCGCATGCGCCCCGCACCGGCGGGGGCCCGCGGGGAGCTGTACCTGGGCGGCGCGTGTCTCGCCGAGGGGTACGTGGGGCGGCCAGACCTGACCGGCGAACGGTTCGTCGAGACCGCCGAGCACGTCGAGCCCGTGGACGGGGAGGCCATGGACGGCGAGACCGCGGGCGGCGAGACCGTGAGCGGCGGGAGGCTGTACCGCACCGGCGACACCGGGTTCGTCCTGCCCGACGGCAACATCGTGTGCACGGGCCGGGCGGACCGGCAGGCCAAGATCCGCGGCCACCGCGTGGAGCCCGCCGAGGTCGAACTGGCGCTCACGGCCTTCGCGGAGGGGCACGAAGGGCTCGGCGAGGCAGCGGTCGTCGCGCGCGAGGACGGAAGCGGGGGCACGGTGCTCGCCGCGTTCGTCACCGGCGACGCGGAGGCCGTCACCGGCGATGCCGAGGCGGTCGGCCCGGCGGCCGTGCGGCGGCATCTGCGCTCGGTGCTGCCCGAGTACATGGTGCCGTCGTACGTGCAGTGGGTGGACGCCATGCCGCTGACCCCCAGCGGCAAACGGGACGACGCGGCACTGTGCCGACTCCCGCTCACCGCGGGGCCGACGCGGCGCGACGCCACCGAGCCGCGCGACGAGTACGAGGCGGCACTCGCGGAGATGCTCGCGGATCTGCTGCGGCAGCCCGGCATAGGCGTGCACGACGACCTCTTCGACGACCTCGGCTGCACGTCGCTGACCGTCATGCGGCTCGTCGTGGCCGTCGAGCAGCGCTACGGCGTCGTCATCCCGCTGGCCACGTTCGTGGCGACCCCGACCGTCGCCCAACTCGCCCCGCACCTGCACGCGTTCGGAATGCCGGAGGGCACGAGCGGCACAAGCGGCACGGAGGGCGGCGGGAGCAGCGGGAAGGGCCGAAGGGCGGGAAGCGCCGGAAGCGCCTCCGGCTTCGATCCGCTCGTGCCGATCCGCCGCGACGGGACGAAGCCACCGCTGTTCATGGTGCATCCCATGGGCGGCAACGTCCTGTGCTACCTGCCCCTCGCCCGCCACCTGCCCGCCGATCAGCCTTTCTACGCGCTTCAGGCGGCCGGAGCCGAACCAGGCACGGCACCGCTGACCACGATGGAGGAGATCGCGGAGAGCTACGTGGCCGCGCTGCGCCGAGTGCAGCCCACCGGGCCCTACACGATCGGCGGTTGGTCCTTCGGCGGCTTCGCCGCCTTCGAGATGGCCCGTCAACTGCGCGCCTGCGGGGAGGAGGTCGCCCGGCTCGTCCTGCTCGACACCACCACTATCGGCACGGACAGCCGACGCAGCTTCACCGACGACGCGCTACTGGGCTGGTTCTTCTGGGAGTTGCTGTGGATCAGGGGCGGCGATGGCTCGCCTCTGGCGGAACTCCCGTCCGCACCGGAGACGCTGGAGGAGAAGTTCGACCACATCGCCCGTCACGCCACGCGGCTCGGGGCGCTTCCGGAGGGCAGCTCGGGCCTCGTCGTCCGCCGCCTCTTCGACGTCTACAAGGCCAACTGGTACGCCACGCTGAGCTATTCGCCCGGCAGCGCCGACCAGGACGTGACGCTGCTGCGCGCCCAGGAGCCGCTGCCCGAGGTCCTCGCCTCGATGCACGGCGCGGCGGGCAGCCGCCACGCCGAACACGCCAACGGCTGGGACCGCACGACGGGCGGGCGCGTGGAGGTCGTGCCGGTGCCCGGCGACCATCTGACGCTCATGCGGGAGCCGCACGTCGCGCACACAGCGGCCGCCGTGACCGCGCTCCTGCCGCACACCACCACCCCGAGGCGGGCCACCGAGGCCGTCGCCCCGCACGTCACCACCCGGAGGAACTGACGTCATGACACCCCCTTCCGAGACCCCCGGACGTAACACAGGCCGTGGCACAGGACGTGGCACGGGCCGTAAGAACGGCGGCGGCAAAGGCCGCGACACGGGCCGTGACACCGGCGGCGACACCGGCTCACGCCCCAAGGCCCTCATCGTGGGCGCCGGCATCGGCGGACTGACTCTCGCCGTGGCCCTGCGCAAGGTCGGCGTCGACGCCGAGATCTACGAGCGGGCGAGCGAACTGCGCGCCGCGGGCTCGGGGTTGTCGGTCATGACCAACGCCCTCACCGCGCTGGACAGCCTCGGCATCGACCTCGGCCTGGACAAGCGCGGCCAAGCCGTCACCTCCTTCACCATGAAGACCGCACGCGGCCGCCTCATCAAAGAGGAGCCGCTGGTGAAGGTGGCGGACGAGATCGGAGTGCCGTGCGTGTGCCTGAGCCGTACGGACTTGCAGCACGCCCTGCTGGACGCGCTGGGCGACACCCCGATCACCCTCGGCGCGACGGCCACAGGCGTCGAGACGGACGACTCCGGCGCCGTCGTCCACTTCGCGGACGGCACCTCGGCGCGAGGGGACGTCGTGGTCGGCGCGGACGGCTTCAACTCCGTCGTACGCCGTCAGTTCACCGGCCCCGACGAACCGGCCGAGGACAGCGGATACATCTCCTGGCTGGGCATCGTCCCCTTCACCCACCGCCGTCTGCCCCCCGGCGCCGTCGCGCACTACTGGGGCAAGGGAAGCGGCTTCGGCCTGATCGACATCGGCCACGGCCGGTTCTACTGGTGGGGCACCAAGAACATGCCCGAGCAGCGCTCCCACAACTGGCCGGGCGGCAAGGACGAGGTGCTGCGCGCCTATTCGGGCTGGGCGGAAGAGGTGCGCGAAGTCATCCAGGCGACACCGGAGGAGGACATCATCGGCGTCCCCTCGCGGGACAGGGCCTTCCTGGAGAGCTGGGGCGAGGGCCCGGTCACGCTGCTCGGCGACGCCGCCCATCCGATGCTCACCTGTATCGGGCAGGGAGCCGCCATGGCCATGGAGGACGCGGTGGTCCTCGCCCGAACCCTGCGCGGCGCCACGGACCTCAGCGGCGCTTTGCGCACGTACGAGGACCTGCGCAGGGAGCGGACCCGCATGATGGTGGTGGCCTCGCGGGAGGTGAGCGACCGGTGGCACATGGAGAGCCGGATCGGGCGGCTGCGCCGCAACACCGCGCTGCGACTGGCACGGCACGCCGATCTGATGGCCGTGCAGAGGGCGGCCCTGGTCTTCCCGGACCCGGACGCCGCCTGAGGACGGGCGGGCGTTAGCGCACCCCGACTCGATGAGCCGCCACGGTGGTTGTGGGGCGGCGGTCCCGCGTCGGGGTGCGCTTCGGCGACTTCGGCCGCCTCACCGGCCGAACCCGGAATACGCCGGGCCGCAGCCGGCTCCACCCGACCGGCAGTGTCCCGCCGAGGGGCAACAAGCAGAGCACGGCGCCCTGTTGAAGAGTGTGTCGTCGGACCTGTGCATGGCGGCTCAGTGCCTGAACGGTCTTGGGGTCGTGCCGTCCGTGCCCACATGACATCCGTACGGGACACGCGCAAGGCATCGGCCGAGAACGGCAAGGGACGCAAGGGACGGCGTCGCACCCGCCTCGCCAAGGCCGTTCGTGCCCGACTGCGTACGGCCATCCGCAGACTGCGGTCCCCGCGAGGGACCGGAAGACGACAGGGAGACTGATCAACACCGCCGCATCCAACGGTCGTTGCCGGTCCGCAGGACCCCGCGGACCTGCCCGCAGCCGCCGCCGGCGATCTCGACCGCTCACACGCGGCGCGAGGGATGACGATGACTCAACTCGCCGCTCTGGCCGGGGTGATGGTCGCCAATCTCTCGATCCTCCCCGCCCCGCAAGGTGACACAACGCACGGAACGGCCTGCCTGTGCCCGCGCAGTGTGTCCTCCGTCTTCACCGGTCGGCATTAAATTGTTGCGCAACTGGGTAACTGATAGGAGCCTTCCGGCGCCGGCACGCGAGGAAGTGCACGACGTCTCGAACGCCGTCGCACCACCGGCGTGGAGGGATGAGCTCTCGCGCTGCCGCAAGGGCGAGTTGACAGCACGGGAGTCCAAAGAAGGGGGCTGCATGACTTGGCTCGACCACATGACGGCGGAAGACCGAAGCGATTTCGAGCGCGTACTTGACCGTGCGTTGAACTCCCCGAAGGGTCAAGCGGCTCTGCGTGGTGCCGGAGGACCGGACATTGCCACTCGGCTGCGCCATCGGCTGCTGGAGGACCGGGACTCGATCCTGCCTGCTGCGCGGCAGGAGTACCACCACTACAGACGCCTGCGGGCGAGGACCGCTTCTCGCGTTGTGCCGAGCGGCAGGATCAGCAAGGGAATCGAGGGCGACCACAGCCCGAGTCGAGGACTGCTCGGCGCAGTGGGGTTCTTGGTTCCGGCTCTGTCCGCCGTGGCAGCGGTGGTGTTCCTCGTATTCGGCCACGGCTTGCGCTTCATCGACGGCCGCTCCAGCGTGGCGAATGCGTTGGTGAACGTCGGCTGGGGTGCCGCAGCCGTCGCGGCGTTGGCGACATTGACGGGCCTGGCGGGGTTGCTGGCTTCCGCCAGACGCAACCGTTCCGTCGGCGACACCCCTCACACCGACGATCGGTCCGCCGCTGTGTCCACGGCCCAGCGGGCATGGCATCAAGCGCTCCTGGAAAAAGGGATATTGCCATCCCTGCATGCCGGTCTGCGCGACATGGAGTGCCGCGATGCGGCCTCGCCGGTTGCTCCCGACGCCTCCCCGGGGCGTGCGGAAGCTGACGGGCACGCCAAAGAGCAGAACGCGCACACAGCAGAATCAGATCCAGGCTTCTCGTCACCTGACTTCAGCAGTCCTGACTTCGGCAGCCCTGCGTCCCGTCCGTCCCGGGAGCGCTGACGCTGCGTGGTTCGCCAGTGCTCCAAGACACGATCACGTCGTGTCCGGGTCGAACAGCGAAACCGCTGGACGCTCGGGGCCGACGCCTCGTCGCCGCCCCGATCGATCCAGCGGGCCCGCTGGTTCACCCGTTCCGCGCCCGCTCCCACGCTCAGCCTCACCGTCGCACCTCGCCAGGGCGGGGGCCCTGAACGTCCGGCCGCCTGGTACGACGCCAAAGGCCGCCTGCTCGGCACCGGCGCCTTCCGGTACACGGACGAGCACGCCGGGCACGCCGGGCACGGCGAGGAAGACCATGACCGTTGACGACTTCCGGCACCAGGCCCTCCTATTGACATCTTGCTCTCCGGCGACAAGCTCACTTGTGTTCCCGCAGCGGTCTTGTCCACCCCGTCCTGGTCCATGGAGAACAAGAGCTCTGGGAGTCGCACGGCGGGTGGGAGGAGGACCTAGAATCGGTTGGCCACGTGGGCCGTTTGGCAGGTGAGAGGTGGCGTAGTGGAAGAGGTGCGTGACCTCGTCGAAGAGGACCCGCCCGCCGAGGTGCTGGCGGAGGCGGCCGCCGCGTTCGGGCTGCTGGCGTCGGCCTCGCGGCTGCACATCATGTGGGCGCTTGCGCAAGGGGAGAGCGATGTGACCCGGCTCGCGGAGCGGGTGGGCGGCGCACTGCCCGCGGTCAGTCAGCATCTGACCAAGTTGAAGCTGGCGGGTCTGGTACGCGCACGGCGCGAAGGACGGCGGCAGATGTATGTCGTCGACGACCCACAGGTGGTGGCCGTGGTGCGGCTGATACTCAACCAGATGACGGAGCGTGCGGGTCGCGGTCACGCCGCCCCTGAAGCACGCCGTGTGCCCAGGACCGGCGCCTGAGCGCCCCATGGTCGTTGGGCAAGGGCCGCGGGGAACAACGGCATCTGCATCTACCACGGAGGCGGAGCCCGGCAGCCGGCTGACCGCCGTCTCCGGGGCGGCGGAGCCGACCGCATTGCAGGCGCTGCGGGCGCTGGGCAGCGGGCCGCGCGGGCTGAGCGAGCAGGAAGCGGAGCGACGGCTTACCCGGTACGGGGAGAACGTACCGCCATCGCTGCGGCCCCTCTCCTGGCCGCGGCGATTGGTGCGCGGGCTGAAGGACCCTTTCACCGCGGTGCTGCTCGTTCTCGGCCTCGTCTCGGCGGCGGTCGCTTCGTGGGGCACGGCGGTCGTCATCACCGTTCTGGTGGCGGTCAGTTGCCTGCTGCGGGCCGGCGGTGAGATGCGTGCCGACCGGGCCATGGCCGGCTTGCGGGACCTGGTGGCCACGACGGCGACGGTGCTGCGGCGCCCCGAGGACGAGAGCGGTGCCGGGGGCGCGGCGCCAGTGGCGCGGGAACTGCCGGTGGACCAGTTGGTGCCGGGAGATGTGGTGCAGCTGGGGGCGGGGGATCTGGTGCCCGCCGACGTGCGCGTGATGCGCGGCAGCGGGCTGCGGGTGCGGGAGGCCGCGTTCACCGGGGAGTCCGTCGCGGTCAAGAAGTATCCGGTCGATGCGCCCCATTCGCCGTCACAGCCGGAGGGTGCCGGCGCGTTCGACCGGCCGTATCTGTGCTTCCAGGGCAGCAGCGTGGTGGCGGGCGGCGGCACCGCGGTGGTCGTAGCGACCGGTTCGGACACCCGGCTGGCGGCCGCGCACACCGGCATCTCCGCCCGGGCAGCAGGCTCCTTCGACCGATTGGTGCACGGGGTCTCCTGGATCTTGGTGCGGTTCATGCTGCTCACCCCGCCGCTGGTACTCATGGCCAACGCTGCGCTGCGCGGCCAGGGGCTGGAGACTCTGCCGTTCGCGGTGGCCGTCGCGGTGGCGCTGACACCGGAGATGCTCCCGGTCGTCGTCACCACGTGTCTCGCGCGCGGCGCGTCGCTACTCGCCCGCGATCACCGGGCCATCGTCAGACGGCTGCCCGCACTGCACGACCTGGGGGCCATGGACGTGCTGTGCCTGGACAAGACCGGCACCCTGACCCAGGACCGGCCCCTCGTCGGCGGCAGCGTGGACGGGATGGGCCGTGAGGATCCCGAGGTGCTGCAGTGGGCGGCCGTCAACGCTTGGTGGACCCTGCAACTGGCCGACCTGCCCGTACCGGACCCCCTCGATGAAGCCATCCTGGCGGCGGCCGACGAAGGGGAGCTCGTGACGTGTGAACCGGTCGCAGCTCTCCCCTTCGATCCGGTACGCCGCCTGGCCACCGCTGTCGTGCGCACACCGGGCCGCCTCGGTACGAACACGCTCATCGTCAAGGGTTCCATCGAGGCCGTCCTGGAGCGGTGCGTGCTACCCGACGCGGAGCGGCAACGGCTCAACGCGCGTGCAGCGAGCCATGCCGCCGACGGCCTCCGGCTGCTCGCCGTCGCCACCGTCGAACGCCCCACCGGGCAGCGCAGCTACACGCCTGCTGACGAGCGCGGCCTGACGTTCCGCGGTTTCGTCCTGCTGCGGGACGCGGTCACCGACTCGGCGGCAGCCGCCTTGTGCGACCTCGCGGAGCGCGGTGTGAGCGTGAAAGTCCTCACCGGCGACCACCCGGGGACCGCCGCCCGCGCCTGCCGCGACCTCGGCTTCGAGCCCGGCGAGGTGCTGACAGCCGAGCGTCTCGACGCGCTCTCCGAGGCCGACCTGGCCGCCGCCGTCAGCCGCGCGAGCGTCATCGCCCGGTGCACCCCTGAGCACAAGGCCCGCGTCGTCTCCGCGCTGCGCCGCGCCGGGCATACGACCGGCTTCCTCGGCGACGGTGTCAACGACCTGCCCGCGCTGCGCGCCGCCGACGTCGGCATCGGCCCGCGCGATGCGGTGCCCGTGGCCCGGGAGGGCGCCGATGTCGTACTCGCCGGGCGGGAGAAGGACCTCACGGCCATCGGCCACGCGATCACGACGGGCCGGTACGCAAGCGGCAACATCGCCGCGTACCTGCGCGTCACTCTCTCCTCCAACCTCGGTAACGTCATCGCGATGCTCACCGCGGGCGTCCTGCTGCCCTTTCTGCCCATGCTGCCCACGCAGGTCCTGGTACAGAATCTCTGTTTCGACGCCGCTCAGCTCGCCTTCGCCTACGATCGGCCCCGGCCGACCGTACTGCGGCGCCCCACCACGCTGAACGCCCGTGACCTGCTGACCTTCATCACCCGCTTCGGCGTCCTCAACGCACTGGCCGACCTCGCCACCTTCGGTCTGCTCACACTCGCCGTCTACGGCCCCGGAGGAGACGACGAAGCCGTCTTCCACACCGGATGGTTCACCGAGAACATGCTCACCCAGGCTCTGGTGATGGTCCTGCTGCACACCGGCCGCCGCGCCGCCGAACACCGAGGCCGCAACCGTGCCCTGGGCCCAGTGGGATGGGCTGCGGCCCTGCTCGCCGTCATCGGAGTCCTGCTGCCGCTCTCCCCCTTCGGGCCACCGCTCGGCATGACGTCGCTGCCCCAGGCGTACTACGCCCAGCTCATCGCCGTACTGGCGCTTTACGCCGTCGCCCTCACCGCGCTCGTGCGGCGTGAGGCAGAACATGTCTGAACAGCCGAACCGCCGGTGGCGGTGGACAGCGCCGCTCTTTCGCGTCGCACAAACGGCATGATCCCGAACCAGAAGGGGCCTGGCAGCGTCACAGCCCCGCCTCGGTCCTGTCGGCCGGACCCGGCCGGGGGACGGTTCGGGAACATGCCGCCCGCATGCAGGGCTCAAGGAGGCGACGTGCAGGCGGGCAGCGGGGACGGCCAGACGCCGATGTCAGATGTTGACCCCGAAGTCCTGGGCGATACCGCGCAGTCCGGAGGCATAACCCTGGCCGACGGCCCGGAACTTCCACTCGGCACCGTGCCGGTACAGCTCACCGAAGACCATGGCGGTCTCCCCCGAAGCGTCCTCGGACAGGTCGTAGCGGGCGATCTCCTGGTTGGTCGTCTGGTTCACGACTCGGATGTAGGCATTGCGGACCTGCCCGAAGCTCTGCCCACGCCCCTCGGCGTCGTGGATGGACACGGGGAAGACGACCCTGGCGATCTCGCTCGGCAGACCGACGAGGTTCACCTTGACCACTTCGTCGTCACCCTCACCCTCGCCTGTGAGGTTGTCGCCCGTGTGCTCCACCGAACCGTCGGGACTCTTGAGGTTGTTGTAGAAGACGAAGTGCTGGTCGGAGACGACCTTGCCGCTGTCGCCGCACAGCAGCGCCGAAGCGTCCAGGTCGTAGTCCGCACCGGTCGTGGTGCGCACGTCCCAGCCCAGACCCACCAACACCGCGCTCAACCCCGGCACTTCCTTGCTCAGCGACAGGTTTCCGCCCTTGGCCAGGGAAACTCCCACTGCTGCCTCCACTCCAGGAATGATCTCGACGCTCAGTACGTGGTATTCGTACGTCCCAACGCTGAGCACAACGTCAAGGTTCCCACAGTTGCGCAATACCTGAACCTTGACGAACTGTCCCTCCGGCCCGGGTGATGCCTTTCACCGGCTCCGACGGCACACGCGAGAGGCGTCCGCCTGATGCAGCGAGCCGGCAGAGAAGTTGAGGGGTGATCACCCACCGACGCCGGGGCCCGAGACACCGGAGCACGGGTCGTCGGCGGCGGAGCGGCCCTTGTCCTGGCCCTGGTTCCGGCCGGCTCCCGCATCGGGAGATGTACCGGGCTGGTAGGTCGTTCCCAGCGTGACGCTGAGCCCAGGAGTCTGGGAGGACTTCAGTTCGGCACCGGGGAAGAGTTGGGCGAGGTTCACGGCGTAGGGGCGTTCATCCGGTCCGTACGAGATGCTCGTGGTGGCCTGCTGCTGCGAGGCGGCATTCCCCTGTTCCTCGACTGTGAAGTCGTGCTTCTTCAACTCCTTCGCCGCGGCAGCGGCCAGACCAGGAGTTGACGTCCCGTTGAACACGGAGACGCGAACGCCCTCTCCCGAAACCTTCGCGCTGGACTCATCCGATCCCGGGGAACTCCCCCGGGGCTTGCCGGACCCGCCCTTGTCCTTACCGCTCGCGTCCTTACCGCTCGCGTCCTTACCGCTCGCGTCCTTGCCGTCGACGGTACGGTCGGCCTTCAAATCCGCCCACAGCTTTGCGGCCTGCGGCTCCACCACCGCCACGCGACTGCCCTGGTAGCGCCAGGGGAGGGTGACGAACCTGGTGTTGCCCAGGTCGATCCCCTTGAGGGACATCGTGAAGTCGACCATCTTCTCGGGCGTTCCGAGCCCCTCGTCGACGGTCATGGATTCCGTTGCGGCGTTCGCCAGCGGAAAGAGTTTGGTGGGGCTCATGCCGTGGCCCTTGACTTCCTTGATCAGGGAACCGACGAACGCCTGCTGGCGCTTGACGCGCCCGATGTCGGACCCGTCTCCGAGACCGTGCCGGATGCGCACGTAGTCCAGAGCCTTCTGACCCGCGACCTTCTGCACGCCCTGCTTGAAGATGAGCTTGCCCTGCGTGGGCCGATGGGGGCTGAGGTCCTTCTCATAGAGGTTCTTCGGTACGCATACGGGGACGCCGCCCACGGCGGAGGTGATGCGGGCGAAGCCCTTGAAGTCGACGACGACGGTGTGATCGACCCGAAGCCCCGTCAGCTTCTCCACGGTGTTCTGCGTACAAGCGGGGTTGCCCTTCTGCGTCTGCCCGACCGAGAACGCGGCGTTGAACTGGCCCCGGGACTGCGACTTCGTCCACGAGCCGTCAGGCAACTTGCACGGGGGGATCTCGACGAGGGTGTCACGAGGGAGCGACACCGCGACGGCGTGCTGCCTGTCCCCGTAGACGTGCAGGAGGAAAGCCGTGTCGGAACGGCCCACGTCGCCTTCCCGCCCGCCGCCGTACTCCTTGTTGCCACGGTTACGGGCATCGGAGCCGATGACGAGTACGTTCTGGCCACCGGCTCCCCCCTCCGGCCGCTCACTGCTCACTCCGCCCGAGTCGAAGGTGCTGAGGTTCCCGTTGAGCTGGAGGTAGACCCACCCGGCGCCGGCAGTCAGCAGAACGAGCAAGGACACCACTGCGACCGCGGCTATCTGCCCTCGCCTGCGCTTCCTCTTCCCGCGGCGACCATGAACCCGCTGTTCACGGGTCTGCGACACCCTGCGACTTCCTGCCATTGCGCGCCCTCGTAGTTGCCACTCCGGGAACGCAACGGTCAGCGTCCCCTCGCACCATTAGTTAGTTGCGCAATATAGCAAGTAAAGTCGGCTTGTAGATCGCGATCGGCTACCGGTTCAGGTCGCGTCGTCGTAACCGTCCTGACCGTTCCGTCCCTGCGGGCCGTTTCCGCCGCCGCCGGTGCTGCCGCCGGTTCCGTTGCCGTTCGTTCCGCCGGACTCGCCGTCGGGCAGGGTGCGCTGCGCGGGGACGCCGTCGGCCTCGTCGAGGGAGTCGGGCCCCTCGATCTGCGACGCCTCGTCGTCCTCCAGCCCCGCGTAGGGGTCGCTACGGGTACGGCGCCGGTCGTTGAAGAGACAGATCGCCACCGCGCCGAAGTAGAGCAGAATGATCGGCGCCGCCAAGGCCCCCATCGTGAGGGGATCACCGGTGGGAGTGGCCACCGCGGAGAAGATCGTGATGCACAGCACCATCACCCGCCACCAGCCCAGCAGCCGGCGCCCCGACAGAATGCCCGTGAAGTTCAACATCACCAGCAGCAGCGGCAGTTCGAAAGCGAGCCCGAAAACGATCACGAGCCGGGTGACGATATCGAGGAAATCATCCAGCGGAATCAGGTTCCCCGTGCCGTCCGGAGTGAAGTCCAGCAGCGTCTTGGCCGCCGCGGGCAGCAGCAGATACGCGAGATAGGCCCCGCCGAGGAAGAGAGGAGCGCCGGCACCGACGAAGGCACGCGCGTACTTCTTCTCATGCTTGTGCAGACC
>NZ_LJGW01000059.1 GCF_001751255.1 Streptomyces nanshensis | reverse complement strand
CGGGAGTTGGGCCGCGTGGGGCATTCCCGTACCCAGCGCGCCGGTGGCGCACCGCGGCGCCCCGCGGCGTTCCGGACGCCGAACAGTGCGCGTACGCACGGGAGTTGGGCCGCCGCCGTACAGCGGACGTACGGACGGGGACACCGCGGGCGGCGGACGGCCGCCGGACGAGGCGGCGCCGGGCGGTGCCCCGGCGGCGGTGTCCGGGAGTAGCGTCGGCCCCATGGGTACGTCCAACTCCACGATGCACGCTGTCACGATCCCCGAACCAGGCGGCCCCGAGGCGCTCGTCTGGGCCGAGGTCCCCGTCCCCGAACCCGGCGAGGGCGAGGTGCTGGTCGAGGTCGCGGCGAGCGCCGTCAACCGCGCCGACACCCTCCAGCGGCAGGGCTTCTACGACCCGCCGCCCGGCGCCTCCCCGTATCCCGGACTCGAATGCTCCGGCCGGATCTCGGCCGTCGGCCCCGGCGTGAGCACCTGGGCCGTGGGCGACGAGGTGTGCGCGCTGCTCGGCGGCGGCGGGTACGCGGAGCAGGTCGCCGTCCCCACCGGCCAGCTCCTGCCCGTCCCCGACGGCGTCGATCTGCGGACCGCCGCCGCACTGCCCGAAGTGACGTGCACGATCTGGTCGAACGTCTTCATGGTCGCGCATCTGCGTCCCGGCGAGACGCTGCTCGTACACGGCGGCGCGAGCGGCATCGGGACGATGGCGATCCAGCTCGCGAAGGCCGTCGGCGCGACGGTCGCGGTGACCGCGGGCAGCAAGGAGAAGCTGGAGCGCTGCGCGGAGCTGGGCGCCGACGTCCTTATCAACTACCGCGAGCAGGACTTCGTCGAGGCACTGCGCGAGGGCACGGACGGCCACGGCGCCGACGTCATCCTCGACATCATGGGCGCGAAGTATCTGGAGCGGAACGTCAAGGCGCTGGCGGTCAACGGCCGGCTGGCGATCATCGGCCTCCAGGGCGGCCTCAAGGGCGAGCTGAACCTCGGCGCCCTGCTCGCCAAACGGGCGGCGGTGACGGCGACTTCGCTGCGCGCACGTCCGGCGTCGGAGAAGGCGGCGATCGTCGCGGCCGTACGCGAACACGTCTGGCCGCTCGTCTCCGACGGGCGGGTGCGGCCGGTGGTGGACAGCACGGTCCCGATGAGCCGCGCGACGGACGCGCACCGTGCCATGGAGGAGAGCACCCACGTGGGGAAGATCCTGCTCACTCCTTAGAGCCCGCCCTTAGAGTCCGCGGGGAGCGTGTGCGCCGCCGAACAGGGACCCTTCCGGATGCCGGAGTTGTCCAATTATGCAACGCTGATTGCGTTATTGGACGATCCTCAACGGGAGGGTCTCTGCCGTGCGGCACAGACGCCACGCCCCCACCTCCGCCTTCTCTCGCACACTCCGCGCGACCGCCGCGGCACCCTGTGTGTCTCTGCTGCTGACCGCGCTGCTGACCGGAGCGGCGCCCGCCGCGGACGCGTCCGCCGACGTCCGTACGCACGCCGCCGCCGTGGGCCGGCACACCGGCGGTGCCGCGAAGTCGCCGCACCGTCACGGCACTTCGGCCACCGCCGCGCCGCCCTCGACGAGCACGTCCCCGTCCGCGTCTCCCTCCGCGCCCGGAGCGAACGAGGCGGACGAGGCGAACGAGGCCGCCTTCGGCACCCACGATCTGTACGGCGACGACTCCGGTTACGGCACCGGGTCCGGCTCCGGCACGCTGGAGGACGGCTACGCCCCGTCCGACGGCGTACGGCCCACGACCGCGGCCACCGGCGGGGTCTCCCCCGTGCTCCCCCTCGGCGCCGGAATGACCCTGATCGGACTGGGACTCGCCCTGATCGCCCTGCGGTTGAGGCGTGCGTGAGCCGTCCACGCGGCAGGTCCACGGCGTACGTCCGCGAGCGGTCTCCGATGCCGGACTCGCCCGACACATGCCGCGGACGTGCGTGCAGAATGGAGGCATGACACAGCCGAGCAACGAACGCCCAAAGGAGAACCAGCACGTCCTGGTCGTCGGACCTGACGGCATGGCTCTCGGCAGCGCCGACACCAAGGCCGGCGGCGAGGACGGCGACGAGCAGGCTGAGGTCCCCGTGACGGACATGGTCGAGCAGCCCGCGAAGGTCATGCGCATCGGCAGCATGATCAAGCAGCTTCTCGAAGAGGTGAAGTCGGCGCCGCTGGACGAGGCGAGCCGGGTGCGGCTGAAGGAGATCCACACCAGCTCCATCAAGGAGCTGGAGGACGGTCTCGCGCCGGAGCTGATCGAGGAACTCGAGCGGCTCTCGCTGCCGTTCACCGACGGCACGGTCCCGACCGACGCCGAACTGCGCATCGCACAGGCCCAGCTCGTGGGCTGGCTCGAAGGGCTCTTCCACGGCATCCAGACCGCGCTCTTCGCCCAGCAGATGGCGGCGCGCGCGCAGCTCGAGCAGATGCGCAGGGCGCTGCCTCCGGGCGCGCTCCCCGAGGACGGCACCCTCGGCGACCAGGAGCCGGGCCGCCAGGCCCGCTCGGGCGGCCCGTACCTGTGACGGACGGCCCGTAACGGAACGTCCGGAACGGACGGGACCGGCGGGGCCCTCGGGGCCGCGCGGCGAACGCGCTAGGCGCCGTCCCCGCGCGCGGCCTCCGGCGCCCTCCCGGCCATCCAGTGGTAGAGCGTCATCGCCACGCTCGTCGCCAGGTTGTAGCTGGAGACCTGCACCCGCATGGGCAGCGCCACCAGATGGTCCGCGCGCTCGCGCAGCGCGTCCGACAGCCCGTGCCGTTCGGAGCCGAAGGCCACCAGCGCGTCGTCGGGCAGCGGAAGTCCGCGGATGTCCCGGCCCTCCGGATCGAGCGCGTACAGCGGTCCCGCCGGAAGCGCGGACGGCTCGCACCGCCTGACGCACGTGGCGAAGTGCAGCCCCGCGCTCGCCCGTACCACCCCGGGATGCCACGGATCGACGGTGCCGGTGGTGAGCACCCCCGCGGCACCGGCGCCGGCGGCGAGCCGGATCACCGCGCCCACGTTGCCGAGATGGCGCGGATCGTCGAGCACGACGACGGGCGCGGAACGGACGGCGGGGAGCGCGGTGTCGTCCCGTACGGCGAGCGCCGCGACGCCCGTGGGATGAGGACGCGGCACCAGAGCGGACAGCGTTCCGCGGGGGACCTCGCGCAGCAGCCCGTCCAGCGTCCCGGTCAGATCCGGGGCCAGCTCTTCGGCGAGGGCGAGCGCCGCCGCGCGGTCCTCGGCCAGCGCGAGCGGCACCCGCGCACCGAAGCGCACGGCGTGCTTCAGGGCGTGGAATCCGTCCAGCAGCACAGTGCCGTCGGCCAGTCGGCGCCAGCGGCGCAGCAGCGGCGCCGCGTCCGTACCGCCGTCGGTACCGCTGCCTGTGCCGCCGCTCGTGCCGGTCGCCGCCGTTCCTCTGCCCTCTCCTCTGCTTTCCCGCGCGGTCATGCCGTCAGCGTACGGACAGCCCGTCGCCGCTCCGCTGCTGCGGCACCGGCGAGGAACCGCCCCCGTCGCCCCCGTCGTCGGGGCCGCCGCCGGAGCCTCCGGATCCGGAACCCGGACCGTGGCCCCCGCCTCCGTACGCACCCTGTGCCCGTCCGGGACGCACCCGGGCCAGCACCCGCCGCCGGCCCCCGTCGAAGCGGGCGCCGAGCCAGACGAGCGCGACGGTCGGCAGGAAGACCGCGTCGGCGGCGATCATCGCCATCGAGAAGAACGGCAGCCCGAGCAGCACCGCGATGCTCAGATGCTCCGCGATCATCGCGGCGAGCAGCGCGTTCTTGACGCGGCGGTTGAAGAGCGTGAAAGGGAAGGCGACCTGGACCATGACCGTGCCGTACGTGGCGAGCAGGATCAGCAGACCGCTGCCCGCGAGGAACGAACTGAGGCCGGGCCAGGGGGAGAAGTAGTCCAGGTTCATCGGGTAGTAGACGGCCGTGCCGTCCTGCCACCGCGAGCCCTGGATCTTGTACCAGCCGGCCGTCGAGTAGATCAGGCACACCTCGACGACGATGACGAGGAGCGTCGCGTTGTGCGCGAGGTTCGCGACCATGTCGCACACGGCACGCGCCTCGCTGCCCGGCAGATAGCGGTTGACCAGCCACCACGCGGCCTGCGCCGCCCACAGCGCCCAGAAGAACAGGCCCCAGCCGATGCTGAGCGAGCCGCCGACGGTCGCCAGGAGCATGACCGCGCCGAAGACGCTCCACAGCACCACACCCGTGACGTCCGCGGAGGCGCCCTTCACCGACCGGCCGCCGGACCCGGACCCGGCGCGGGCCGCCCGGCGCCGGCGCCGGGCGTCGAGGGACCAGACCTCGGCGCAGCGCGTGAGCACCACGTACATCGCCATGAGGTGGATGACGTTGTCGCCGCCGTCGCCCATGAAGACGCTGCGGTTCTGCAGTCCCAGCACGCCGACCATGTAGATCACGGTCGCGGTGCGGGTGCGCCAGCCGAGGATCACCGCGAGGCTCGCGGCGATCGCCAGCAGATAGACGAACTCGAACCACGCGGCGCTGTCCGACCACATCAGCACCGTGAAGGCGTGGTTGGTGTCGATCAGCCGCTCGGCCAGCCGCCAGCTCCAGGGCCCGTCGGGCCCGTACAGCTCGTGCCGGTGCGGGAATTCGCGCAGCAGGAAGAAGAGCCAGGTGAGGGCGAAGCCGATCCGTACGACCGCGGTCTGGTACGGGGCGACGGCCTCACCGGTGACGCGGGCGAGACCGCGGGCGAGGAACCGGTCCTCGTCCGGCTCGTCGTACGCGGCGAACGGGCGCGCGGGCGCCGGGGGTTGCGCGGGCACCGGCGCGTGCGCGGGCGGCTGCGCGGGAGCCACGGGCGGTTCCGGCCCGTACTGCTGAGGACTCTGCTCGGAACTCCACTGAGGACGCCGAGGAGGCTGCCCGGAACCCTGCTGAGGCGGCTGCTGTTCGGTCACTGGTCCCAGCCCCCCGGAAGGTCCGCGCTGCCGACCTGCCACCAGGGCTGGGTCTGGTACTCGGTCTTGGCGTCCGACTTCTCGTCGCTCCACGGCGGCGGCTTGACGGGCGTGGTGGCGGAGCGTACCTGGATGCGCTCGACCGTCCCGCCGTTGAGTTCACGCCCGAAGCGCAGCATCACGATGCGCTTGACGTACGTCTCGGACAGTTCGCCGCGCAGCCCGACCGGCTTGCCCTTCTCGTCGTGGGCGCCGCGGTAGAACTCCCAGCCGCGGCGGAGTTCGTTCTGCTGGACGTGGCTGGGCGCGACGCTGTGGTCGATGGCCTCGCCGTCCATGCGCGAGAGGTCGACCCAGCCGGTGGTCTCGGTGCTGCCGTCGTCCTTCGCGACGCGGGCGCGCGCCTGCACCGCGATGTTCTGCTGCAGGGGGTTGGGCGCGAAGAGCTTCCAGTTCTGCTCGAACTCCGGATAGACGTAGTCGTCTATGCCTTCGCCGTGTTGCTTGCTGAGCGTGTTCGAGGGCGCTACGTGCAGGAAGACCATCGACAGATGGACGGCCACGGCGAGGACGGCCAGGGCGGCGGATATCGCCACGACCGCCCGTCCGGCCCGCGACAGCCCCGCGAACCCCGAACCGCCCGCTCCCTCCGGCGGCGGCTCAGGCCGCGGCTCCGCCTGCGGCGCCTGCTGCTCTTCTGGCTCCATGCCCTCCCCTGCTCCCCACGTCCGTCGGTCGGTCGGCCGATACGACCCCAGACATTATTCGAGCCTTGACACCCTGTGGGCCCACGGCCCACCATTGAACCGAACGATCGGTCGGTTGGGAGTGCGGCTGCGGCCGCCGGCAAGGGGGTCGTCATGACATCGGTGCTGCTCGGCGAGGGCGCACGGGACGGCGGGGAGCCGGCGGAGTCCGTCGCGGCCTTCGACGGCGCGATCGCCGCGGACGAGCGCATCGAGCCGCGCGACTGGATGCCCGAGGACTACCGCAGGACGCTCGTGCGGCAGATGGCACAGCACGCGCACTCCGAGATCATCGGCATGCAGCCCGAGGCGAACTGGATCACGCGGGCGCCCTCGCTGCGCCGCAAGGCCATCCTCATGGCCAAGGTGCAGGACGAGGCGGGGCACGGACTGTATCTCTACAGCGCCGCGGAGACCCTGGGCACGAGCCGCGAGGAGCTGCTCGACAAGCTCCACTCTGGCCGCCAGAAATACTCCTCGATCTTCAACTACCCGACGCTGACATGGGCGGACGTCGGCGCGATCGGCTGGCTCGTCGACGGCGCCGCGATCACCAACCAGGTGCCGCTGTGCCGCTGTTCGTACGGTCCGTACGCGCGGGCGATGATCCGCATCTGCAAGGAGGAGTCCTTCCATCAGCGGCAGGGCTTCGAACTGCTGCTGGCGCTCAGCCGCGGCACCGAGGCCCAGCACTCCATGGCGCAGGACGCGGTGGACCGCTGGTGGTGGCCGTCGCTGATGATGTTCGGGCCGCCGGACGACGAGTCGTCGCACAGCGCCCGCTCCATGGAGTGGAAGATCAAGCGCCATTCCAACGACGAGCTGCGCCAGCGCTTCGTCGACATCTGCGTCCCGCAGGCCGAGGCGCTCGGCCTGACGCTCCCCGACCCGGAGCTGCGGTGGAACGAGACGCGGGGCCACTGGGACTTCGGCCCGATCGACTGGGAGGAGTTCCGTCAGGTGCTCAAGGGCAACGGGCCGTGCAACGAGGAGCGGCTCCGGCGCCGCCGGGAGGCCCACGAGGACGGCGCATGGGTACGGGAGGCGGCAGCGGCGTACGCGGCGAAGCACTCCGGGCCCGGCAGCGCGGACGGCACTGCGGACGGCGGCGCGCGGGAGCGTACGGAGACGGCGGTGAGCGCGTGATGAGCGGTACGGACTGGCCCCTGTGGGAGGTGTTCGTACGCAGCAGGCGCGGCCTCTCGCACACGCACGCCGGCAGCCTGCACGCGCCCGACGCCGAGATGGCCCTGCGCAATGCGCGCGATCTGTACACGCGCCGCTCGGAGGGAGTCTCCGTGTGGGTCGTGCCGTCCAGCGAGATCACCGCGTCGTCGCCGGACGAGAAGGACCCGTTCTTCGGCCCGGCCGGCGACAAGCCCTACCGGCACCCGACCTTCTACGAGGTGCCGGAGGGGGTGCGGAACCTGTGACGGGACCCGACGAGACGTCCGCCCGTGCGGGCGCGTCCGCCGGGGCCGCCGGTCCCTCGGCCGCTGTGCTCGGCGATCCGCTGCTGCCGCTGGCGGACGACGCCCTGGTGCTCTCCCACCGCCTGGGGGAGTGGGCCGGTCATGCGCCGGTCCTGGAGGAGGAGCTGGCCCTGGCCAACATCGCCCTCGACCTCCTCGGCCAGGCCCGCGCGCTCTACGCCGAGCTGGGCGACGAGGACGAGCTGGCCTTCCTCCGCGAGGAACGGGCCTTCCGCAACTGCCAGTTGGCCGAGCAGCCCAACGGCGACTTCGCGCACACGATGCTGCGCCAGCTCTACTTCTCCGCGTGGCAGGAGCTGCTGTACGCCCAACTCGCCGAGCTGGGCCAGCCGTTGGCGGCGAAGGCGGTCAAGGAGTGCGAGTACCACCGCGACCACGCCGTGCACTGGACGCTGCGCCTCGGCGACGGCACCGAGGAGAGCCACGACCGTGCCCAGCGCGCGGCGGACTCCCTGTGGCGCTACACGGGCGAGCTGTTCGAGCCGCTCGGGGGCCCGGGGCCCGTCGGCCACGTCGACTGGGCGGCCCTGCGCTCGGGCTGGACGGAGCGCATCACCGGTACGTTCGCGCGGGCCGGGCTGACCGTCCCGGTCTCCCCGCAGTCCGGGGCGTGGACGGCGGGGGCGGGGCGACAGGGGCTGCACACCGAGCCGTTCGGACGGATGCTCGCCGAGATGCAGCACCTCCACCGCAGCCACCCGGGGGCGTCATGGTGACCCGTACGGACACCGCGGCGGGGCCCGACACCGCGGCGGCGGAGCGGCAGCGCCTGCTGGAGGCGTGGGCGGGCTCGGTGCCCGACCCGGAGCTTCCGGTGATCACGCTCGCCGAACTGGGCGTGCTGCGCGGCGTCCACGAGACGGAGCCGCACGGCCCGGTCGAGGTCGAGCTGACCCCCACCTACACCGGCTGCCCGGCGGTCGAGGCGATGACGGCGGACATCGAGCACGTCCTGCGGGAGCACGGCGTCCCGGAGGTCGCCGTGCGGGTCGTCCTCGCGCCGCCGTGGAGCACCGACGACATCTCCGACGAGGGCCGCCGCAAGCTGGCCGCCCACGGCATCGCCCCGCCGCGCGGCAACGCGGTGCCCGGCGGTCCCGTCCCGCTGACGCTGGCGATCCGCTGCCCGCAGTGCGGCTCCACGGAGACGACGCTGCTCAGCCGCTTCTCGTCCACGGCCTGCAAGGCGCTGCGCCGCTGTGAGTCCTGCCGGGAGCCCTTCGACCACTTCAAGGAGGTGTGAGGGCGCCGTGAGCACCTTCCATCCGCTGCGCGTCACCGCCGTGGAGCCCCTCACGGACGACTCGGTCGCCCTCACCTTCGCCGTGCCGCCCGAACTGCGCCCGCTCTACGGCTACAAGCCGGGCCAGCACATCGCGCTGCGCCGGCACCGCCCCGGCGCGGACGGCCTCACCGCGGCCACCGAGGTACGGCGTACGTACTCGCTCTGCGCCCCCGCGAGCGACGAGCCCGCGGAGCTGCGCGTCGGGATACGCGGCGTCGAGGGCGGCGACTTCTCCAGCTACGCGGTGAAGGAGCTGCGGGCCGGAGACACCGTGGACGTGCTGCCGCCCGCCGGGCGCTTCGTCCTCGAACCGCGGCCCGGCCGCTTCGCGGCAGTCGTGGGCGGCAGCGGCATCACACCGGTGCTCTCCATCGCCGCCACGCTGCTCACGCGTGAACCCGAGGCGCGCTTCTGCCTCGTACGGAGCGACAGGTCGGCGGCCTCGACGATGTTCCTGGAGGAGGTCGCCGACCTCAAGGACCGCTTCCCCGGCCGCTTTCACCTCGTGACGGTGCTCTCCCGCGAGGAGCAGCAGAGCGGGCTGCCCAGCGGACGGCTGGACGAGGAGCGGCTCGGCGCCCTGCTGCCCTCGCTGCTGTCCGTGCCGGACGTGGACGGCTGGTATCTGTGCGGTCCGCTCGGCCTGGTCGAGGAGGCGTCGCGTGCGCTGCGCGGCCTCGGGGTGCCGCGTGCCCGTATCCACCAGGAGATCTTCCATGTCACGGAGGCGCCGTCGGCTCCGGCCGAGACGCGTCCGCATACACCGGGCGGCGGTTCGCAAACGGCCACCGTCACCGCCAACCTCGACGGCCGCTCCGGCTGCTGGCCGATGGACGACGGCGAGTCCGTGCTGGAGACGGTGCTGCGCCACCGTGCGGACGCACCCTTCGCGTGCAAGGGCGGGGTGTGCGGCACCTGCCGGGTACGGCTGGTCTCCGGCGAGGTGCGCATGGAGCGCAACTACGCCCTGGAGACGGACGAGTTGGAGGCGGGCTATGTGCTGGCCTGCCAGTCCCGTCCGGTGTCCGCGGCGGTGGAGGTGGACTTCGACGGCTGACGGCGGGCCGCCGGTCTGCTGAGCAGCCATGCCGTACCGGGCGGCTCAGAGCACGTATGCGTTCTCGCCGTCGGCGGTCAGCGGACGTCCGGCCGCCTCCCAGGCGAGCATGCCCCCGTCGACGTTGACGGCGTCCACGCCCTGCTGCCGCAGATACTGCGTGACCTGGGCGGACCGGCCGCCGACCCGGCACATCACGTACACGCGCTCGTCCGCACCGGCGCGCTCCGTCAACTCGCCGATCCTGGCGACGAATTCGCTCATCGGGATGTGCAGCGCGCCCTCCGCGCGGCCCGCCTTCCACTCGTCGTCCTCGCGGACGTCGAGCAACAGCGCGTCGGAGGACACCGAGGCGACATCGACCTGTGGCAACTGACCGGACTCCATGACGAACGCTCTCCTCAGTTCTCTTCCGTACCGGCGGTGGCGGCATCGCCGGCCCCCGCCGCGTCTCCTCCGCCGGCGTCCCGCGTCTCCGCGGTGCCTCCCGCGTCCCGCTGCGCGATGAGCCGCGCCAACTCGCTCTCGCGGTCGGCCACTTGCTGCAGGAGCTGTTCGGCGATCTCCTCCAGCAGGGCGTCCGGGTCGTCCGGCGCCATGCGCAGCATCGCGCCGATCGCGCTCTGCTCCATCTCCGCGACCATCGCCGACAGCACCTCCTTGCGCTCCGCCAGCCACTCCAGACGGGCGTAGAGCAGTTCGCTGTGCGGCACCTCCGGTTCCGGTTCCGGTTCGCGCGGCCCGTTCGTCCACTCCTCCAGCAGGTCGCGCAGGGCGTCCGCATCGCCTTCCGCATACGCCTTGTTGACGCGTACGAGGAACTCCTCGCGGCGCTGCCGCTCCCCGGCCTCCTGGGCCAGATCGGGGTGCGCCTTGCGCACCAGCTCGCGGTAGGCCTTGCGCGCCTCCTCGCTGGGACGTACGCGGCTGGGCGGCTGCACGCTCTGCCCGGTGAGCATCGCAGTGGCCTCGGGCGGCATGCCCTCGGAGTCGATCCAGCCGTGGAAGAGCTCCTCGACGCGGGGCATCGGCAGCACCGCGGCCCGTGCCTCCTGCGCCTTGCGCAGATCGTCGGCGTCGCCGCTGATCGCCGCCTTCACCTCGAGGATCGAGGCGTCCAGTTCGTCGAGTCGCGTGTACATCGGGCCGAGGCGCTGGTGGTGCAGGCGGGAGAAGTTCTCGATCTCGACGCGGAAGGTCTCCACCGCGATCTCGTACTCGATGAGGGCGGTCTCGGCGGCCCGTACCGCCTTCTCCAGGCGCTCGGTTCCGGCGTCGGATCCCCCGGCCTCACCGCCGCCGTCACCGCCGTCACCGACGTCACCGCCGTCACCGCCGTCGTCCCCGGCGGAATCCGCGGCTCCGTCGGCTCCGCCGGAGCCCGCACCGGCCCCCTCGGAGGGCTCCGGGCGCTGCTCCGGCTCTTCGGCTTCCGCTTCCGGGTTCGCTGTCATCGGGCCCACCCTACGGAAGCCCTCCGGGGCGTTCCCAGCGCGCCCGTCGGGATCAGGCCCTGAACTCCTCGGGACAGTTGGGCGCTTCGCCCGGAAGGTGCTCATCCGCCCACCGCGTCAGCTCCGCCATCGCGGGCCGCAGCGCGAGCCCCGTCTCCGTGAGCGTGTAGCTGACCCGCAGCGGCGGGCCCTCTTCGACGGTCCGTACGACGAGGCCCAGCGACGCCAGCTCCGTCAGCCGGTCGGAGAGCATCCGCTCGCTGATCCCGGGGACCGCGCGGCGGATCTGCGCGAAGTGTCCCGGCCCGTTCATCAGTGCCGCGAGGACGAGTCCCGTCCAGCGCTTGCCCAGCACCTGGAAGACGCGCGTGATCCCGGTCTCGGGTTCGCTGCACCCGCCGGCGGCGCCGAGCGCCCCCTCCTGCTGCGTCCGTTCCCGGGGCTCTGCCATGGCTCAAGGGTACTGCGCCCACACAAGGGGATGAAAAAAAGTAAGTAGCTGTGTTATCAATAGGTGCGAACGAACGACAATCTCCTTACGCACTCCAAGGAGCTGCCCCCCATGGCCACACTGCTGCACCTCGACTCGTCCCTCTTCCCGCAGGAACGCTCCGTCTCGCGCGACGTCGCGGCGTCCTTCCGCACGGCGTGGGAGGCCGAGCACCCGGACGGCACCGTCGTCCACCGCGACCTGGCCGCCGACCCGCTGCCGCACCTGGACGGCGTGGCCGCCTCCGCGGGCTTCGCGCCGCCGGAGACCCACACCCCGGAGCAGGCGGCGGCGTACGCGCTCCGCGACCGGCTGGCCCGTGAACTGGAGGAAGCGGACGCCGTGTTGATCGGCGCCCCCATGTACAACTTCACGGTCCCCTCGACGCTCAAGGCGTGGCTGGACCAGGTGATCCTCCAGGGCCGCACCGCCGGCTCCGATTCCCCGTCCGCCGCGGGCACCCCGACCGTGGTCGTGGCCAGCCGCGGCGGCGGCTACGGGCCCGGAACGCCGCGCGAGCACTGGGAGTTCGTGCAGAACTACCTCGGCAAGGTGCTCGGCGAGGCCATGGGTCTGGAGCTGGAGTTCGTCGTCCCGGAACTGACGCTCGCCCCCGCCACCCCCGGCATGGAGTCGCTGATCGAACTCGCCGAGGTCTCGCGGGCCAAGGCGCACGAGCTGGCCGAGGCGCGCGGCAAGGCGCTCGCGGCACGGCTCACCGCGGCGGCCTGACCCGCGTACGGGCTCGCGCAGGCCGACCGTCCGGCGTCCCCGTCCCTACGGCGTGACGAGGGTGACCTCGGTGGCCTTGACGCTCGTCCACACCGGGCTGCCCTCGGCGAGCCCCAGTTCGCTCGCCGCCTGCGGCGTGATCTCCGCGACCAGTGCCGGGACGTGGTCCGAGGCGACGACCACGCGCAGCCGGCTGCCGACGGCGGTGATCTCCCGTACGGTGCCGGGCCAGTTGTTACGGGGGCTCCCGGCGGGCCGTTCGCGGTGCAGCGAGACGGCCTCGGGTGCGATGACCGCCAGCGCCTGCGCGCCCTCCGCCACCGGGTCGGCGACGACGAGGGTGCCGCCGCCGGACAGCGCGAGCGTGCCCTGCGAAGTGGCCGTACCGGACCAGGCGTTGCGGCCCAGCATCCGGGCCACCCAGGGGGAGCGCGGATGCCGGGAGACCTCGCCCGGGGTGTCGTCCTGCAGGGTCCGGCCGTCGTCGAGGACGAGGACGCGGTCGCCCAGCGAGATCGCCTCCACCGGATCGTGGGTGACCAGCAGGCAGACGCCGCCGAAGTCCGCGAGATGGGTGCGCAGGGTGTGGCGGACCCGGGCGCGGGTGGTCTGGTCGAGCGCGGCGAGCGGCTCGTCGAGCAGAAGCAGCCGGGGGCGGGCGGCCAACGCCCGTGCGAGCGCGACGCGTTGGGCCTGGCCGCCGGAGAGCTGTGCGGGCCTGCGGCGGGAGAGATGGCCCACCCCGAGCCGCTCCAGCCACTCCTGGGCGGCGCGGCGCGCCTCCGTACGGCTCACGCGGGCGGCCCGCAGACCGTACGCGGTGTTGGCGAGCGCCGTGAGATGCGGGAAGAGGGCTCCGTCCTGGGGTACCCATGCGACGCCGCGGCGGTGCGGCGGCAGCGGCGTCACGTCCGTCTCGCCGAGCCGCAGACGGGCGTGGGCGCGCGGGGTGAGGCCGAGCAAAGCCCGCAACAGGGTCGTCTTCCCCGCCCCGTTGGGGCCGACGACGGCGATGGTGGTGCCGCCCGGGGCGTCGAGCGTGACGTCGTTGAAGCCGGTGACCTCCGCGTGGAGAGGGCACTCCCGCGACCACTGCTGGGGTGCGGACGGCTTCGCGGACGCGGCGGACGCCCCGGACCCGGCGGACCCGGCGGACCCGGCGGCCTCATCGGCGTCCGTACGCGGCTCCGGCCCGACGGGCTCCGCGAAATCCGCCAACTCCGCGAACTCCTCGCGCCCCGCGGGCTCTTCGGGTCCCTTCCCGGCCCGCCGTCCCTTCCGTACGGAGCGGTCGCCCGCGGTCCCGCTCCCGGTCCAGCGCCCGCGCAGCCCCACGAGGACGGCCAGGGCGACGGCGAGCAGCAGCAGGGAGACGGAGGTCGCGGCCTCCGGCTGGTCCTGCAACAGCAGATAGACCTGGAGCGGGAGGGTCTGGGTGGTGCCGGGGAGGTTCCCGGCGAAGGTGATGGTCGCGCCGAACTCGCCGAGCGCCCGCGCCCAGGTGAGCGCCGACCCGGCGGCCAGCCCGGGGGCGACCAGCGGAAGCGTGACGGTGCAGAACACCCGTACCGGCGAGGCACCGAGGGAGGCCGCGGTCTCCTCGTAACTCGGCCGGAGCCCCGCGAGCGTGCCCTCCAGGCTGATCACCAGGAACGGCATGGCGACGAAGGTCGCGGCGACGACCGCGCCGGAGGTGTTGAACGGCAGGACGATGCCCAACTCGTCCTCCAGCCACGGGCCGAGGAGTCCGCGGCGGCCGAATCCCAGCAGCAGCGCGACACCGCCGACGGTCGGCGGCAGCACCATCGGCAGCAGGACCAGGGAGCGCACCAGGGCCTTGCCGGGGAAGTCGACCCGGGCCAGCAGCCAGGCCAGCGGTACGCCGAGGACGAGGGAGAGCCCGAGCGCCGCGAAGGAGACCATGAGCGACAGACGCAGCGCCTGCGTGACCGCGGGGCTGGTCAAGTGCGCGCCCAGTCCCGCCCAGTCCGTACGGGCGAGGATGCCGAGCAGCGGCAGCAGCAGAAAGCCGATGGCGAGCAGCGCGGGCACCGCGAGGGCGATCGGCGTACGGGTTCCGGGTGCGCGGCGGCGGCTCATCGGCGTGTCCAGGCTGGGGAGTCGGGGGCTGCGGGCCGGGCGACGGCTGGTTCGACCGGCAGTCGGCAGACCGGGGCCGCCCGGCGGAGCTGACGTCCGGCGGGCGGCCCCGTACGGGTGCCGTGCGGTGGTGCTGTGCAGTGGGTACTGCGGTGCGGTGGTGCGGTGCGGTGGTGCGCCGTGGCCCGGTTACGGCTTCTGGAAGCCCGCGTCCCGCAGCATCTTCTGCGCCTCCGGAGTGCTGAGCCACTTCACGAAGGCGGCAGCCGCCTTGGAGTTCTTCGACGCCTTGAGCGTGGCGGCCGGGTAGGAGGCGACGGCGTTCTCGTCGTCCGGGATCGTGATCGCGTCGACCTTGCCGGGAACGGTCGCGGCGTCGGTCTTGTAGACGATGCCCGCGTCCGCCTCGCCCAACTGCACCTTGCTCAGCACCGCGCGGACGTTGGCCTCCTGCGAGACCGGCTTGACCTTGAGCTTCTGCTTGTCCAGGACCTCGCGGCTGTAGCGGCCGACGGGCACCTCGGGAGCGGCGAGCACGACCTTCAGCTTCGGGTCCGCGAGGTCCTTGAGGTTCTCGATCTTCTCCGGGTTGTCCTTGCCGGTGGCGATGACCAGGCGGTTCTTGGCGATGACGGTCGGAGTGCCGGTGTCGGACTTCAGCCCGTCCATGGTCTTGGTGTCGGCGGTGACCAGCGCGTCGGCGGGCGCTCCCTGCTTGACCTGGGCGGCGAGCTCCTGCGAACCGGCGAAGGAGAACTTCACCTTCGTGCCCGGGTGCTCCTTCTCGTACGCCTTGCCGGCGCTCTTGAAGACGTCGGTGAGCGAAGAGGCGGCCAGGACCGTCAGGTTGGCCTTCGGCGCACTGCTCGATCCGCCCTCGCCGCCGCCCTTCTCATCGCCGCCGCACGCGGTCAGCGGGAGCAGCAGGGCGGCGGCGACGAGCGCGGCGGCGGTACGTCGCGGGGTGACCGTGGATGACATGACGTCGGGACTCCTTGGCGTAGGGGACGCAGAGCGGGACGGGCACGCCGCGGCTGCGGACGTGGAGCGCGGCCGGCCGAGCGCGGCCGACGGACCGCGGCCGGCAGACCGCGGCCGGCGGTGCTCAGGTGCGGTCGATGTGCACGTTGGTGGACTTCACCCGGGCCACGGCCTGCATGCCGACCTCCAGGCCCAACTCCTCGACGGCCTCCCGCGTCAGCAGCGAAACGAGCCGGTGCGGGCCGGCCTGGATCTCCACCTGCGCCGCGACGTCGCCGACCTTGACGGCGGTCACGATGCCGGGGAAGGCGTTGCGGGCGGAGGTGTAGGAGACCTCGTCTTCGCCGATGCCGCCCTGTCCCACCTCGACGGAGAAGGCGGCCAGGTCCTTCCCGTCGATGAGACGGCGGCCCCCCTCGTCGCGGTGGGTGGCGACCCGCCCGGCGTCCGCCCAGCGGCGCGCGGTATCGGGACTGACGCCGAGAAGGCGCGCGGCCTGACCGATCGTGTAGCTCTGCATGCGCGCAAGGTAAGCGGGACGAACTCGCATCTGCAAGACAACGAATGCCTTCCACCGGCAAATGCGACCCGATTCGAGACATCGCGTCGCACTCGTCGACGCCTCCGCCCGCCGAGGGGAGCAGCTCGCGCGGGCGCCGTACGGACGGTCCCGCATAGGGTTGCCGACAAATCCGGCGAATCCGGCATCGCTGCCTCCGCCTCCCGCGCACACGTCCCACGAGGTGATCCGTATGGCCCTGAGCATCCGCAACCGACTGTCCGGCACGGTCACGGGCGTCAACCCCGGCGAGGCGATGGCGACGGTGACGGTCCGCCTCGCCGGCGGCCAGCCCGTCACCTCGGCGATCACCCTGGACGCCGTACGGGAGTTGGGGCTCGCGGAGGGCACGTCCGTACGGGCCCTGGTCAAGTCGACGGAGGTCTCGCTGGCCACCGGGCCGGTGCGGGGCGTGAGCATCCGCAACCAGCTCGCCGGTACGGTCACCGACGTCGCCCTGGGTCCGGCCATGGCACGGGTGAGGATCGACATCGAGGGCGGCGACCTGACCGCCGCCATCACACGGGACTCGGCCACGGAGCTGGGTCTCGCGGCCGGTTCGGCGGTCACCGCACTGATCAAGTCGACCGAGATCGCCCTCGCCACGGAGTGACGAGGGCGGTACGGACCGCTGCCGCATGACGGCTCGGTGCGGGCCCTGGGCGGGGTTGGCGTACGGGCGGGGTCACTGCCGGGCGGCAGCCCGGCCGGAATCGCTGCCGGGCGGCAGCCCGGCCGACGTCACTGCCCGGCCGCGACCCGGAGGATCGAGCGGAGCTGGCGGACGATGTCCCGCCGGTTGTCGAGGAACTGCGGATCGGTGACCGTGCCCGTGTCCGGGTCGGCGTTGTCCTCGCCGAACTCCAGGACGGGCGTGTGGACATGGCCGCCCGGAATCGTCAGCCCGAGCCGGTCGCGCAGCAGCGTCGCGCGGTAGGCGATCTCGTTGGACAGGTAGTCACCGCCGCCGCCCTCGCGCGCGGTGGAGCCCTCGGTCGGGCCGTCCGGGCGCGTCACCGGCTCGCTCGCGCCCGCCGGGATCTCGACGACCTCCGTGTGGTCCTGCACCGGGAAGCGGCCCGTCAGGGCGGAGGTGACGGCCTTGTACGGCAGCGTCGTGGCCGTCCACTGGGGCTGGGCGGCGTCGCCGGGGACCGGGACGGTGCCGGGGGCGGAGACGTTCTCGTTGTCGGGGAAGGTCCCCCGCCAGGCACCGTTGTAGCGCTCGACGTCGAACCGGCCGGGCCGGCCCTGGCTGACCGTGGCGAACATGTCCACCTCCGGCAGATGCGGCCGCAGCGCCTTCTCGACCGTGCCGTGGGCGAAGTCCCCCCAGCGGACGGGGAAGAGGGCCGTCTCGATCCGTACGGGGCCCTTCTCCGTACGCAGCACCGTGCCGTCCAGCGCCAGCGCGCCCGCACCCGACGGATTGCTGATGCGGATGTCCTCGTCCAGCGTGAACGGGTCGAAGCCGGTGACCAGTACGCGCCTGACGTCCTTCGCCGTACCGCCGGACTCCTCCGTACCGCCGGACTTCGCGCTCCCGCCCGGCCGTTGCGTGCCGCCGGGGAAGTCGACGGTGTCGTGGCCGCGCGAGGTGCGCTCCAACTGGTCCCGCAGCGCCGAGCGTTGAGCCTCGGAGAGCCCGAAGCCGGGGCGCCACTGCCGCAGCGCGCCGGTCATCCCCAACCGCGCCCAGTACAGGGGCCGGTCGTCCGCGCGGTCCAGGTCGCCGCCCGCCGGACCGCGCCCCTGCACCCGGTCCACGGCGCGCTGCCACAGCCGCTGTCCCTGCCGCGTCACCACCGTCCGCGCCTCGCGGTAGGAGTGCGTACGGCACAGGGCGCGGGTGAAGTCCGGTGCCACGGAGCCGAATCCGGAGCGGCGCAGGATCTCCTGCGGTACGGGACCGTCCAACCGCCGTTCCTCGACGGTCAGTTGCACCGAGCCGTCGGTGCAGCCGGCGCCGGGCTGCTGGGCCAGCGCGGGCGTCGCGGGCAGGGCGAGGCTCACGACCGCCACCGCGGCGAGCTGTGCGCGCACTCTTCGCATCCGGATCTCCTCGGTTTCGCAGCGACCCCGTCCGTCCCACGGCTGCCGTCCCGCGACGCGGAGGTCGCAACGTCCGTCGCGCGGCGCCGACTTGACGCGGTACCGGAGAGGGCGGACGCCCGGCGGCCGGGCGGTGCTGACGGTATACGGGCCGCGCTCACAAGGTGAGCCCTACGACCCGACGCCATACGGGACGCCGTACGGGACGTCCTTCGGCCCATGGCGTCAGCCGCCGGCCGCGGCGGCGTACCGGCAGGTCCTGCGGTGCCTGCGGTGCCTGCGCCGCAGTTCGTCGGTGCCCCAGACCACGACCGGGAACGTCGCGATCAGCGCGACCGCGTCGCCGGGAAGCGCGGCGGTGCCGAAGATGTGCTGCAGCGGCGGCAACCAGACCAGCGCCGCCGTGAACACGAGCTCGAAGGCGATGCCGGCGAGGAGCAGCGGATTGGTGAACAGACCGACCTGCCGCAGCGACGCGTGCTCGGTACGTGCCGCGAGGGCGGTCCCGATCTGGCACATCACGATGCCGGCGAAGGTGGCCGTGGTCGCCGTCAGATATGCCTCGTGCAGACCGCTTCCGGGACCCGTCGGATCGCCGGGGTGCCAACCGGCCCGCCACAGCACGTAGAAGAAGGCGCCCATCACCAGCGCCGCCGAGACCAGGCCGAGATATCCCCACGCGCGGACGAGCATGTCCTTGGTGATGACGCCCTGACCGCTGCGCCGCGGCGGCCTGTTCATCAGCCCGGGCTCGGCGGGCTCCCGGCCGAGGGCGAGCGCGGGAAGCGTCTCCGTACCGAGGTCGACGGCGAGGATCTGCAGCACGGTCAGCGGCAGCGGTACGGTCCCGCCGGACAGGGCGAAGACCAGGAACGGGACGACCTCGGGCACGGCGTGGGCGAAGATGTAGACGATGAACTTGCGTACGTTCTCGTAGACGCGCCGCCCGGATTCGACGGCGGTGACGATGGTCGCGAAGTCGTCGTCGGTCAGCACCATGGTGGACGCCTCACGGGCCACGTCCGTACCGGACCTGCCCATCGCGACGCCGATGTGCGCGCGATGCAGCGCGGGGGCGTCGTTCACGCCGTCCCCCGTCATCGCGACGATCTGACCGTGCGCCCGCAGGGCGTCGGCCACGCGCAGCTTGGTCTCGGGCGACGAACGGGCGAAGACGATCTCGCAGTCGGCCCTCAGCAGCTCGTCCAGGTCCTGGTCGGTCACCGCGCCGCCGTCGTCGACGACCCTCAACTCCGGTTCTCCGATGCCCACATCGCGGGCGACCGCCGAGGCCGTGCCCCCGTTGTCGCCGGTGACGACGTGCACCCGCAGTCCCGCCTCGTGGCAGCGGCGCACGGCACCGGCGGCCTCGGCACGCGGCGGGTCGTACAGCCCGACGAGGCCCAGCAGACGCAGCTCCATCTCGGCGTCCTCGCGCTGCCGCGGTACGGGGGTGCCGGGCGGGAGTTCGCGTGCGGCGACGGCCAGCACCCGCAGCCCCGCAGCGGTCATCCGGCTCACGGCGTCCTCGACGGCCGCTCCCTGGTCGGCCCCGGTGTCCGCACCGCCCTCGCCGTCGCGCCCGCGCCCGCCCCCGTCCTCGCTCTTCGCGAGGCGTGCGAGCACCGCCTCCGGGGCTCCCTTGACGCTGACGACCAGGCCCCCGTCGTGCTCGGAGACGGTGGACATCAGCCGGAGGCGCGGATCGAACCGGAAGAGGGCCCGCCGCCGCGCGTCCCGCTCCGCCAACTCCGCCTCCGTGCCCGCGTCTTCCGTGCCCGTCCCGACGCCCGGTCGTACGGCGGCCTCGACGAGCGCGACCTCCGTCGGGTCCCCGTGCAGCGAGCCGTCCTCCCCGACGGTGACGGTGGTGCACTCGACCATGGCCTCGGCCGGCGCACCGGTCGCCGGTCCGCTCCGCTCGCCGCCCTCGGGCGTCCACACCGAGCGCAGAGTCATCCGGTTCTGCGTCAGCGTCCCGGTCTTGTCCGTGCAGATGACGTTCGTCGAGCCCAGCGTCTCCACCGCGCTGAGCCGCTTGACCACGGCACCGCTGCGGGCCAGCAGCCGTACGCCCAGCGCCAGTGCGAGCGTGATCGTCGGCAGCAGCCCCTCGGGCACGTTCGCGACCAGCAGCCCGATGGCGAACGTCAGGGCGTCGGTCACCGGCAGACCGGCGGCCACGCCGACCGCGAGGAAGGCCGCGCCCATGCCGACCGCCACCGCCGCGATCAGCCAGGCGACTCCCTTGACCTGCCGTTCCAGCGGGCTCTCCTCGCGCTTGGTCCGCTGGCTGAGCGCCGCGATGCGTCCGAGTTCGGTGTGCACGCCGGTCGCGAAGACGACCGCACGCGCCTGGCCGCCGACGCACGTGGTGCCGCTGAAGACGAGGTTGGACTCCCGCAGCGGCGGCAGCTCTTCCTGCGCCGCGCCCGCCAGCCGCTCCGCGGGGGCGGACTCCCCGGTGAGCATCGACAGATCCACTTCCAGCGCGCCGTCGGTCAGCCGCGCGTCCGCGGGGACCCGGTCGCCCTCCTCCAGCACGACCAGGTCGCCCGGTACCAGCTCTGCGGCGGGGACCGCCCGGGTCGCACCGTCCCGTACGACATGGGCCCGGTCCGGGAGATACCCGGCCAGCGCCTCCACCGCGCGCTCGGCGTGACGTTCCTGTACGAGCGCGAAGCCGGCGTTCAGCAGGATGACGGCCACGATGGCCTCCGCCAGCACGGAGGTTCCCGCGACGAGGGCCAGCGCCCCCGCGCCCCACAGCAACAGCGCCAGCGGATGCACCAGTTGACGCGCCAGCTCCCGGCCGAACCAGCCGTGCCGCTCACGGCGGACCTCGTTGGCCCCGTACACCGCGAGACGTCTGGCGGCCTCACGGGCGGAGAGTCCCTCGTCCCCGGTGTCCAGTTCCCGGCGCAGCCGCGACAGCGGTTCGCGGGGGTCCACGGTGACGGGTGAGCCGAGGGGAGAGCCGGAAGGAGAGGGGACGTCGTCGCTCATCGCACCTGCCAGGTCGCCGCCGCCGGGTTCCGGGCGGCCAACCTAATGCGGCCCGCGGGCACGGCCCGGGAACCCGGGGACGTGCCCGCCGCCGCATCACACGTCCGGCACGCGGGGGTCCGGGCACCGCCCGTCCTCGTACCCCGTACGAGCGCTAGTCGTGAGGTACGACGGCCACGGGACAGGGAGCGTGGTGCAGCGCGGCGTGGCTGATCAGTCCGAGTTCGAGTCCGACCCTGCCGTGCCGTCCGCGGGCGCCCACCACCAGCAGATCCGCCCGCGCGGCCGCCTCCACCAGGACGTGCTGCGCGGAGCCCTCCACCGAGTCGCGGTGCACGGCCACCTCGGGGTACCGGGCCGTCGCGTCCCGCAGCATCTGGTCGACCATCGCGTCGGCCCTGCGGACCGCCGCCTCGCGGTCGGGGCCCTCGGGCTCGACGTCGCTCGGCAGCCGCCAGGCGTGGACGGCGTGCAGCTCGCAGCCGCGCGCGGCCGCCTCACGGAAGGCGAAGGAGACCGCGGGCGAGCCGACCGTGTCGTCCACTCCCAGCACCACCGTGTGCTGCGCCTCCGCGGGGTCCGCCGCCGTGTCCCGTACGACGACCGTCGGACAGGTCGCCCGGCCCGCGACGCCGAGGCTCACGGAGCCCAGAAGCGCCCCGGCGAGCGCCCCGTGCCCACGGGTTCCGACCACCACCGCGTACGCCGAGCGTCCCTCCTCGACCAGCGCCTCGACCGAGTCCATGGCCCGGGTCTCGCCGGTCACCTTGAGGTCCGGGCGGCCCACCGCCGCACGGCGCTCGGCGGTCGCGACGATGTTCTCGGCCATGACGCGGGCGGAGGGGCGGTCGAGGCCGAGGTTGGCGACGTTCTCGTATCTCTCCCAGCGAGTGGCGTGCACGACGTGCAGGGAGAGGCCGTGCCGGACCGCCTCGTCCGCCGCCCAGTCCACGGCCCGCCAGCCGGGATCGGACCCGTCCACACCGACGACGACTCGCTGCTCCACCCGTCCTCACCCTCTCGGTCGCGCTCGCGGGCCGGGGCGGCCGCTCGCACGCGGCCGGAGGCTTGCAGTTCCAGAAGAGCCTTGCAGTTCCAGAAGAGCACTGCAGCGGGTCCTTCGCCATGCGAGAGCGGCCGGACCGGAGACGGTCCCGCCGGTCGGCCCCCGGCCTCACCGGCATCCCTGGTCTCGCCGGGCTCAGGGCGTCGACCGGTCCCGCGACCGGTACGGCAGCGACCCGTACGCGGCGCCTCCGCAGGGCCGTTGGGATGCCGCCCGCCCAACTCCCCGGCGGATCCGCCGACTTGTCCCGGCAGGCAGCCGGAAGACCGGGACGCGGATGCGCTGCGTACGCCCGCCGTCACACACGGCTCCCACGCCGGCGCACCCCCGCCGGCCGCCGCACCCCCGGACCGCTCGGCGACCGGCGTCCCGCCCCGAACGTGATCAACTCCACGCGCCACAGCCGAAGATCATCAAACAGGGCCCGCCGCCGGGGACTTCACCGGCGGCACGGACGGGCGTCCTGCCGGGACCGCCGCGGTGTCCGCCCACGAGAAACGGGCCCCCGCCGCGACTTCCGTCACCGGCGGAGACCCGTCTCATCGGTGTCTCTCTGTGCGCGAGGGGGGAGTTGAACCCCCACGTCCTTTCGGACACTGGAACCTGAATCCAGCGCGTCTGCCTATTCCGCCACCCGCGCATCGGGTGCTCCCCGCCTGAGCGGAGAGGCGTTCGGCGGGCTCCTTCGCAGGCGCCTGCCGACGTCGGAAAGATTAGCACGCTGGCCGCGGTGGCTTCACATCCGTAGCGCCGCCCGCAGGCGCACGCGCAACTACGGGACACTGGCTTCGGGGACGCCGCGATCCATGCGAGGGTGTGACGGCGAAGGCGAGGGATCGGGAGGGTGTGAGAGGTGACACTCCTCCCGCGGGGCCCAGAGGGGAACCACCCGATTTCCTCGCGCGTGGATACGATCAGTAAGCAGTACCGGACCGACGTACCAACACAGCTCGCGCGCCCCACGGGCACACCGGGCGGCGCACTAGAGCCGAGGGCATCTGGGAAGGAGGTGCAACGTGGGAGTTCTGAAGCGCTTCGAGCAGCGGCTTGAGGGTCTGGTCAACGGCACCTTCGCGAAGGTGTTCAAGTCCGAGGTCCAGCCCGTGGAGATCGCGGGCGCGCTCCAGCGCGAGTGCGACAACAACGCGACGATCTGGAACCGCGAGCGGACCGTGGTCCCCAACGACTTCATCGTCGAACTGAGCGCCCCCGACTACGAGCGCCTCAGCCCCTACTCCGGCCAGCTCGGCGACGAACTGGCCGGAATGGTACGCGAGTACGCGAAGCAGCAGCGCTACACCTTCATGGGCTCCGTCAAGGTGCACCTGGAGAAGGCGGACGAACTCGACACCGGGCTCTACCGCGTACGCAGCCGCACCCTCGCCTCCAGCGCCTCGCAGCAGCAGCCCCACCGCGCCTCCTCCGCACCCGGCAACGCCTACGGCGGCCAAGGCGGTTACCCGCCCGGCCCCGGCCCGGCGGGCGCACCGCCGATGCCGGCAGGACCGCCGCCCGGATACGCTCCCGGCGCCGGCGGCGGTGCGATGCCCCGCGCCGAGACGCGGCGCTGGATCGAGATCAACGGCAACCGCCATCAGATCTCCCGCCCCACGCTCGTCCTCGGCCGCAGCACCGAGGCCGACGTGCGCGTCGACGACCCCGGAGTCTCGCGCCGCCACTGCGAGATCCGCGCCGGGGACCCCTCGTCGATCCAGGATCTCGGATCGACGAACGGCATCGTGGTGGACGGGCAGCACACCACTCGCGCTACGCTCCGCGACGGCTCACGCATCGTCGTGGGCAGCACCACGATCATTTACCGGCAAGCCGAAGGGTGAAGCGGGGGCATGTCAGAGCTGACCCTCACGGTCATGCGGCTGGGTTTTCTCGCCGTACTGTGGCTGTTCGTCATCGTGGCCGTGCAGGTCATCCGCAGCGATCTGTTCGGTACGCGCGTGACGCAGCGCGCCGCCCGCAGGGCCGAAGGCCAGCGGCCGCAGCAGCGTCAGTCGCCTCCGCGTCAGCAGGGGGGCCGGCGCGGCGGCGGACGGAACGCACCGAGCAAACTCGTCGTCACAGAAGGGTCGTTGACCGGGACGACCGTCGCGCTCCAGGGGCAGACCATCACGCTGGGCCGTGCTCACGACTCCACAATCGTGCTGGATGACGACTACGCCTCCAGCAGGCATGCCAGGATCTACCCGGACCGTGACGGCCAGTGGATCGTCGAGGATCTCGGGTCCACCAACGGCACCTATCTCGACCGGACCCGACTCACCACTCCGACGCCGATCCAGCCCGGAGCGCCGATCCGTATCGGCAAGACGGTCATCGAGCTGCGGAAGTAGTTACAGATCATGACGACCGGAGGGTGGGCACCGTGCGGATGTATCCGGAGCCGACGGGCGAGGTGCGCATGAGTCTGTCACTGCGTTTCGCCGCCGGGTCTCACGACGGCATGATCCGGGACCACAACGAGGACTCCGGGTACGCGGGACCGCGCCTGCTGGCGGTCGCCGACGGCATGGGCGGGCAGGCGGCCGGCGAGGTCGCCAGCTCCGAGGTGATCTCCACCATCGTCCAGCTCGACGAGGACATCCCCGGCTCCGACATCCTCACCTCCCTCGGCGTCGCCGTGCAGCGCGCCAACGACCAACTCCGCGTCATGGTCGAGGAGGACCCCCAACTCGAGGGCATGGGCACCACGCTCACCGCCCTGCTGTGGACGGGCCGCCGGCTCGGCCTCGTCCACGTCGGCGACTCGCGTGCGTATCTGCTCCGCGACGGACAGCTCACGCAGATCACCCAGGACCACACCTGGGTGCAGAAGCTCGTCGACGAGGGACGCATCACCGAGGAAGAGGCCACCACCCACCCGCAGCGCTCGCTGCTGATGCGCGCGCTGGGCAGCGGCGACCACGTCGAACCGGACCTGTCCATCAGGGAAGTCCGGGCGGGCGACCGCTATCTCATCTGCTCCGACGGTCTGCCGACCGTCGTCAGCCCGCAGACCATCGAGGAAGCGCTCGCCAGCTACCAGGGCCCGCACGAGACGGTGCAGGAGCTGATCCAGCTCGCGCTGCGCGGCGGCGGTCCCGACAACATCACGTGCATCGTGGCGGACGTCGTCGACGTAGACGAAGACGACGCCCTGGGCGGGCAGTTGAACGACACCCCGGTCGTCGTCGGCGCCGTCGCCGAGTCCCAGACACCGCTGGGCGGGGTCGGCGCCATGGGCACGCCCGCGGCGCGCGCCGCCGAACTCGGGCGCAGCGCGGGCCAGTCGGTGCCCCCGCAGGGCGCGGGGAGCGAGGGCTTCGGCCCGCCGGGCAGCGGCAACATGGCGGCGCCTGCGGGCAGTTTCGGCGCGTACACCGAGGAAGACTTCGTCAAACCGCGCAGCGGCAGAAGGTGGCTGCGGCGCTCGATGTGGATCGCGATGATCCTGATCATCGTCGGCGGCGGGCTCTACGGCGGCTACCGCTGGACCCAGACCCAGTACTACGTCGGCGCCAACGACGACCACATCGCGCTCTACCGCGGCATCAGCCAGGAGCTGGCCGGCATCAGCCTGCACGAGGTCTACCAGGACCGTCCCCGGGTCGAACTCAAGTACCTGCCCGGCTACCAGCGCAACCAGGTCCGCGACACCATCGCCGCCAGCAGCTCGGGCGAAGCCCGGGACAAGGCCGACGAGTTGGAGGAGCAGGCGAAGGTCTGCCAGATCGTCGCGGAGCAGCGCGTCCAGCCCCCCGCCGACGAGGGCAAGAAGAAGGACGAGCAGAGCAAGCAGGACAAGCAGGGCGAAGCCGACGGCAAGAAGCCGGGCGGCACTGCCGACCGCGCCTCCGGCAGCAAGGACCCGGGCAGCGGATCCCCTTCGCCGTCGCCCACCCCGAAGCTGTCGGAGAAGCAGCAGCAGCTCGCCAAGCAGTGCACCGCGCCGTAGGGGGGCTCCGGCAGCTATGAGCAGCAACATCATGACGAACACCGGCAGCAATACGACGGTCTCCCCCGGGGGCCTCCCCAGCCGCCGGAACACCGAGCTGGCGATGCTGATCTTCGCCGTGCTCATCCCGGTCTTCGCGTACGCCAACGTCGGCCTCGCCAAGGACGGCGCGCTGCCCGCGGGCATGCTCGGCTACGGCGCGGGCCTGTGTCTGCTGGCGGGCGTCGCGCACCTCGTCGTACGCCGCTGGGCGCCGTACGCGGACCCGCTGATGCTGCCCATCGCCACACTGCTCAACGGCATGGGCCTGGTGCTGATCTACCGGCTCGACCTGGAACCGCTGCCCGGCGGCGCCGCCGCACCGACGCAGCTCATGTGGTCGACGCTCGGCGTGGGCCTGTTCGTCGGCGTCCTGGTCTTCCTCAAGGACCACCGCGTCCTGCAGCGCTACACCTACATCTCGATGGTGGCGGCGCTGATCCTGCTGATCCTCCCGGTCTTCTTCCCGGCCCGCTTCGGCGCCCGGATCTGGATCACGATCCCGGGCGTCGGCTCGCTCCAGCCGGGGGAGTTCGCGAAGATCATCATCGCGGTCTTCTTCGCGGGCTACCTGATGGTCAAGCGGGACGCCCTGGCGCTCGCCAGCCGCCGCTTCATGGGCCTGTATCTGCCGCGCGGCCGCGACCTGGGCCCCATCCTCGTCATCTGGGCGCTGTCGGTCCTCATCCTCGTCTTCGAGACGGACCTGGGCACCTCGATGCTCTTCTTCGGTCTGTTCGTCGTGATGCTCTACGTCGCGACGGAGCGCACCAGTTGGATCGTCTTCGGGCTCGGACTGACCGTCGTGGGCGCCGTGGCCGTGGCGAGCTTCGAGCCGCACGTGCAGAGCCGCGTCGACGACTGGCTCGACCCGATGCAGGCGTTCCAGAACGGTTCCGAGCAGCCGGCGCAGGCGCTGTGGGCCTTCGGCTCGGGCGGCGTGCTCGGCTCGGGGCTCGGACAGGGCTTCTCCCGGCTCATCGGCTTCGCCGCCAAGAGCGACTACATCTTCGCCACCGTCGGCGAAGAGCTGGGCCTGACCGGTGTGATGGCGCTGCTGCTGCTGTACGGGCTCCTCGTGGAGCGCGGCATCCGCACCTCGCTCGCGGCGCGCGACCCGTTCGGCAAGCTCCTCGCGGTCGGCCTCTCCGCGGCCTTCGGCATCCAGGTCTTCGTCGTCGCCGGCGGTGTGATGGGCCTCATCCCGCTCACCGGTATGACGATGCCCTTCCTCGCACAAGGCGGTTCGTCCGTCATCGCCAACTGGGCGCTCGTGGCCATCCTGCTCAAGATCAGCGATACGGCGCGACGTCCGGCGCCCGCTCCCGCGCCCTCACCGGACGCGGAGATGACGCAGGTGGTCCGGCCATGAGGACCCTGCCCGGCGCGGCCCCGAGGGCCGTCGCGACCCTGGGGACCGGCACGGCCGCGCAGTCCGTGCCGCCCGTGACGTTCCCGAACTCCCCGTCCGTGCACCCGACAAGGCACGTGACCCGGCTCCCCGTACGAGGTGATGCACAGTGAACAAGCCACTGCGCCGGATCGCGATCTTCTGCGGCCTGCTCGTACTGGCCCTGCTGGCACGCGACAACTGGATCCAGCTCGTACAGGCCGACGAGCTGAAGACCGATCCGAAGAACAGGCGTGTGGCCATCGCGCGGTACTCGCAGCCGCGCGGCAACATCATCGTCGACGGCAAGGCGATCACCGGCTCCGCCGACACCAAGAGCGGCGACTTCCGCTACAAGCGCACCTACAAGAACGGCCCGATGTGGTCGCCGGTGACCGGCTACGCCTCGCAGGCCTTCGGCGCGAACCAGTTGGAGGCCCTCAACGACGGCATCCTCACCGGTGACGACGACCGCCTCTTCTTCAACCGCACCATCGACATGCTCACCGGCAAGCCGCAGAAGGGCGGCAACGTCGTCACGACGCTCAACGCCAAGGCGCAGAAGGCCGCTTACCAGGGCCTCGGCGACAAGAAGGGCGCGGTCGCGGCGATAAACCCCAAGACCGGCGCCATCCTCGCCCTCGCGAGCACCCCCTCGTACGACCCGTCCAGCTTCGCCGGCAACGGCAAGGGCGACACCGACGAGTGGTCGAAGCTGCAGAAGGAGAAGAACGAGGACGAGCCGATGCTCAACAGGGCGCTGCGGCAGACCTATCCGCCCGGCTCGACCTTCAAGGTCGTCACGGCGGCGGCGGGTCTGGAGAGCGGCGAGTACGACCTGGACAAGCAGACCGACAGCCCCGATCCGTACAAGCTCCCGGACTCGCAGACCAAGCTCGGCAACGAGGGCAACATCCCCTGCAAGAACGCCACGGTCCGCGACGCCCTGCGCTACTCCTGCAACACGGTCTTCGCGCAGATGAGCAACAAGATCGGCAACAAGAAGATGATCGAGACGGCGGACAAGTTCGGCTTCAACAACAAGGAGCTGGACACTCCGGTCCGCGCCGCCGAGAGCGTCTACCCCAAGGACAACCGGCCGCAGAACGCGATGGCCGGCATCGGCCAGGCCAGCAACCGCGCGACGCCGCTGCAGATGGCGATGGTCGCCTCGTCCGTGGCCAACAACGGCGCCCTGATGAAGCCGTACATGGTGGACCAGCTCGTGGCGCCGAACCTCAACGTCGTCGAGCAGCACAAGCCGACGGAACTGGACCGGCCGGTCTCCTCCGAGAACGCGCAGAAGCTCCAGCAGGCGATGGAGACCGTGGTCCAGAAGGGCACCGGAACCAGCGCGCAGATCCCCGGCGTCACCGTCGGCGGCAAGACGGGCACGGCCCAGCGTGGCGAGAACAACAGCGAGAACCCCTACGCGTGGTTCATCTCATACGCGAAGGACAGCAACGGAGACATCCCCGTCGCCGTCGCCGTCGTCATCGAGGGTTCGGACACGCTCCGCAGCGACATCGCGGGCGGCAAGCTCGCCGCCCCCGTCGCCAAGGACGTCATGAACGCGGTGCTCGAGGGCAAGCGGTGACGCGGACGGCGCGCGGCGTCACGACGGTCCACGGGGCAACGGCAGTCGTCCCGGGGGCGTTCGGCGCCGTGGCCGAAACCACCACGGCGGCACCGCAGGTGGTGACGTCCGTCACCTCAGTCACGACCGACTCGCACGAGTGGGCGGGTACCGTATCCCGAGCAGCACACCGCCGTGCCCTACGTCAGATACGGGCCCGGACGAACGGAGAGGGCTGGAGACTATGGAAGAGCCGCGTCGCCTCGGCGGCCGGTACGAGCTGGGCTCGGTGCTCGGCCGCGGCGGCATGGCCGAGGTCTACCTCGCCCATGACACGCGCCTGGGCAGGACAGTCGCGGTCAAGACGCTCCGCGTCGACCTGGCTCGTGACCCGTCGTTCCAGGCCCGGTTCCGCCGCGAGGCCCAGTCGGCCGCATCGCTGAACCACCCGGCGATCGTCGCTGTCTACGACACCGGCGAGGACTACGTGGACGGCGTGTCCATCCCGTACATCGTCATGGAGTACGTGGACGGCTCCACTCTCCGCGAACTGCTGCACTCCGGACGGAAACTGCTGCCCGAGCGCGCGATGGAGATGTCCATCGGCATCCTGCAGGCCCTGGAGTACTCCCACCGCAGCGGCATCGTCCACCGCGACATCAAGCCCGCCAACGTGATGCTCACGCGCAACGGCCAGGTCAAGGTCATGGACTTCGGCATCGCGCGGGCCATGGGCGACTCCGGCATGACGATGACGCAGACCGCCGCCGTCATCGGCACCGCCCAGTACCTCTCCCCGGAGCAGGCCAAGGGCGAGCAGGTCGACTCCCGTTCGGACCTCTACTCCACGGGCTGTCTCATCTACGAACTGCTCACCAACCGCCCGCCGTTCATCGGCGACTCCCCCGTCGCGGTCGCGTACCAGCACGTACGGGAGGATCCGCAGACGCCGTCGGCCTTCGACCCCGAGATCTCGCCCGACATGGACGCGATCGTCATGAAGGCCCTCGTGAAGGACCCGGACTACCGCTACCAGAGCGCCGACGAGATGCGCGCCGACATCGAGGCGTGCCTCGACGGTCAGCCCGTGGCGGCCACGGCGGCGATGGGCGCCGTCGGTTACGGCGGCTACCCGGACGACCAGCCCACCACCGCGCTGCGCGCACAGGACGCGCAGACGTCGATGATGCCGCCCGTACGGGACGACAACGGCGGCTACTACGACGACGGCCGGGGCGGCAGGCGCCGGCAGAACCGGAGCAAGCTCTCCACGGTCCTGCTCGTACTCGCCGCGATCTTCATCCTCGTCGGGGCGATCTTCATCGGCAAGACGCTCTTCGGCAACGGCCCCGGCAACACCGTCGAGGTGCCGGCGCTCGCCGGGCAGACCTACTCGCAGGCCAAGTCCGCCGGTGAGAACGCCGGTTTCAAGGTCACCAAGGGCGAGAGCAAGTTCTGCGACGAGAAGAAGAACACGGTCTGCGAGACGGACCCGCCGAAGGACTCCAAGATCGACCGGGGCGAGACCGTCACGCTGGCGATGTCCAAGGGCCCCGCGCCGGTCGACGTCCCGGACGTGGAGGGGAAGACCTTCCCCAACGCCAAGCAGGAGCTGGAGAGCGCGGGCTTCACCGTCAAGCGCAAGAACCAGGAGTCGGACGAGACTCCGGGCACCGTGCTGACGCAGAGCCCGGGCGGCGGCGGCAAGGCACCGAAGAAGTCGACCGTCGTGCTGACGGTCGCCCAGGAGCAGACCACCGCCGTGCCCAACGTCGTGGGCCAGCAGTTCGACGCGGCGCAGAAGGTCCTGGAGGACCGCGGCTTCGAGGTGGCACGCAAGGAGCAGGACGCTCCGGACAAGGCCGCCGGCGAGGTCCTCGCACAGGACCCGGGCGCGAACCAGAAGGCCAAGTCCGGTTCGCAGGTCACGCTGACCGTGGCCAAGGCACCGGACGACGAGCCCGCCACCGTCCCGGACGTCACGGACCAGCTCGTCAAGGACGCCCGCAAGTCGCTGGAGGACGCGGGCTTCCAGGTCCAGGTCCAGGGCGCACCGGACGAGAACAACGCCACGGTCGTCACGACGAATCCGGCCGCCAACACCCAGGGCAAGAAGGGCGACACCGTCACCATCATCGCCAGGCCGGGACAGCCGGGCGACGACGGCGGTGCCGACGGCGACGACGGGATCTTCGGCGGTCCCTTCGGACAGCCGAACCGCGGCAACGGCAGGTCCTGAGCCCGGGAGCCGACCCGGTCGCAGACGAACGCGCCCCCGCGCAGCACGAGTTGCTGCCGGGGGCGCTTCGCGTGTGCGATGGGGGTTCGCAGCGGCCGGCCCCGGGCCGGTTCGCCCTGGTTCCCTCCCGAACCCGAACTCCGCCTCGGATCAGCGCAGTTCCTTCGGCGGAGTGCGCTTCGCGTCCACGTCGACCGTGCGCTCCAGCTCGCCCCACACCACGTACCGGTACTTCGAGGTGAAGACGGGCGTGCACGTGGTCAGCGTGATGTAGCGCCCCTCGTGCTTCTTCCCGGAGCCCTTCGGCACCGGGTCGAGCACGTCCACGTTGTACTTGCTGGTGCGCGGCAGGATCGAGAAGACCTTGTAGACGAACCAGGTGTTCTTCGTCTCGAAGACGACCGGGTCGCCCTTCTCGATCTTGTCGATCCGGTGGAACTTGGCTCCGTGCCCGTCCCGGTGCGCGGCCAGGGCGAAGTTGCCCGACTGGTCCTGCGGCATCCCGGACTTGACGGGCTTCGTGTAATAGCCCGCCGCGCCCTTGTTGAGCTCCTGCGCGTCGGTGCCCTTCATCACGAGCACGTCCTCGCGCGACATCGAGGGCACATGCAGGAAGCCGATGCCGTCCTTGGTGTCGAGGGCGCCGGGCGTACGGTCGCGCAGCCAGCTCTCGCGCACCTTGTCGCCCGCCTGCTTGGAGTCGCGCTCGGCGAGCACGTTCGTCCACCACAGCGAGTACGCGACGAACAGCGCGAGCACGACGCCCGCGGTGATGAGGAGTTCGCCGAGGCATCCGATCAGCGCGGAGATCCTGCGGCGTCGGGTGGCCCTGCGTCCGCGTTCGGACGCCGGATGCGGCGGCGGGCTCGACGACGTGACGCCGGATCCCCCGCTCCGGTCGTGTTTGGTCTGTGACACCGCTTTACCGCCCCGTCCTGCAGTCCCCTACTCGACGAGAGCGTCCGGCTTGCCCTTGCTCCGCGGACGCTCCTCGACCATTTTGCCCCAGACGATGAGCCGGTATTTCGAGGTGAATTCAGGTGTGCACGTAGTCAACGTGATGTAGCGGCCCGGGCGTTCAAAACCGGAACCTCGTGGAACGGGTTCGATCACGCTCGTGTTCGCGGGCGATGTCGACGGCAGCCGGTTGGCCATCTTGTACGTGTAGAACTTCGTGGCCGTCTCCACCACGATCTCGTCCCCGGCGACCAGCCGGTTGATGTAACGGAACGGCTCGCCATGGGTGTTGCGGTGTCCCGCGAGCGCGAAGTTGCCCTTCTTGTCCCACGGCATCGCCGTCTTGAACGGCTGGGCGTCGTAGTGCCCGACGAGCCCCTTGTCGAGCACCTTGGGCTTGGAGACGCCCTGGGCGATGGGGGCCCGTACGTCCAGCTTCGGCAGATAGATGATCGCGAAGCCCTCGCCGGGCGCGAAGTCGTCCGCCCTGCGCTCCGGGTCCAGCCCGGCCTTGCCCTTCTTCCCGCCGTCGCCCCACTGGTCCTGGAGGCTCTGCGCGGCGCCGCCGGCCTCCTGGCCCGCCAGGACGTTCGTCCACCAGAGCTGGTACGCGACGAAGAGCAGCATCNCCCGCCGATATGAACACCTCGCCCAGGAAGCGGCTCGCGATGATCGCCGGGCCCTCGCGCCGGGCACGCGCCGCACGCCGGGCCTCCAGCCGGGTGCCGGCGGGCGCCGGGGGCG
>NZ_LJGW01000044.1 GCF_001751255.1 Streptomyces nanshensis | reverse complement strand
GCCGCGGCCTCGGCGTCACGCCAGGACCGCGGCCGCCAGCACGTTGAGCACCAGCGCGACCACCGCGAACACCGAGCGGATCAGGTGCCAGCGGCGCCAGCCGGGGCGCGGATCCGCCCAGTCCTCCGGGACACCGTGCCGGTCGGCCGCCTGGATGGCCTTGTTGAGCGGCAGATTGCCGTACTGCGAGATCAGCGGGACCGCCAGGAAGAGCACCGCCGCCGCCACGTACACCAGGCGCAGCCGGCCGGTGTCCGCGAAGACCGCCAGCAGGACGTCCCCGACCAGCACGGTCGAGACGATGACCGGCATCACCGGGTGGTAGCCCTCGCCGAGCCTGCGCTGCGTCTGCACGTACTGCTGGGGCGGCATGGCCATCAGTACGGGGAAGACGCTGACCGCCACGGCGAAGAAGGTCCCGGTGACGATTCCGCTCGCGACGATGACCAGGGCGTGGACCAGTTCCAACGGGAGAGGCACCTCGCACCTCCTTGGGCGCTGTGGGGAGAGTGATCGGGCTCGGGTTCGGAAGACGCGGGAGGGCGCTAGAGGTCGAGACGCACGTCGTACTCCCGTAGCCAGGAGTCGAATTGGAGGACCATCTCGAAGCCCGCCCGGTCCACCCAGGCACCGGCCTTGTCGTCGTCCGTGCCGTCCCCGTCGAGCACGGCCCGGGTGGCCTGCTCGTCCAGCAGCGGTGCCACCGGTGCGTCCCGGTCGCGTGCGAGGCGCAGATACTGCTCGCGTACGGCGCGTCCGTACACCGGGTCCTGGGTCGCCGGGTAGGCGCTCTTGGGCCGGTTGACCACGGCGGACGGGAGCAGGTCGGCCACCGCAGACCGGAGCAGGCTCTTCTCCTGGCCGCCGGTTCGCTGCATATGGGCCGGTACGTCCAGCAGATACTGGGCCAGCCGGTGGTCGCAGAAGGGCACCCGCAGCTCCACGCCGTTGGCCATGCTGAGCCTGTCCTCACGGTCGAGGAGGGTCGGCAGCCAGCGGGTCAGGACGAGATAGCCGACCTGGCGGGCCCGGCGTTCCGCGGCGCTCTCGCCGTCCAGGACCGGGGCCGCGGCGAGCGCCTCCCGGTAGTGCTGGTCGGCGTACCCGTACAGGTCGAGTTCCTTGCGCAGCGCGGGATCGAAGAGGCGCAGTCCCAGCCCGCCCGAGGCGGCCTTACGGCGCTCGAACGCCACCCAGGGAAAGGTGCCCGCGTCCGTCAACTCCGGGTCGTGGGCCCAGAAGTAGCCCCCGAAGATCTCGTCCGCGCCCTCGCCGGAGAGCGTCACCACGCGGGATTCCTCGCGCAGATGACGGAAGGCCAGATAGAGGGAGCTGTCCATGTCGCCGTGGTGCGTCGGCATGTCCTGGGCCTGCATGGTGCGGGCCTTCGTCAGCGGGTCCGTGAGCTGGCCCGGAGTCGCCACGACGTCGGTGTGGACGGTGCCCAGATGCTCGGCCACCTGTGCGGCGAAGGGCGGGTCCGGGGTGCCGCGCAGCTTCTGCGGGCGGAAGTTCTCCGTGTAGCCGCGGAAGGTCATGGAGTACGTGTGCACCGGCGCCGCGCCCTGCCGGGCCACGGTGCCGGTGGCGAGCGCCGCCAGCGCGCTGGAGTCGATGCCGCCGGAGAGCATCAGACTCGTCGGGACGTCGGAGATGAGCTGCCGGGCGACGATGTCCTCCAGCAGCTCGCGGATGTCCGTGACGCTGGAGTGCAGGTCCCTCCGGTGCGGGTTGGCGGTCGGGGTCCAGTAGGCGCTGAGCCGGTGCCCGCCGGGTTCGGCGGTCAGGATGTGGCCGGGCGGAAGCTCGGGGATGTCGCGGAAGATGGCCCGTCCCGGGTTCCGGGCGTGCGAGAGCAGTTCGCGCAGCCCGTCGGCGTCGACGACCGGTGCCACCCAGGGGTGGCGGAGGACCGCTTTGGGCTCGGAGCCGAAGAGCAGGCCGTCCGGCGTGCGGTGATAGAAGAGCGGCTTCACGCCGATGGGGTCGCGCGCGAGCACGAGCCGCCGCGGACGCGGGTCCCAGATGGCGTACGCGAAGATGCCGTTGAGGTGCCCGGCGCACTCCGGTCCCCATTCGAGGTAGGCGCGCAGCAGCACCTCGGTGTCGCTGCGCGTGGTGAACCGGTGCCCGGCGAGGGTGAGTTGTTCGCGCAGCTCCCGGTAGTTGTAGATCTCACCGTTGAACACGATCACGGGCGAGTCCGGGTCCCCGTCGTCGGCCCGCATCGGCTGGACGCCGTTCGCCGGGTCGATGATCGACAGGCGTTGGTGTCCGAGAGCGACGTCGGAGCCGAGCCACAGTCCCGAGGCGTCGGGGCCGCGGTGGAACAGGGTCCGGGCCATGGCCTGGATCGTGCTGCGTTCCGCGGTCATGTCGCGCGCGTAGTCGAGCCATCCGGTGATCCCGCACATGGGCGCAGTCCTTCCTGGGGGCGGTCACTTGCGGGCGATCGCCAGCGTGTGGTTGTCGAGAACGGGGGTGAAGGAGACGTCCTGGAAGCCGGCCTCGCGCAGCCACTCGTCGCACTCGCCGATGCGGTACTCGCCGCCGCCGGCGGAGGTGAGCATGAACGTGAGGCTCAGCAACAGGGCGTCGCGGTCCGGGGCTTCGTCGTCCAGCATCCGGTCGTAGATCACCAGGGAGCCGCCGGGGGGCAGCGCGTCGTAGGCCCGGCGCACGAGCATCGCCCGGGTGTCCTGGCTCCACTCGTGCAGGACGTGGCCGTACACCAGAACGTCCGTTTCGGGGAGCGGGTCGTGGAAGAAGTCGGCCTCCAGGAAGGAGACGCGGTCGGCGACGCCGAGGGCGGCCATGTGCTCGTCGAAGAACGGACGGGCGGGCGCACGGTCGACGTTGACGCCGCGCACTCCCGGCCGGCGCCGCACGAGGTGCGCGAGCAGATTGCCGCGCGCGCCGCCCAGGTCCGCCACGGACTCGTAGCCGCTCCAGTCGATCCGTTCGGCGATCTCGCTTCCGGCCCGGCCGGTGTGCGTGTCCATCGCGGCCATGAACCGCCGGATGCGGTCGGGGTCTTCGTCGGGGCGGGTGCGGAAGAGTTCGTTGCCGTCGTCGACGGGTGAGTCGTCCTGGTGCTCGCCGGTGCGCAGCGCCCTGGTGAAGCGGCTCCACGCCTGCCACTGCACGCGGGTCGCGACCTCGACGAACCCGCCGATGTACCGGGGCTTGCCCGCAACGAGGAACGTCCCGGCCAGTTCGGTGTTGTGGTAGCGGCCGTCCTCCCTGCGCAGCAGCCCGTGAGCCTGGAGGGCGTCCAGGAAGGTCCTGGCGAAGCGGGGGTGCAGGTTGAGCCGGCGCCGCAGTTCCGCCTCCGTCGCCGGAGCGTCGTCGAGGGTGCCGAAGAGGTCGAGTTCGACCGCGGTCATCAGCATCCGGGAGGCGGCGAAAGCCAGGTTCAGCCCGATCAGCGGGGCCGGGCTGGCCACTTCGGCGGAAGCCGCGGTGGCCGGCGCCTCGGCGGGAGCCGCGGCGGTCGTTCGAGCGGGTGCTGCCATGGAAGCTCCTCGTGATGGCGCGTCAGTACGCGGGGTGTGCCGTCCCGCGGGCCTGCGGCAGGGCACGTCGACGGCCCGGCGGACGGGGCCTCAGCCTGCGGTGCCCCGGTGGCCGTCGAGTGGGAATCGACTTGCGGCACGCGGCCGTGCGCGGCGCGCGGCCGGGCGGCGGGTTCTGCGGCGTCAGTGGTTGGTGAGCCGATTACGAACCGCTCCCGGCACGGTGTGGCCGCAGTGACACCACGGGTGTCCCACGAACCGATGGGAGATCACGATGCACCGGACGCTGATCGTGGCGCGGATGGCCCCGAGCGAGAAGGACGCGGTAGCCGACATCTTCAGCAAGTCGGACGCCACCGAACTGCCCCACATGGTGGGAGTCACGCGGCGTACCCTCTTCCGCTTCCACGACCTCTACTTCCACCTGGTCGAGGCGGAGGACGGCATCACCGACCGGCTCTACAAGGCCCGCGAGACCGACCTCTACCAGGACATGAGCGCCGAACTCGCCGAGCACATCAGGCCCTACGACCCGAACTGGCAGGAGCCCAAGGACGCCATGGCGTCGCCGTTCTACATCTGGACTCCGCAGGAGGGAGTGACCCGTGGCTGACGCACCGATCCAGAAGGTGGCCCTCGGCGAGGTGGCGGTGAACCGGCGGCGCGGCGGTGAGATGCGGGTGCTGCTCAGCCCCAAGACCGTGGGCTGCGGCACCGGCTTCTTCGGCGAACTGACGCTGGCACCGGGGGAGTTCGTCTCCGAGCACTACCACCCGTACTCCGAGGAGTACCTGTTCGTCATCGACGGCGCGCTGACCGTGCTGCTGGACGGTACGCGGGAAGTCGAACTGGCCGCCGGAGAGGGCCTGGTCGTGCCGATCGGGGTGCGGCACCGGGTCACCCACTCCGGGACCGTCCCGACACGTGCCGTCTTCCAGCTCGCCCCTCTGGCCCCGCGCCCGGACCTCGGGCACGTGGACACCGAGGCCACCCCGAACGCCGCCGAGCCCGTGGTGGAAGTCGGGGAGGCCCAGTGAGCACCGCCGACGACGAGCGGGAGCCGGTGATCACGGGGATCGGCGTCGTGGCGCCGGGCGGCGTCGGCACCAAGCAGTTCTGGGAGCTGCTGACCGACGGACGTACGGCGACGCGCACCATCTCACTGTTCGACGCCACCGACTTCCGCTCCCGGATCGCGGCGGAGTGCGACTTCGACCCCGCCGCGGAGGGGCTCTCTCCGCAGGAGGTCCGGCGCATGGACCGGGCCGCTCAGTTCGCGGTGGTCGCGGCGCGCGAGGCGATGGCCGACAGCGGGCTCGGACCCGGGCTCGGCGGTGTGGATCCCGGCCGGATCGGGGTGAGCATCGGCAGCGCCGTCGGCTGCACCACCGGCCTGGAGGAGGAGTACGTCGTCCTGAGCGACGGCGGACGGCGCTGGCTGCTCGACCCCGACTACGCGGTGCCGCAGCTCTACGACTACATGGTGCCCAGCACCATGGCCGTCGAAGTCGCCTGGGAATGCGGTGCGGAGGGGCCCGTCTCGCTCACCTCCACCGGCTGCACCGCCGGTATCGACTCGATGGGGCACGGCGCCCAGCTCATCCGTGAGGGCTCGGCCGACATCGTGCTGGCCGGTGCCACGGACGCGCCGCTGTCCCCGATCACCGTGGCGTGCTTCGACGCGATCCGCGCCACCTCTCCCAACAACACGGCACCGGAGTCCGCCTCCCGCCCCTTCGACCTGCACCGCGACGGCTTCGTCCTGGGCGAGGGCGCGGCGGTGATGGTCCTGGAGACCAAGGCGGCCGCGCGGCGGCGCGGTGCCCGCGGTTACGCGCGGATCTCCGGGTTCGCGCGGCGCAGCAACGCCTTCCACATGACCGGACTCAAGCCGGACGGGCGGGAGATGGCCGAGGCGATCGCCTCCGCGCTCGACGAGGCCGAAGCCCCGGCCGGGGACGTCGACTACATCAACGCCCACGGCTCCGGCACCCGGCAGAACGACCGGCACGAGACCGCCGCGTTCAAGCGCAGCCTGGGGGAGCGGGCCCGTGAGGTCCCGGTCAGCTCGATCAAGTCGATGATCGGGCACTCGCTGGGCGCCATCGGCTCCATCGAGGTGGCGGCCAGCGCGCTGGCCCTGCACCACCAGGTGGTGCCGCCCACGGCCAACCTCAGCACCCCCGATCCCGAATGCGACCTGGACTACGTGCCGGTGACGGCGCGGGAGCACCCGATGAACGCGGTGCTCAGCGTCGGCAGCGGGTTCGGCGGGTTCCAGTCGGCGATGTTCCTGCGACGGGCGGAGGCGCTGTGACCGCGGCGGTCGTGACAGGAATCGGAGTCGTGGCGCCCAACGGCGTCGGGACGGAGAACTACTGGCGGTCGGTGCTGGCCGGACGCAGCGGTGTGAGACCCCTGACCCGGTTCGACGCCGGCGGTTACCCGGTCCGGGTCGCGGGCGAGGTCACCGAGTTCGACGCGGCGGAGCACGTACCGTCCCGGCTGCGGGTGCAGACCGACCGGTGGACCCAACTCGCCTTCCATGCCGCCGACATGGCGCTGACGGACGCCGGGGCCGACCCGTCGGAGTTTCCCGAGTACGACATGGCGGTGCTCACCTCCAGTTCGTCGGGCGGCACGGAGTTCGGGCAGCACGAGATCGAGCGGCTGTGGTCGCAGGGCTCGCGCTATGTGACCGCGTACCAGTCGATCGCCTGGTTCTACGCGGCCACCACGGGACAGCTCTCCATCCGGCACGGAATGCGCGGCCCCTGCGGTGTGGTCTGCACCGAACAGGCGGGCGGGCTGGATGCGACCGGACGCACCCGGCGGCTCCTCGCGGACGGCGGTGCGCGCTTCGTCCTGACCGGCGGTACGGACGCCTCCCTGTGCCCGTACGGAGTCACCGCTCAGTCGGCGAACGGGCTGCTGAGCGACAGCGACGATCCCGACCGGGGCTTCCAGCCGTTCGCCGCGACGGCCGGCGGCTACGTACCCGGCGAGGGCGGCGCGATCCTGGTGGCCGAGTCCGCCGAGGCGGCCGAGGCCAGGGGAGCCGAGCGGGTCTACGGCCGGATCACCGGCTACGCGGCCACCTTCGATCCCCGGCCGGGCGGTCGGGACGCGGACGGCGGCTCACGGCTGCGGAAAGCCGCCGAACAGGCGCTCGCGGACGCCGGACTGGAGCCCGCGGAGATCGACGTCGTCTTCGCCGACGCCAGCGGGGACCCCGAGCGGGACCGGCTCGAATCCATGGCGCTGGACCGGCTGTTCGGCCCGCGCGGAGTGCCGGTGACGGCCCCCAAGACCATGACGGGCCGGCTCTACGGCGGCGGCGCCGCCCTCGACGTCGCCACCGCGCTGCTGTCGATACGGGACGGCGTCATACCGCCCACGATCAACGTTCCGGCGCTCGCGCCCGGCTGCGATCTGGACCTCGTACGCGACGAGCCGCGTCCCGCCTCCCTCCGTAACGCACTGATCCTCGCCCGGGGCCATGGCGGCTTCAACGCCGCTCTGGTGATCTCCCGGGCCCACTGAAGGACCCGATGGAAGACCGAATCCGCAAGACGGGAGAAGCACATGAACACCTTCACCCTGGACGACCTCGTCGTGATCATGCGCGCGGGCGGCGGCGAAGACCGTGAGGAGTTGCAGGGCGACATCCTCGACATGCCGTTCGGCGAGCTCGGTTACGACTCCCTCGCCCTGCTGGAGATCACCACGCGCATCGAGAACAAGTACGGCATCTCCATGCCGGAGGACGTCGCCACCTCCGTCAGGACCCCTCGCGAGGCCATCGACCACGTCAATGCCCTCGTACGCGCCGCCTGACCGAACCACCGATCGAGAGGCTCAGCACCATGACCGGTCACACTGACAACGAGATCACCATCGATGCGCCCATGGACCTGGTCTGGGCGATGACCAACGACGTGCCGTCCTGGCCGCAACTGTTCAGCGAGTACGCGGCGGCGGAGGTCCTGGAACAGCGGGGCGAGACCATCGTCTTCCGGCTGACCATGCACCCCGACGAGAACGGCAACGTGTGGAGCTGGGTCTCGGAGCGCACACCGGACCCCGAGACCCGTACCGTCCGCGCGAAGCGGGTGGAGACCGGGCCGTTCGAGTTCATGGACATCTTCTGGCAGTACGAGCAGACGCCCGACGGCGTCCGCATGCGCTGGACGCAGGACTTCCACATGAAGCCGGCCGCCCCGGTCGACGACGAGGCCATGGAGCGGCGGCTGAACACCAACACCCCCGTGCAGATGAAGCGCATCAAGCGGCAGATCGAGGAGCGGGCGCACGCCGGCCTCGGCCTGGGCCTCCAGGGCAAGAAGGTCCTGGTCACCGGCGGCACGCGGGGCATCGGCCGGGAGATCAGCCTCGCGCTGGCCTCCTGCGGCGCCGACCTGATCGTCTGTCACCGTCAGGCGGGCGAGCACGTGGAGCGGCTGAACCGGGACCTGAAGTCGACCGACGGCACCCACCACGTGATACAGGCCGACCTCAGCGAGGCCGAGGAGGTCGAACGCCTGGCACAGGAGTGCACGGAGCGCTTCGGCAGCTTGGACGCCGTGGTGCACAACGCGGGCGCCATCAGCCATGTGCCCTTCGCCGAGCTCCCGTTGGAGGAGTGGCGTCGCATCGTGGACACCAACCTCACCGCGCCGTTCCTCATTACGCAGAAGGTCCTTCCGCTGCTGTCCGAGGGCTCCTCCGTGATCTTCGTCGGCTCGAAGGTGGCCACGGTGGGCGTCCCCAAGCGTGCCCACTACACCGCCTCCAAGGCCGGGCTGATCGGCCTGACCCGCACGCTGGTCAAGGAGTTCGGGCCCGAGGGCATCCGGTTCAACATCGTCGCCCCGGGACCGACCGCGACCGAGGCGGAGGTCCCCGAGGAGGTCATCGCCCGCTACAGCCGGATGATCCCGCTCGGCCGCCTCGGGCGAGCCGACGAGGTGGCACGCGCCGTCCTCTTCCTCGCCAGCGACCAGTCGTCCTTCGTGAACGGCCAGACCCTCGACGTCGACGGAGGCATCTGACATGGCGAACGCTCAGGGCACGTTCCGGATCTTGCTGCGCATGAACATCAAGCAGGGCGTGGAGCGGGAGTTCGAGGAGACATGGGCGAAGGTCGGCGAGGTGATCACCCGGCAGCCGGCCAACCTCGGCCAGTGGCTGTCGAAGAGCGCCGAGGAGCCGGGCGTCTACTACATCGTCAGCGACTGGGTGGACGAGCCGTCGTTCCGCGAGTTCGAGCGCAGTGCGGAACACGTGGAGCACCGCACCAAGCTGCACCCGTTCCGCGACGGCGGAACGATGGTCACGATGCACACCGTCCTGCGGATGGTCGGCGCCGGAGAGGGGGCGGTGCGGTGAGCGGCCGGGTACGCGTCCTGGTCTACGCGGCGTCCGCCGACGGCCCACAGGGCGAGGAGGCCGTCCGGCAGGCATACCACCGGACCAGCAAGGACCTGGCCGGGGTGCCGGGCCTGCTCGGCAACGAACTGCTGCGCTCCGCCCACGAGCCGGACCGGTACGTGGTGATGAGCGAGTGGCAGGACCTCGCCGCCTTCCAGAGGTGGGAGGAGGGAGCCGAGCACCGGGACACCACCGCTCCGCTGCGTCCCTTCCAGGACCACGAGCAGCGCCGGGTGTTCGGCGTCTACGAGGTCGAGGCCGCATACGGAACGGAGGAGTCCCGGTGAACGGTCCCCACAGCCTCGGACTGGCCGGGAAGCGCGCCCTGGTCACCGGCGGCACCCGCGGCGTCGGCCGTGCCACCTCGCTCGTGCTCGCCCGGAGCGGGGCGCGCGTGGTGGCGTGCTACCGCGGCGACGAGGAGGCCGCCAAGCGGCTGGAGAACGAGCCCGGCTGGGACGCGGCGCGCCATCGCACGCTGCGTGCCGACCTGTTCACCCCGGCCGGGCGCGCGGCGGCCGCCGAAGCCTGCCGTGAGCTGTACGGGGACATCGACGTACTGGTCAACAACATGGGCACGTACGCCCCGCAGCCGTTCGCGGAACTGTCCGACGAGGACGTGGCGCAGTGCCTGGACGAGAACCTGACGGCTCATGTCCAGCTCACCAGAACCGTCCTGCCGCTGCTCGCCGACGGCGCCTCGGTCGTCAACGTCGGGGCGGGGATGGCCGAGCGCGGCCGGCCGGGCCATGTGCACTTCACCGCGGCCAAGGCCGGTCTCGCCGGATTCGTACGGTCGTTGAGCAAGGAGCTGGGGGACCGGGCCGTCCGCGTCAACACGGTGGCCCCCGGTGTGGTGGAGACCGAGCGCGGCATCGATCTGCCGCCTCACGTACGTGAAGGGCTGCTGTCCGCCATTCCGCTGCGGCGCTTCGGCACCGCGGCGGATGTGGCCCGCACCGTCGCGTTCCTCGCGAGCGACTCCGCCAGCTTCGTCAACGGGCTCACCCTCCGCGTCGACGGAGGCATTTAGGCCGGCGCGCGCGGCCGGCCGTTCGCGGACGGACCGGCCGTGGCGCCGGCGGAAGAGAGCCGACGGCAGCGAATACCGACGGCATACGGGAGAACGGCAGACGAGAAAGGTGCCCCGCGGACGAACTGTCCGCGGGGCACCTTCTCTTCGCCCTCTTCGCCGTACCCGGGCTCAGCCGGGGACGGTCGCCTCGACCAGATGCAGCGTCGGGAACGTGCCGGAGACGGCCTCGGTGCCGGTGAGATCCAGGCCCGCCCTGCTGAAGAGTTCCTCGAACTCGCTGCGGGTGTGGCGCTGTCCGCCGACGTTGAGCAGCATGAACAGATCGATCACGCTGGTGACCCGCATCTCCTCGGGAGCCGCGTCCATCACGCTGTCGATCACCAGGATCCGCGCCCCGGGGTCGGCGGTGGCGCTGATGTTCTTCAGCACCCGCAGGGAGTTCTCGTCCGGCCAGTCCAGGATGTTCTTGAGGATGTAGAGGTCGGCCTTGACCGGGACCTCGTTGAGGCAGTCGCCGGGCACCAGGCTGCACCGGTCGCCGAACTCGCCGCCCGCGCACAGCTCCGGCACGGCGTCGGCGACGGTGGCCTCCAGGTCGAACAGCGTGCCGTGCACCTCGGGGTGGCGTGCCAGCAGAGTGCGCAGCAGATGCCCCTGCCCGCCGGCGACGTCGGCGACCGAGCCCACGCCTCGCAGATCGATGGCCGTCGACACCTGACGCGACGACAGACTGCTCACCGCGGTCATCGCCTTGTCGAAGACCCGCGCCGACTCCGGTGCGTCCTGGGTGAGATAGCTGTAGAAGTCCTTGCCGAAGATCTCCGGCACCATGGCCTTGCCGTCCCGTACCGCCTCGTCGAGACGCGGCCACGCCTGCCACGTCCAGGGCGCACCCAGCCACAGCACCAGATGCTTGAGGCCGTACGGCGAATCGTCCCGCAGCAGCCGGGACAGCGCGTTGTGCCGGTAGCGCCCGTCGGACGTCTCCTCGAACACACCTTGCCGCTCCAGAGCGCGGAGGAGGCGGCCGAGGGTGCCGGGCACAGCGTCCGTCCTGGCCGCGATCTCGGAGACCTCCACGGGGTCGTCGCCGACGGCCTCGGGCACCCCCAGCTTCACGGCCGCCTGCAACGCGGCGGCCACCCCCGCGCCCACGGCCAAGTGCTCCAGCTTGCCCACGAGTTCCATCGCCGCGGCCTGATCGTCCTGCGCCTTCACGGACACCACTCACCTCTCGGTAGGGACGAGAACGGTCCGAGCCTTCAGGCCCCCAGTCGCGATCCGATGGCAGCGCGCTCGTCGCGGCCGGGGACCCGGGGGCCGGAGCACACCCCGGCGTCGGGCGGCTTGCCAGCGGATCTGGACCGAGAGGTCATCGCACGCTGCGAAGCTCCGGCCGATGTCCCGCTCCGCCACGAGAAGTGGAGAACAGCAGTGATCGCAACAGCAACGCAGGTCCTGGTCATCGGCGGCGGCCCGGCCGGGTCGACCGCCGCAGGTCTGCTGGCCCGGCAGGGATTCGACGTCACCGTGATCGAGCGGGACACCTTCCCGCGCTACCACATCGGCGAGTCCATCCTGCCGTCGTGCCTGCCCATCCTCGAACTCCTCGGAGCACGGCAGAAGATCGAGGCCCACGGCTTCCAGGTGAAGCGGGGCACGTACTTCGAGTGGGGCCCCGACGAGTGGCAGATGAACTTCAACGACCTGGGGGACACCACCCCGTACGCCTGGCAGGTGGTCCGCTCCGAGTTCGACGAGCTGCTGCTGGACCACGCCGCGGAACTGGGCGCCACGGTGCACCAGGGCGTGACGGTGCGGGAGATCGAGTTCGACGGCGACCGGCCGGTGGCGGCCCGCTGGGCGGCGGGTGAGAACGGCGGCGAGAGCGGCCGGATCACCTTCGACTACCTCGTCGACGCCTCCGGCCGACGCGGTGTCATGGCGAACCGCTATCTCAAGAACCGCCGTCACCACGACGCGTTCAAGAACGTCGCCGCCTGGACGTACTGGCGCAACGTCGGCTCGGTGGAGAAGAGCCCGGAGGGATCGACGGCCGTGATCTCGGTGCCCAACGGCTGGTTCTGGGTCATCCCGCTGCACGACGGCACGACCAGCGTCGGCTTCGTGTGCACGAAGACCGCGTTCGACGCCCGTCGGGAGGAGCTGGGCGGCCCGGCCGGGGCGTACGCCGAGGCCGTGGCTGCCTGTCCGTCGCTGACCGAACTGCTGGCCGACGCCGAGCAGGTGGGGGAGGTCCGCGTCGAGCAGGACTACTCCTACACCAGCGAGGCGTTCACCGGACCCGGATATGTGCTCAGCGGGGACGCGGCCTGCTTCCTCGACCCGCTGCTGTCCACCGGCGTCCATCTGGCCACCTACAGCGGGATGGTGGCGGCCGCCTCCATCGGCAGTGTGCTGCGCGAAGAGGTCACCGAGGACGAGGCGTTCGGCTTCTACCAGCAGGTCTACCGCCGGGCCTACGAGCGGATGCTGCTGCTCGTCTCCGTCTTCTACCAGAGCTACCGCGGCCGGGATTATCACTTCTTCCACGCACAGCAGCTCTCCTCGCAGGAGGTCGACCAGCTCAACCTGCACCTCGCGTTCCTGCGCATCATCTCCGGCATCGAGGACATGGAGGACGCGAAGGGAGCCGCGTACGACAAGGTGTTGCAGGATCTGAGCGGGGGCGAGGGCGAGGTGGGGAAGAACCCCTTCGAGAACCTCGGCAAGCTCCGCCAGGAGCCGCTGTCCGCGGACGACGCCATCGACGGGGTGTACCTGTCGTTCGGGCCGACGCTGGGACTGCGGCGCACCGCGGACGCCGCCCTGGAACAGAAGTAGACACGGGGCACCGTGAACAGGCGTCTCGTTGCCGCACTCGTCCTCTTCGTCGCCGTACCGGCGGCCGCCACCGTCGCCGTCCTCGCAGCGTGGGGGCACGGCTGGACGTCCTCCGGGGCGTCGGCCGGGCACCGGGACGGCGGGGGTGCGTCCCTGCCGGGAGCCCTGCCCGAGGCGTACCGGCTGCTGGTCGCGATCGTCACGATCGTGCTGGTCGCCCATGTGCTGGGCGCGCTCGCCCGGCGCGTGGGCCAGCCGACGGTCGTCGGGCAGATGACCGCGGGAATACTGCTGGGGCCCTCGATCCTGGGGGCCCTGGCCCCGTCGGCCCAGGAGTGGCTGCTGCCGCCCACGACGACGGTGCCCGTCGAGTCGATGGCCCAACTCGGCATCGTCTTCTTCTCGTTCAAGATCGGGTACGAGCTGTCGCCGAAGCAGCTTTCCGGGCACGGTACGACCCCGCTGGTGCTGGGCGGAGCGGGGGTGTGCACCCCGTTGCTGGTCGGGGTGGGCATCGCGCTGCTGCTGCCGGCGGAATACCGGCCGCAGGGAGCCGGGAGCGGGCCGTTCGCGCTCTTCCTCGGCGTCTCGTTCTGCGTCACGGCGTTCCCCGTGCTCGCCGGGATCCTCCTTGAGAACGGCATGCTGAAGTCCGCTCTGGGGTCGCTGGCGATGGCCACCGCGGGTGTGGCGGACGTCCTCGCGTGGTCGCTGCTCGCGTGCGCCCTGGCGGTGGCACACGGAGGCACCCCGCTGGGGGCACTGAGCACGGCCGGGCTGACCGCCCTGTTCGCGGTGCTGATGCTCACCGTGGTGCGGGCGGGGCTGCGCCGGATCTGGGAGGGCCGGGGCGAGAGCCGTACGCAGAACGCGGCCGTGCTGTTCGTGCACGCGCCGCTGCTGTGCTCGGCGGCCCTCACCGACGCGATCGGTGTGCACCCCGTCTTCGGGGGGTTCCTTGCGGGCCTGGCCATGCCGCGGCTGCCGCAGATCGAGAGGATCGTCGAACGCACCGACGCCGTGGCGTCGTGGCTGCTGCTGCCCATGTTCTTCGCGTCGGTGGGACTGCGCACCGGATTCGGGATGATCGGGGGCGCGAAGGACTGGCTGCTGTGCGGGCTCTTCGTCGTCCTGGCCGTCGCGGCCAAGCTGGTCGGCACGGCGCCGCCCGCGCTGCTTCTGGGGGTACGGCGGCGACCGGCGGCACGGCTGGGCGTGATGATGAGCTGCCGCGGGCTGACCGAGCTGGTGGTCCTCGCCACGGGTCTCCAACTCGGGCTCATCCCACCGCGGTTGTTCGCCATGCTGGTGCTGATGACGCTCGCGACCACGCTGATCACGGCACCCGTGCTGAACCGGACGGGCGGGAGCCAGGACGAGGAACCCCGGCTCCCGGAACCGTCGATGTCGGGTGCCGTTCCATGACCGGCGCATCCGGCCCCGGAACGGGGGACTTCGTCCGTTCCGGGGCCGGGGAGGGGGTGGGGGCCGGCCCGTGGTGCTGCGCCGGTTACGACGCGTCGGCGAGGGACTCCCGGGCCGGCGGGGCGGACAGTTCCGACTCCATCCGCTCGCGGCAGAAGGCCCGGATCAGCTCATGGAAGGAGTAGACCGTCTCCCCGTCGGGGGACGGGACCGTGCGCAGGAAGTGGTGTTCCACCAGGGTCGACAGCGCCGACTCCGCGACGGCCTCGGTGCAGCCGAGCAGTCCGATCAGCGTGGCCGCCGTGAACTCCCGCTGGCGCAGCAGCGTCAGCAGCCGGAGCACGGCGCGCTCCCGGCTGCCGAGCCGGTCGTACGTCGCCAGATACCGGTCCCGGATGCTGACGTCGGCGCTCTGGAGCTGATCGAGCGGACGGTTGCCGCGGTACAGCGACTCGGCGAAGCGCCGTATCGGCACGCCCTGCAGAGCCGCGAGGCGCGCACCCGCACACCGGAGGGCGAGCGGCAGATGGCCGCACATTTCGGCGATGAGTTCCACCGAATCGCGCTCCGCCTCTGCCCTTTTCCCGCCCACGATTTTTGCCAACAGTTGAAAACTCTCCGGCGGGTCAAGTGAATTTATCTCGAACGTCTCGGCGTTCGGGAGGTTGTAGAGGTTGACCCGGCTCGTGATGATGGTGAAGGAATGCGTCCCGCCCAACAGCAGCGGATTCACCTGAGAATGCGTCTGCGCGTCGTCGAGCAGCAGCAGCATGTTGCGTTCCGCGCCCCAGGAGCGGAAGAGGCTGCTCTTTTCGTCGAGGCTCTGCGGATAGGGCTCAGGAATTCCCGCAGCGCGCAGAAATCCGGTCAGCGCCTCGTCCGGGCTGGTCGGTCTGGAGCGTGACCCCCGGAGGTCCACATAGAGCTGGCCGCCGGTGAAGCGGTCCCGCACCGCGTGCGCGATCCGGGCCGCCAGCGCGCTCTTTCCGACGCCGGGCATGCCGTTCAGCAGGAGCACGCCGACATTCTCGTCCGCGGACTCCGCTCCTCCGGCCGCGCGGATCGCGGACTCCGTCAGGGAGTCGCGGCCGACCAGCGGCCCGGGATCCGGCGGAAGCTGGCCGGGACGTACGGGCGCGGGCTCGCGCTTGACGGCGATCGCGGCGCGCGGCTGCTGCGCCGGGGCCTCGAGCGGGGAGCCGGCGCCCAGTTGGGGCTCGCCGGAGAGAATCGCCTGCTGGGCGCGCTGGAGCAAGGGGGAGGGTTCGAGCCCGAGTTCCTCCACGAGGTCGCGGCGCAGCCGGTTGTACACCTGCAACGCCTCGGACCTGCGCCCCGAACAGTGCAGGGCGTGCATGAGCAGGGAGTGGAAGCCCTCGTGGAGCGGGTGGGCGGTGGACAGACTGGTGAGCTCGGGGACGACCGTGCGGTGGTTGCCGAGCTTCAGATCCGCTTCGATCTTCAGCTCCAGGGCGCTGAGATGGTCCGCGTGCAGGCGCGCGGTGTGCGCTGCCAGCACCTCCCCCGTGGACACGTCCGTGAGGGCGGGACCGCGCCAGAGTTCGAGCCCTTCCTTGAGGTGCCCGAGTGCCTTGTCCGGCGCTTCCGGCAGGATGCGGCGTCCCTCCGCGACGGCACGGTCGAACAGGCGCAGGTCGATGCAGTCGTCCGGCACTTGTAAGGCGTATCCGTTGGGACGGGTGCGCAGCACCTCGGAGGACTCGAGACCGCTGGCCTCGAGGGATTTCCTGAGCTTGTAGATATAGGTCTGCAGCGTGGACTGTGCACTCACGGGCGGGTCGTCGCCCCACATCTCGTCGATGAGCTCGGAGAGTGTCACCGTCCGTCCGCTTTGAACGACAAGAAGCGCAAGTATTTGACGCAGCCTGGGAGCAGTCGGCGTGATGTTGCACGTTCCCAAGGTGACGTCGAACGAACCTAGCACTCCGTACTTCACGCTGGCCCCCGTAAATTTGGCGTGGAGAAGTGCGAGTCACAATTCCACTTCGTTGTGAGTGGAATCGATCATCTGTATGACTGCATGCATGCTTCGGCGCAGTCTAGGCGTGGCGAACATGAGGAGCAAGCCTGAAAAGATGAACCTCGCCCATGTCCTTCCAATTGGCAGCCCATGGGCGGACCATGATTGAGTCAAGTCCGATAAGGTTGCGGCGACGCCGTGAGAGGGGTCCGCGGGTATCAGAAGCGCGGTTCCCCGGGGTAAGTTACTGCCATGGACCGTCAAGTGGTCAACGAAACGGATGAGTTGCACAATGCTGCGGCCCTGGCTTTCCTCCGTCTGCACCGAATGTGGGGGAAGTTGCAGGCACGGGACATCAGTACGCTGGGCACGCCCATGACTCAGAACGAGATCAGCCGGGGCTGGGTGCTGCAGATCGTCGACGAGGGGATCTGCACCTCGGAAGGCGAAGTGACGGTCGGGACGCTGGCCGAGGGGCTCGACATCGACCCGTCCACGGCCAGCCGCCTGGTGTCCGGCACCATCCGTGACGGTCTTCTCGTACGCCAAATCTCCCAGGTCGACGGGCGGCGCAGCGTGCTGCACATCACGCGTGCCGGGCATGTGCTGCTGCACCGCTTCCGGCGGCAGCCCCGCGTGGTCTTCGAGACCGTCACCAAGGACTGGCCGGCAGGTGAACGGGACGAGTTCGCCCGGCTGTTCACTCGCTACGTCGATGAGATGGCGCGTATCCGTGCAGACCGCCGGAGTCAGGATCCGGCGGACTGACGGCCGCCTCCGCACTCGCGGCGACCGGTTCTTCCTCCGCCGCCTTCTTCCGGCGGCGCAGCCATCGGGTGACGGCGAAGGTCACCACGGAGAGGATCACCAGCACGGGCCGCATCCCCGGTCCGCGGAGCGGGCGTTGGCACGGCCCTGGACGAGCGTCAGCCGCAGGATGCTCCCGAACAGCCCCCGGTGGCTCTGGCACATCAGTGGGTCCTCGCACTCCGCGGGTCCCCCGGAGTCCCCGGGTGCGGCGGGGACCGACTGCGTACGGAGCGGGATCAGTTCCAACTCGTCTGTAGCCATGCCGGACACACTCGCGGGGCGCGGTGACGGATGACTCACCCCTCACTCACCGCGCCCACGTGCCCGCCTCCGGGAAGCGGCGCGGGCCGGTCTCCGTACGCCGTCGGAGCCGGCCGCCGCTCGCGTCAGACGATCTCGTACGAGACGTCCAGCAGATCGTCGTCCGCGAGACGCTTCTGGAACGAAGTGAGCTGCGGCCCCTCGGGGTTGAGGCTCTCGGCGACCTTCAGGCCGGAGTAGAGGGCGGACTCCTGGAGGTCCGTGATCGTGGTGAAGCTGCCCGCGAAGTAGAGGTTCCGTTCGCCCTGGTGCGCCATCATGTCGCGGGCCGCGCCGAGGCTGCGCGGCGTGGAGAGCGGGTGCAGGAAGCGGCGTTCGGCGAGGAGTTCGGACGGGTCGGTCTCGCGGTGTGCGGCCCAGCTCTTGAAGATGCTCGGCCTCGTGTCCGGGTCCGAGGTGCCGTGGTAGGCGCCGATCCAGATGGACGTCTCGCAGTGCCGGCCGGCCGCGGCCGCGTTCTGGACGGCCCAGTAGCCCTTGTCGTCGGGCATGTAGTGGGGGTCGCGGTGGATGACCAGGCGCGAGGGGTGGTATTCGTGCGCGCTCAACTGCTCCGCGATATGGCCCAGTTCGGGGATGCCGGTGAAGAAGTCCTTGGAGACGGGCGGCGGTGCGCTGACGACGACCGCGTCGTACGGGCCGTGGCGGCCGGAGGACGTACGCACGTGCCACGTGCCGTTCTTCTCCTCCAGGCCGGTCACGGCGGCGCGGGTGAGGACGGTGGTGTTCTCACAGGTGTCGAGGAGCATCCGCAGATAACCCTCCAGCCCCACCGTGGAGTTGTAGGTGTGGACGGGCTCGAAGACGGTGGCCGGGAAGGTCTTCGCGAAGGACGAGAGGTGGGCGCGTGCCGACTGGGTACGGACGAGTTCGGTGTCGCCGCAGGTCAGGGAGGACAGCCAGGGGGTGAGTACGTCGCGCTTGTAGTCGGCGTCGAGGTCGAGCCCGTCCAGCCAGTCGCCCATGGTGGTCTCCCAGGCGGCGTCGGGCTCGGTCATCTTCCGCGCCTCCCTGGTGAAGGTGAGGAAGCGCAGTGCGCCGGGGAGGTCGTCGATGACGTGGTCGGAGCTGAAGCGGGGCTTGCTGGTGGCGCCGTCGAAGACGGTGAGGCTCGCCGGGCCCTCGATGACGAGGTTCGTCTCGGGGTCGTCGGTGCGTGCGCCGATCTCCGCGAGGAACGACCAGTACAGCGGGTGGGTGTTGGGGTGGAAGAACTCCGCGCCGATGTCGACCGCGTAGCGCTCGTCCCCGTCGGTGACGGAGACCGTGTCGGCGTGGCCGCCCGTCTTGTCGCGCGACTCGAAGAGGTCGACGTTCCATGCCGAGTCGCAGAAGTAGGCGGCGGCGATGCCCGAGGCGCCGGCGCCGACGACCGCGAGGCGCTTGTCAGGAGCGTCCTTCCGGCGCTCGGTGTGTGCGGCCGGCGTGGGCCGGTCCGCGGGAGTCGTCCCGGCGGTGAGGAGCCCCAGGGAGGCGACTCCCAGCGCTCCGTTCCGCAGGACCGAGCGACGCTTCATGGGATGCCTCGCGCCGAGCATGTTCCCTCCTTGGTCTGAACCTTTGGGGGGCTCATCGTAACGGCGCGGTACGGGGCGGGACATGGGCGGTGGGGGACGACGGCGCCGCGGTTCCGCCGTTCCGGGAATCCGCTGGTAGAGGGATCAACTCCGGCTCGGCGCGGGCGGGTTGGGCGTCCCGTCCGGTGGGCCGGCTCAGGAGGGCAGGGCCGCCACGGTGCGTTCCAGGGCCGGGGTCACGTGGGTACGCAGCCATGCCACGTTCTCCGCGGAGGCTCCGCGCGGCACCGTCTCGACGAGCATGATCAGGTAGAGATACGTGCGGTAGAGCCGGATCCTGGTACGGGCCGCGTCGTCGAGCGGCGCCGCCCGGCCGCCGAAGTAGCCCGCCATGAGGCCGGGTTCGTCCTCGGCGGCGCCGAGGATGTCCAGCGAGGGGAGCTCGGCGAGCGGGTCGCCCCAGAACATCCGTTCCGCGTCCACGATGCCGCTGACCTCCCGGGTCCCGGGGGCGCCGTGCAGCAGGACGTTGCCCTCCCAGAGGTCGAAGTGGACGAGCGCGGGCGTGCGGACCTCGTCCAGCGCGGAAGCGGCGGCGCGCAGCGCGGCGCGGACGCGCCCGGCGGGTACGGGCAGCCGGACCGAGTAGCGTTCCGCGTCCACGAGTACGGCCTCCAGCATCGCGGTGAACGCGGGCCGCCAGCGCGGGGAGAGCGCCCCGACGGACTCTCCGGGATAGCCGAAGCCGGGTCCCGTGACCGTGTGCGCCCGCGCCAGTATCCGTCCCAACGACCGGCGCAGACGCGGGCGTTCGGCGGCGGTGAGGGTGTCCGAGAGTGTGTGCCAGCTCTCGCCCGGGCGCTCCGTCATCAGCAGATGGGCGCCGGACGTGCCTTGCCCGTGCGGCCCGTGGTGGACCACCGCCGGCACCGGTATGTCGCGCAGGGCGGCGGCCTGCCGGAAGTAGGTGAACTCGCCGGTGAGCAGGCTCCGTTCGTACGAGAGCGCCGGGGCGTGCGCGGGCGGCGGGAGCTTGAGGACCAGACGGGTGCCGTCCGTGGTGACCACGCGGAGGACGGTGTTGTACGTGCCGCCGCCGACCGGTGTGCAGGAGGCGACGCGGGACCAGGGGAGGCCGGCGCGGGCGAGCGCCGTCCGTGCGTCGGGGGCCGTACCGGGTGGTGGTGTCATGCCGCTCCCGTCTCTCCGGCCCGCCCGCGGCCCGAAGGTATCGCGGTGCCGCGGCAGCCGTAAGGCCAAAGGGCCCCGCCCCGCCTCTGGTTGAGGCGTGGGCGGGGCCCTGTGCGCGACGGCGCGGGAGGGTCAGGAGTTGCGGGCCGCGCGGCGGCGGACCAGGTACATCGTGGTGCCGCCCGCGACGAGCAGGGCGCCCGTGGCCGCGATGATCGGCGTGGTGGCGTCGCCACCGGTCTCGGCGAGACCGCCGCCGTCACCGTTGTTGCTCCCCGCGTCGCCGCCGTCGCCGCCGCCGGTCTGCGGGCCGGGCTCGTTGCCGTCGGAGCCGCCCTTCGGCGTCTCGCAGGTGGCCTCGGAGAGCACGATGTCGCCGGTGGCCTTGACGATGTTCAGCTTGGCCGGGTTGACCTCGTAGGACAGCTTCAGCGCCGTCGCCGCCCCGGAGGCGGTCTTCGTGGTCTCCTGCTCCAGCGAGACGTCGACGGTGCCGACGCCGGGCAGCTTGATCTGCTGGCCGCCGGGCGCGTTCACGTTCACCGGCTTGCCGAGGACGGAGACGTTCTCCAAGTCCGCCTGGGCGGTGGGCTTCGCGCCCGCCTCGCAGGTGGCGGTGGCGGTCAGCAGGTCCGCGCTGACCAGCGGCTTGCCCAGCAGGCCGGGGGCGAAGGCGCGGAGGCCGGCGAGCTTGACGTGGCCGGAGGAGCGGTCGGCGCCGGTCTTGGCGGCGGAGCGGGCGACCTCGGCCTGTACGAGCTTCAGCGGACGGCCCTTGTTGGCGCCGTTCACCTCGGCGGTCAGCAGCGTCCGGTCGGCGGAACGCGGCGCGCTGACCTCGTTGAGGGACGCCCTGACGGGGACCTTGGCGGCGTCGGCGACGGAAACCTGGAGATCGGCGCGGGCGGCGGTGGCGCCGGCCTTGCCCTTCGAACCGGAGTGCCCGTGGGCGGGGGCGGCGTGGGCGGGAGTGGCGAGGAACGTACCGCCGGCGAGGACGGCGGCGGCACCCAGCAGCGCGGACCGGCGGGCCCGCGAACCCGAGACATGCGTGATCAAGTAAGGGGAACCTTCCAGGGGGACATGGAGCCGCCAATGCCCGCTGAACTACGGGGCAAGCAGGGGCAGTTGGGGCTTGGGTCCGGGGAATGATGCCGTTTGTGCGATCACGGCGCAACTCCCGGTAACGCCGTTATGTGAAAGAGCGTCAGGGATATCGGAGCCCTTTTCCGCGAGGTCACGGGGGTGGTGCCGCCCGGGGTGCGCACGATGCGGAGGTCCTGTTCCCGTACCGGCACAGGACCTCCCCCTTGACGGGCCCTTCCCGCACATTCCGGCGGGGTGAATCCCGCCCTCGGCGGCCGGTTCCGCGGACGTACGGCGATCGGTTCTCCGGGGGCGTGCACCGCGCATTCGGATACGCGGCGTCAACGGCCTTGTGTACGGGGGCCGGTGGGCGCGGACGGGCGGTCGCGCGCAGGTGGGCGGGGGTGGGCCGCTGCCGTGGGGGTGTGCGGGCACGGCGCCCTCGCCGTGGTCGAACGACTCTGTTCCGCGGTCAACAGGCGTGTGCACGGGCCGAGTTCTTCACACCGTACGTCGGGCAGGCGTACGCGTCGGCAGCGGTACCGGGCGGAACTCCGGCCGTAAGAACACCGGAAATCCCCCGGCACCGGCGGGATTTCGGTGAGCGAGCGTTACGGCGGGCCGCTCGATCTCCACGCCGGTGCCGGTGTCCGTGGGAGCGTTCGTGAATTGTCGACAGGACGTCAATGCCGTGCGCATACGCTTTTCCACCGCGGTTCCGGCTCAAGGAAGCGCTAATGGACGGGAGTTCGGCCGCTCCCCGCGAAACGCGGATTCAACCGCCGGGCGCGGACGGGCGGTTCCGTCCCGGCGGGCCTCCGCTCAGCGTCCGGTCAGCACGCGGTGCAGCCCGGCGGGCGGCGTCGGGCGGCTGCCCCACTCGCGCGGATAGCCGAGCGACACCTCGATGTGCGGAACCCCGTCGCACACGATCGTCCGCGGGATGTGCAGGTGCCCGTAGACGACGGCGCTGGCGCGGTAGCGCACATGCCAGTCCGCGGTGGCCTCGGTGCCGCACCACAGGGCGAACTCCGGGTAGCGCAGGACCCGCGTCGGCTCCCGTACGAGCGGGAAGTGGTTGACGAGCAGCGTCGGCAGCGCGGCGTCGACGCCGTCCAGCCGGGACCGGGTGGCCGCCACCCGCGCACGGCACCAGTCCGCGCGCCCCGGATAGGGGTCGTGGTGCAGCAGATACTCGTCGGTGGCGACCACGCCCGCGGCATGGGCGGCCGCCAGCGCCTCCTCCTCGGTGGCGGTCCCCTCGGGGCGGAAGGTGTAGTCGTACAGCAGGAACAGCGGTGCGACCACCACCGGGCCGCCCGCGCCCTCCCACACCGGGTAGGGGTCCTCGGGCGTCACCACGCCGAACTCGCGCAGCAGACCGACGAGATGGCGGTAGCGCTCCTCGCCGCGCAGTCGGACGGGGTCCTTCGGCGGGGTCCACAGCTCGTGGTTCCCCGGGACCCACAGCACCTTCGCGAAGCGCCGGCTGAGCAGCTCCATCGCCCACGCGACGTCCTCGACGAACTCGCCCACGTCCCCGGCCACGATCAGCCAGTCGCCGTCCGTCTCCGGACGCAGCCTCCGGACGATCTCGCGGTTCTCGCTGTGCCGTACATGAAGGTCGCTGGCGGCGAACAGGCGTGCGTCGCCCGCCGGTCGGCCCGCAGTCCCCTCCTCCGTACGTGCACGTGCTGCTTCGCTGTCCACGGCCTCTCCTCCCGCCTCCCCGTACCGTCCCGCCTCCCCGCGGGAGCCCTGCCGCAACATCACCTCACGCCGGCCGGGCTGCGGACAAGCGCGGAGCGGGGCGTGACGGGCGCGAACAGCCGTTCCGCGGAGGTGAGTTGGGCGCGGTGGCCATGGGTGATGCGGCCGCGAGCCGCAGGTGCCGTACCGCCGTGGCGTCCCGTCCTCCCACGGGTTGTCACGCTGAATAGGTTGTATCGCTACCTAGGTTGTGGTCTCATCTCCGTATGGCCACGGACAGACGGGCAAGCTGGCTCAAGGGCGTACTCGACCTGCTGGTCCTCGCCTGCCTGCGAGGCGGTGAGAGCTACGGCTACGAGATCGCCGGACGACTGGACGCGGCGGGCCTCGGCCGCATCAAGGGCGGAACCCTCTACCCCGTGCTCAACAGGCTGGAGGAGGCGGGCCTGGTGAAGGCCGAGTTCCGCGCGGCGGAGCGCGGCCCCGGACGGCGCTACTACGCGCTGACGGAGGCGGGCCGTACGGGACTGCGGGAGCAGGGGGAGGCGTGGCTCGCCTTCCACGACGCGGTCCGGCGGACGCTCGTGGGCGAGGAGCCGGACGAGCAGCCGGGCGAGCAGGGACGTACCCCGGAGGCGGCGGAACGGAAGGGCGGGAGGCTGTGAATACCCCAACCGGCGACCAGAACGGTGAAGAGGGCGCGTACGGCGCCTACTTCGGGCGGCTCGCCGCGTTGCTGCGCGACAGCGGCATGCCGGAGGACCGCGTCACGACGCTGACGAGCGAGCTGCGCGCGTACGCGGAGGAGGCGGGCGGCGACGTCACCCAGGAGTTCGGCCCGGCCGAACGGCTCGCGGAACAGCTCTGCGCACGCGAGGCCGCCGGCCCGTCCGCCGGTTCCGGCGGCCCGCAGGGGGAGTCATGGCCCGGCGAGGCGGCCGAGCAGTGGGTGTGGACGGCCGACGCCTTCCAGGACCGGCCGCTGCTGGAGCGGTTCGGCGGCGAGGGCTGGGAGGTCGAACGCCTCGACGCCCTGGGCCGGTTCGTCTGCCGCCGCGACCTGGAGCACCCCATGCGCTGGGAGTACCGGCGCGAGACCGCCGGCTTCGCCGAACGTGCCGCGCGCACCGAGGAGTTGGCACCCGAGGGCTGGGAACCGTGCGGCGTGTGGGGCCCGTTGGCGTACTTCAAGCGTCCGGCGGCGGCGCTCGACGGACCGGCGGCCCGGATCGCGGCGCCGCCCCCGCCGCCCCGCAAACGCACCTGGATCGGCCCGTGGGTCTATGTCTGGATCGCGGTGAGCCTCCTCGCCGCCACCGCCGCGATCGTCTGGGGCGTCTCCGCCGCGGACTTCTCGGAGTCCGGCACCGTCCCCGGGCTCCTCGTCGGGGCCGCGGCCGGAGGGGCGGCGGCATGGCTGGCGCTGCGCTCGGTGCTGCGCAGAGGGGCGCCGGGCGGGGAGTAGCGGCCGGGCTCTGCCCGCCCCTGCCCGCCCCTGTCCGCCCCGTCGTTCCCGCTCACCCGAACGGATACGGTCACCTGTGCGACCGCCGCGGCCCGGTGCACCTTGTCAGCTATGCGGCACCGCAAGCCCAAGCGCAGGCGCCCCTGCCGGTACGTGTACGCGGCCCTCGTCCCGCTCGCGTTCGCGATCACCTGGCAGGAGCCCGTCCGGCACGTCCTCTCGGGCGCCGAGCAGGCGCACCGGCGCACGGCCCCGGCCAGGGACGAGACCCCGCCGACCGCACCCCGCCCCCGCATCGTCCCGCGCAGTGCGTGGCACGCCGACGAGGGTCTGGTGCGGGAGCGGGCGTCGGCGCTGAAGGACGTACGGGTCGTCTTCGTGCACCACACGAGCCAGCCCAACGGCTACGACTGCGCCTCGGTGCCGCGCATGCTCCGCCGGCTCGAAGCGGAGCACGTCGAACGCGGCTGGGACGACCTCGGCTACAACTTCGTCGTCGACCACTGCGGCACGATCTACGAGGGCCGCTCCGGAGCCCTGTCCCGCTCCGTCGAGGGCGCGCACACCAAGGGGTTCAACGAGGACAGCCTCGGCATAGCGGCACTGGGCACCTTCGACGGGGGCGTCCGTGTGCCGCGTCCCATGCTGAAGTCGATCGCGGCCGTCGCCGCGTGGAAGCTGCGGCCCGGCGTCGACGCACGCGGCACCGCGAGCCTCGTCTCCTCCAGCGGCGACAGCCGGTTCGACAAGGGGCGGCACGCACGGTTCCACGTCATAGCCGCACACCGGGACGCCTACGAGACCTCCTGCCCGGGCACGGCGCTCTACGCCGAGCTCGGGCGGATACGTGCCGAGGCGGAACGGCTGCGCGAGCGCGCCGCGTCCCGGCGTACGGACCGCCCGCGCAAGGAGGCGGACGAGGCGAACGGGAGCGACCGCTGAGCGCGGGGCACGAGCGTACGGACGTCCAGCCCGTACGGGCAGACGTCCCACGCTCCCGACCTCGACCCCGCCCTCGTCAGGCGCTCTTGAGGAACGCCAGCAGATCGGCGTTGAACGTCTCCTGCTGCGCCCCGTACAGACCGTGCGGCGCCCCCGGATAGATCTTGAGGGTCGGGTCCTTCAGCAGCTCGGCGGTCTTCGGCGACGACGCCTCCACCGGGACGATCTGGTCGTCGTCGCCGTGCGCGAGGAAGACCGGCACGTCGATCCGCGTCAGATCGTCGGTGAAGTCGGTCTCGGAGAACGCCCGGACGCAGTCGTACGACGCGTTGAGCGCCACCGTCATCGCCATCAGCCAGAACGCGTCACGCGTGCCCTCCGAGACGTCGGAGCCGGACCGGTTGGCGCCGTAGAAGGGCGCGGTGAGGTCCTGGTAGAACTGCGAGCGGTCCTTGCGCACGCCCTCGCGGATCTCGTCGAAGACGTCGAGGGGCGTCCCCTCCGGATTGGTCTCCGTACGCAGCATCAGCGGCGGTACGGCGCTGAGCAGCACGGCCTGCGACACACGTGCCGTCCCGTGCCGGCCGAGATAGCGCGTCACCTCGCCGCCGCCCGTCGAGTGGCCCACGAGCGTCGCGTTGTTGAGGTTGAGCTTGTCCATGAGCTGCGCCAGGTCGTCGGCGTAGGTGTCCATGTCGTGGCCCGCCCACGGCTGGCCGGAGCGGCCGTGGCCGCGGCGGTCGTGTGCGACGACGCGGTAGCCGCGGGACGCGAGGAAGAACATCTGCGGGTCCCAGACGTCCGCGGTCAGCGGCCAGCCGTGGCTGAAGACCACGGGGCGTCCGGATCCCCAGTCCTTGTAGTAGATCTCGGTCCCGTCCGTGGTGGTGATGGTGCCCATGGCTGGACTCCTTCCGTCCTCGGGTGCTCCGGGGCACACCCGTCGTACGAGGGGCGACCCGGTCCCCACGGTCGCGCGCGGGCGTCCGTCCCGCGAACGCGGAGGCGGTGCGCGCTCGTGCGGCCACCCGCCGTGCACGCGAGTACCGGTCGCGTACGAGTGCACCGCTCACGGCGGGGAACGCGTCGGGGCCTCGGAAACGGGAGACCGGAACGGGAGAACGCAAGCGCAGAAGGGCAGGCTCATGAGCGACGCGCACTCCGAGCGGGAACGGCGCCACGGAGCGGCGGAGGACCACGCCACGGAGGACCGATCCATGGACGACGTCGTGGAGTTGATCCTCCGCGACCACCGCACGATGGAGGATCTGTTCCGCGAGATGCGGAACGTCGAGGCCGACCGTGCCGCTGCGCTGCGCCGCCTCGCCGACCTGCTGATCGCCCACGCGGAGGCCGAGGAGGCGGAGGTCTACCCCGCGCTGCGCCGCTACCGGAAGGTGGACGAGGAGGACGTCGAGCACAGCGTCGAGGAACACACCGAGGGGAACGAGGCGTTGCTCGCGCTGCTGGAGGCGGGACCGCCCGGCGGGGACGAGTGGGACGAGAAGCTGGAGGGCCTCGTCCAGGCGGTGGCCCACCATCTCGACGAGGAGGAGCGCTCCCTCATCAACGACGCGCGTCTGTACGTCGGCGCCGAGCGGCGCCGCGAGTTGGGACGTGCCTTCGCGCGCGCCCGCCGGGACCGGCTCGCCTCGGCTCCCGGACGGCCGGAGAACGTCCGCAGGGTCCTAGGGCGTGTCCGTTAAGTCCCGTCTGGGGTGCGGGGTCTGGCACGCACGCTCTCCCCCGCTTCGCGGGGTGGGGTCTCCCCGGCTCTGCCAGGGGAAGTGCCCCCAGCGTTGTCGATCGTCGGCGCAGCACGCTGCGCTCTCTCCCCCTGGGCCTGACGGCCCGGGTGGTGCCCCCACCTCCGCCTTGCGATCGCACGCACCAGACCCCGCACCCCCGCCCTGCCCAGCAGGGCGACGACGCTACTTCCCGGACACGCCCTGGCGGACACGGGCCGCTCGTCCGGCAGTTGACGGTGCGGGCGCGCGGCGGAGGACCCATGACCGCGCGTGCGCGCCGCGAGGAGCCGGGCGTGGGGTCGCCGGGGTTACGCCCCCGGCCGACTCCGCACGCCCCGGCTTCGCCGCACCGTGGTAGTCCCGTCCATGCACGGCGGGTACTTCCATCGAGCGATACATCCGAGGGCCTGGTGTACGACTGCGGCCGGTGCGGCGGGAGTTGCCCGTGCGGCCGCGGAGGCCCGTAGGCCGTCCCGTACGGCGACTCCGCGCCGCCGCCCGGGCACCTCCGCGTGTCCGGCCCCGCGTACGGCCGACTGCCTGCTCACGGCGTCCCGTTGAGCGCTCCGCCGTCCTCGGCGGTGCCGCAACTGCTCCCGGAACAGGGTGAGTTGAGCGAGCGCCGGCCGCCCCGTGCGTACCCGTCCGTACGCCGGTGGAGAGCACGTACCAGGGCCGGACGCCACCGCCCCTACGAGCGAGCCGCGTCGAAGTGACGGTCTGAACGGCGGCCTGTCGAGCCGCACTTGTGTACCCCGGGGGAATCCGCACGAAACGCGCGAGATGCCGCCACGGCGGCGTGGACGTGGCCGTTCTCGCCACTAGATTGAGGATACGAAGACACGGATTACGTGATTTGGACTGTGAATTCCGTACAAAAGGACTGAGAGGACACGGGGACTTCATGGAGCCTCGGGAGCTGTGGGAACGGCACACGGTGCTGGCGAGAGCCTTCTGCCAGAGCGACGAGGAAGTGCGTTCCGCGCAGACGACGCTGGACGACGCACAGGCGAGCCGGGCCCGCTCCCTGGCGGCGTTCGCGGTGGTGGTGGGGCACGACAAGGCGGTCGCCGAGATGCTCGGCCTGCCGGAGCGCGAAGTGCGCATCGCACGCCGCACGGTGGGCCGTGAGGACGCCCGCGCGCTCGCGGACGATCTGCTGGTGCCTCCGCAGTTTCCGCAGCAGGGGGCCTCCGGGACCGCCGCTCCGGGCGCCGCCGGCCACGAGGAGACCGTACGGGCCCACGACGCGGCGCACGCCGCCGCACAGCCCTCCGCCCCGGCGGCGGACCACACGCAGACGCACGACCAGACGCAGCAGATCCCCCAGTACCAGCCGCAGGGGCAGGCCCAGGCGCAGCCCCACCAGCAGCAGTACCAGGCGCATCAGCACCCGGCGCAGCACCAGGCCCCCCATCAGACCCAGCAGCACGTACCGCACCAACAGCAGCCGCAGGCCGCGCAGTTGCCGCAGGATCAGCAGCAGCCGTTCGCCGCGGCACCGCCTCCGCAGCACTCCCCGTACCAGACGCAGCACCACTCGGCGCACGCGTACTACCAGCCCCAGGAGCATTTCCCGGCGTACGACCACACCCAGCTCCCGGACCACATGGGTTGGTCGCCCGTCCAGGACGCGGTGCTCGTCGACGGCTGGCAGTCGGGGGTCGACCTGGAGATCCTCGCGCTCGAACTCGGCACCGACCTGCGGAGGTTGACCGCCCGCGCGCAGTATCTCTCCGCGCAGGGACGGCTGTTCGTCACCGGCGAGGAGACCGGACGGCAGGGCGGCAAGCACCGCCGGGAGAGCGTCACGCACCACTCGGGCATCCCGTCCCAGCAGATGACTCCTCCCGGGGACATGCTGCTGCCGGACGGTCTGGTCCCCGACGGTTACGGCGGGTACTGGGCGAACTGGAACGAGATGCTGCCCGCTCCGCAGGGCTGACCGGGCGCCGCGTGTGCGGCGGGGCTTCCGCGTACGGGCATGCCCGCGGCGTACGGGAGGACCCGGCGTACGGGCGGGCCCGCGGTGTGCGGGCGGCACGCTTCCGTTTCCCCGAGCGTTGGTAGCGTGTACCACCCCCGACGACCGCCGCCCGTGCGGTGCGCCTGATGAGGAGCCTGTGACGTGACCGTCCTCGCGCTGGGACCGAGTTGGCTCGACCCGGACTATCTGATCCCGACCTTCGGTCTGATCGGCATCCTGGTGATCGTCTTCGCGGAGTCCGGCCTGCTGATCGGCTTCTTCCTGCCGGGCGACTCGCTGCTGTTCACCGCCGGTCTGCTGGTGGCCACCGACCAGTATCTGCACTATCCGCTGTGGCTGGTCTGCACGCTGGTGGTGATCTCGGCCGTGCTGGGCGACCAGGCCGGCTATCTCTTCGGACGCAAGGTGGGGCCCGCCCTCTTCCGGCGGCCCGACTCCAGGCTGTTCAAGCAGGAGAACGTGCAGAAGGCGCACGAGTTCTTCGAGAAGCACGGGCCCAAGTCGCTGGTGCTGGCCCGCTTCGTGCCGATCGTGCGGACGTTCACGCCGATCATCGCGGGCGTGAGCGAGATGCGGTATCGCTCCTTCCTGATCTTCAACGTGATCGGCGGTGCCCTGTGGGGCGCGGGCGTCACGCTGCTCGGAGCGGTGCTGGGACAGTTCGCGCTCGTACGCGACCACATCGACGCGATCCTGGTCGGCATCGTCCTCGTGTCCGTGGCGCCGATCGCCGTCGAGTATCTGCGCTCGCGCAGGAAGAAGGCGCGCGAGCAGGACGGCGGTGCCCCGGCGGAGGGCGGGACGTCCGCGCCCGCGCAGCCGGGACAGCAGGGCCCCGCCGCTCCCGGGAGCGACGCCCCGGGGAACTCCCCGGACAACGGCGGTCAGCGCGGCCGCCACGCGCGCCGCTGAGCCGGGCCCGTTCCGTCCCGGCCCGTTCCACCCC
>NZ_LJGW01000070.1 GCF_001751255.1 Streptomyces nanshensis | reverse complement strand
ACCGCGACACCACCGACGAAAAACCCACATCGACCGGACGGGACTCACCCGGCAGCGAACGCAACCGCTCAATCTGCCCGTCCAACCCGGCAGCCGACTTCGCCGACACCAACCACGGCACCACGTCCGGCACCACAGCGGACGGCTGCTCCACCCCATCAGCAGCAGAAGAAGCCGCCGACGCTTCAGCCGGCTCCTCCAGGATCACGTGGGCGTTGGTGCCGCTGATCCCGAACGACGACACCCCCGCACGCCGTGCACGGTCTACCTCCGGCCACGAAGTCCGCTCCCGCAGCAGCTCGACCGCACCGGCCTCCCAGTCGACATGCGACGACGGAGCGTCCACGTGCAGAGTGCGCGGCAACTCACCGTGCCGCAGCGCCTCCACCATCTTGATCACACCCGCGACACCCGCAGCCGCCTGCGTATGACCCAGATTCGACTTCACCGACCCCAGAAGCAGCGGCCGTTCGCGCTCCTGCCCGTACGTCGCCAACAACGCCTGCGCCTCAATCGGATCACCGAGGGTGGTGCCCGTCCCATGCGCCTCGACCGCATCCACATCACCCACGGAGAGCCCCGCACTCGCCAACGCCTGACGGATCACCCGCTGCTGCGACGGACCGTTCGGCGCCGTCAGACCGTTCGACGCACCATCCTGATTCACCGCCGAACCACACACCACCGCAAGGACGTTGTGACCGTTACGCCGGGCATCCGACAACCGCTCCAGCACCAGAACACCCACGCCCTCGGACCACGCCGTACCGTCCGCACCCTCCGCGAACGCCTTGCACCGCCCGTCCGCGGCAAGACCGCCCTGCTGCGTGAACTCCATGAACGCGCCTGGCGTGGCCATCAGTTGGACGCCTCCGGCCAGTGCGAGGGAGCACTCGCCTTCGCGGAGCGCCTGCGCCGCCAGATGCAGTGAGACCAGCGCCGACGAGCAGGCGGAGTCGACCGTCATGGCGGGGCCTTCGAGGCCGAGGGTGTAGGACAGGCGCCCCGAGATGACACTCGCTGACGTGCCTGTGCCGGAATAGCCCTCCATGCTCTGCTGGGAGGCGAGTACGAGGTGTCCGTAGTCCTGGCCGCTGGCGCCGACGAAGGCGCCGGTGCGCGAACCGCGCAGCGCGACCGGGTCGATACCCGCCCGCTCGATCGCCTCCCAACTCGTCTCCAGCAGCAGCCGCTGCTGCGGATCCATCGCCACCGCCTCACGAGGCGAGATCCCGAAGAAACCGGCGTCGAAATCGGCGACGCCCTCCAGGAAGCCGCCTTCCGCGGTGATGCTGTTGCCGGGTCCGTCGCCGAGCAGGCTCGCCAGGTCCCAGCCGCGGTCGGTGGGGAACTCCCCGATGGCGTCGCGCTCTTCGGTCAGCAGCCGCCACAGGTCCTCCGGGGAGGAGATGCCGCCGGGGAAGCGGCAGCTCATGCCGACGACGACCACGGGATCGTCCGCGTCGCGCCGGGCGGGCAGCGCCTCGGCGCTCTCCGTGTCGCTCTCGCCGGAGAGTTCTTCGAACAGATGCCCTGCGAGGAGCCTCGGTGTCGGGTAGTCGAAGACGAGGGTGGCGGGAAGGGTGAGGCCGGTGGCGGAGCCGAGCCGGTTGCGCAGCTCGACGGCGGTCAGGGAGTCGAATCCGAGCCCGCGGAACTCCCGTTCCGCGTCGACGGACTCGAAGCCGGCGTGGCCCAGTACCTTCGCGGCCTCGGCGCGGACGAGCTGCGTGAGGTGCTTTTCGCGTTCCGCGGGGCGCATCGCCCGCAGATCGCTGAGGACGCCTGGACGTGCTCCGGCTGCGGCCGTTCGGCGTCCGGAGCGCAGCAGGGACCGGAGGATCGGCGGTACGAAGCCGGCAGAAGCGCCGGTCATGGTGCCGGTGCGGATGCGGGCGGGCACCACAAGGGGCTCGTCCACGCCGGTGGCGGCGTCGAAGAGGGCGAGCCCTTGTTCCACGGACAGCGGTGGCATGTTGGAGCGTTCGAGGCGTTCGACTGCGGCCTCGTCGAGGGTGCTGGTCATGCCCGACGCCTCCGGCGACCACGCACCCCACGCCAACGACACCGCGGGCAGCCCCGCAGCACGCCGCAACGACGCCAACCCGTCCAAGAACGCGTTCGCCGCCGCATAACCCCCCTGACCCGCGGCCCCCACCACACCCGAAACAGACGAGAACACCACGAACGCCGACAGACCACAGCCCCGCGTCAACTCATGCAGATTCCACGCACCGTCCACCTTCGGACGCAGCACACCCCCCACACGCTCCGCCGTCAACGAACCCACCACACCGTCATCCAGCACACCCGCCGCATGCACCACGGCGCACAGCGGATGTTCACGTGGTACGTCTGCGAGTACGCCGGAGAGGGCTTCGCGGTCGGCCACGTCGCACGCGGCGACGGAGACGTCGGCGGCGCCCAACGAGCGCAGTTCGTCGCGCAGTTCCGCGGCACCCGGGGCGGCAGAGCCGGTTCGGGACGTCAGAAGCAGCCTCCGCACCCCGCACGACTGCACCAGGTGACGGGCGACGAGCGCGCCGAGCCCGCCGGTGCCTCCGGTCACCAGGACCGTGCCGTCCTCGTCGAGCGGCGGAGGTGTCGTGAGGACGATCTTCCCGACATGGCGGGCGCGGCTCATGTACTGGAAGGCTTCGCGCGCGCGGCGCACGTCCCAGGCGGTGACGGGGAGCACCCTCAGCGCCCCCTCGTCGAAGAGGCCGAGGATGTGGCCGAGCATCCGCTGGACGTGGTCGGGGTCGACCGTGCCGAGGTCGAAAGCGCGGTAGTGCACGTGCGGCAGGTCGCCGGGGTCGCGCAGATCGGTCTTGCCCATCTCCAGGAAGCGTCCGCCGGGGCGGAGCAGGCGCAGGGAGGCGTCGACGAACTCGCCGGCGAGGGCGTTGAGTACGACGTCGATGCCTTCTTCGCTGGCGACGTCGCGGAAGATCTCTTCGAAGTCGGTGGTGCGGGAGGAGGCGATGTGATCGTCGGGGACGCCGAGGTCTCGCACGGTCTGCCGTTTGCCGTCGCCGGCGGTGGCGAAGACCTCCGCGCCGAGGTGGCGGGCGAGCTGGACGGCGGCCATGCCGACGCCGCCGCTCGCGGCGTGGACGAGGACTTTCTCGCCCGCGCGCACCCCGGCGAGGTCCTGAAGCGCGTAGTAGGCGGTGAGGAAGACCAGCGGTACGGACGCCGCTTCCTCCCAGGACCAGTCGCGGGGCATGCGTACGAGGTAGCGCTCGTCGACGACGCCCACGGGGCCCATTCCGCCGAAGAGCATGCCGGTGACGCGGTCGCCCGGGTGAAGTCCCCGCACGTCGGGGCCTGTTGCGGTGACGACACCCGCGGCTTCCGCGCCGAACAGTCCGGCCTCGCCCGGGTACATGCCCAACGCGTTCAGCACGTCGCGGAAGTTGAGCCCGGCGGCGCGCACGGCGACCCGGACCTGCCTGCCGGTGAGGGGTTCGAGGACCTCGGGGCAGGGGGTCAGCGTCAGGTCGTCGAGGCTGTCCTTCCCGGTGGTGCTCAGCCGCCAGGGGACGCCGGACGGCGGTACGAGGGAGGGGCCACCGGCGAGTCGGGTGAGGCGCGCCGCGTACACGGAGCCGTGGCGCACGGCCAGTTGCTGCTCTTCGGTGGTGAGCAGGGCAGGTGTGACCTCCGCGTCGGTGTCGAGGTCGACCAGCAGGAAACGGCCGGGGTTCTCAGCCTGCGCGCTGCGTACGAGGCCCCAGACGGCCGCGGCGGACAGGTCGGTCACGGGCTCGCCGTCGGTGGCGACGGCACCGCGAGTGGCGAACACCAGGCGGGTGCGGGCGAGTCGGGGCTCTTCGAGGGCTTCCTGGAGGAGCAGCAGCACGCGGCGGGTCTCGGCGTGCACGGCGTCGGGCCCCTCCTCGTCGCTGCCGACCGGTACGACTGCGACTCCGGGCGGTTCGATGCCGTCGTCTGCGAGCACGGTGACGGCGTCCGCGGCGAGTACGGCCGGGGACGGGCCGTCGGGGACGGTCTCGTCACCGGTCTGCACAGGCGTCCAGGAGACGCGGAAGAGCGAGTCGTCCGCGGTCTCGGCGGCGGGTGCGGCCTGCGCCGGCGACGGCTCGCGCACGGCCAGGGACTCCACCGAGATCACCGGCCGTCCCTCGACGTCCGTGCCGGTCACGCTGACGGTTCCGGCGCCGGTCCGGCGCAGCCGTGCGCGCAGGACGGACGCTCCGGCGGCGTGGAGGGAGACACCACTCCATTCGAAGGGCAGCCCCTGCCCCGCGTCTTCGAGGAGTCCGATGGCGTGCAGCGCGGAGTCGAGCAGCGCGGGGTGCAGCCCGAACTCGGCGGCGTCGTCGGCCTCTTCGGGCAGCGCGGCCTCGACGAAGACGTCGTCTCCGCGGCGCCACGCACCGTGCAGCCCCTGGAAGAGGGGACCGTAGGCGAGTCCGCCGTCCTCGGCCAGGCGGTCGTAGAAGCCGTCCAGTTCGATCTGCTCGGCGCCTTCCGGGGGCCACTGCCCGGCGGCCTCGCCGGCCGTCGGTTCGTCCGCGCGGAGGGTGCCCTCGACGTGTGGCGTCCACTCCCCCTCCGGTGCGTTCGCCGACCGGGAGTGGATGCCGACCGGCCGGCGGTCCTGCTCGTCGGGGGCGCCGACCCTCACCTGGATGTCGACGGCCTCACGTTCGCCGAGGACGAGCGGCGCGGTCAAGGTCAGATTCTCCACCCGGCCGCATCCCGTGAAGTCTCCCGCGCGGACGGCCAGTTCGAGGAAGCCGGTGCCGGGGAAGAGCACGGTGCCGCCGACGACGTGGTCCGCGAGCCAAGGGTGCGTCGAGAGGGACAGCCGTCCGGTGAGCATGGCCTCGTGGGAGCCCGCGACCTTCAACGCGGCGCCCAGCAGGGGGTGTTCGGCCGGGGACAGGCCCAGTCCCGGCACGTCGCCGCTGCGGCCCTTGCCGCGCACGGCGGGCCAGTACCGCTCGTGGTCGAAGGCGTAGGTGGGCAGGCCGGTACGGCGGGCGCCGGTGCCGTCGAACCACCCCTGCCACTGCACGCGGTGACCGGTGACGTGGAGCCCTGCCAGGGCCTGTGCCAGGGCGGTCTCCTCCGGCCGGTCCGCGCGCTGGGCGGCGAGGGAGGTCGCGGCGTCCGACAGGGACTCCGCGGCCATGGCGGCGAGCACGCCGTCCGGGCCCAACTCCAGGCAGACGTCCGTGCCTTCGGCCTCCAGGGTGCGGATGCCGTCGGCGAAGCGGACGGCATCGCGTACGTGCCGCACCCAGTACCCGGGCGAAGACAGTTCGTCGCTCGTCGCGAGGCGTCCCGTGAGGTTCGAGACCACGGGAATGCCGGGGGCCTCGAAGGTCAGGTCCTGGATCGCGGTGCGGAAGTCCTCCAGCATGGGGTCCATCAGCGGCGAGTGGAACGCGTGCGAGACGCGCAGCCACGTCGCCTTCCCGAACCGCTCCGCCACGCGGGCAACGGCTGTGCGCTCTCCCGAAATCACCACGGAGGCCGGTCCGTTGACCGCCGCCAGCGAGACGCCCTCCGTCAGCAGGGGGGCGACCTCTTCCTCCGGGGCCCGCAGCGCCACCATGGCGCCGCCCTGGGGCAGGGCCTCCATCAACCGCGCCCGCGCCGACACCAGTTGACAGGCGTCTTCGAGGGAGAAGACTCCGGCCACATGCGCCGCCGCGATCTCACCGATCGAGTGCCCGGCCAGATAGTCGGGTTCGATGCCCCATGAGGAGGCGAGGCGGAACAGCGCGACCTCTATCGCGAACAGAGCAGGCTGCGCCCACCCCGTACGGTTCAGCAGCCCCTCATCCCCACCCCACATGACCTCCCGCACCTGGGGGTCCAGATGCGCCAGCACCGCATCGAAAGCCTCGGCGAAGACGGGGAAACGCTCGTACAACTCCCGGCCCATCCCCAGGCGTTGAGACCCCTGGCCCGAGAAGACCACCGCCAGACCACCCGGATCCGCAGAAGCCACACCCCGCGCAGCCTCGACGACACCCTCGTCCGAGGCCAGCAGCACCGCACGATGCTCGAACACCGACCGCGACACCACCGACGAGAAACCGACATCCAGCGCAGGCCCCGCGGCAGCACACTCCCCCAGCCGCTCGACCTGCCCGTCCAGAGCCCCCGCCGACTTCGTTGAAGCCAACACGGGGACGACATGCGGGACTTGAGCATCGGCTGCGCCCTCGTCGTCTGTCGTCGCACCGGACTCCGCCGAAGCACCTTCCAGGATCACGTGGGCGTTGGTGCCGCTGATCCCGAACGACGACACCCCCGCACGCCGCGCACGGTCCACCTCCGGCCACGAGGTCCGCTCGGTCAACAGCTCGACCGCACCCGCATCCCAGTCCACATGCGACGACGGAGCGTCCACATGAAGCGTGCGCGGCAACTCACCGTGCCGCAGCGCCTCCACCATCTTGATCACACCCGCGACACCCGCAGCAGCCTGCGTATGACCCAGATTCGACTTCACCGAGCCGAGCAGCAGCGGCCGTTCGCGCTCCTGCCCGTACGTCGCCAACAGGGCCTGCGCCTCGATCGGATCACCCAACGTCGTCCCGGTGCCGTGCGCCTCCACCGCATCCACATCCGAGACCGACAGACCCGCACTCGCCAACGCCTGCCGGATCACCCGCTGCTGCGACGGACCGTTCGGCGCCGTCAAACCGTTCGACGCACCGTCCTGATTCACCGCCGAACCACACACCACCGCAAGGACGTTGTGACCGTTGCGCCGGGCGTCCGACAACCGCTCCAGCACCAGCACGCCCACGCCCTCGGACCACGCCGTACCGTCCGCACCCTCCGCGAACGCCTTGCACCGGCCGTCCGCGGCAAGACCGCCCTGCCGGGAGAAGCCGGAGAAGCTGGTGGGGGTGGACATGACGGTGACGCCGCCCGCCAGGGCGAGGGAGCATTCGCCCTGGCGGAGCGCCTGCGCCGCCCAGTGGAGGGCGACGAGTGCGGACGAGCAGGCGGTGTCGACGGTGGCGGCGGGGCCTTCGAGGCCGAGGGTGTAGGACAGGCGCCCCGAGATGACGCTCGCGGCGAGTCCTGTGCCGGCGTGGCCCTCCAGATCGTCACGGGCCGCCATGACGACGTGCTGGTAGTCCTGCCCGTTGGTGCCGACGAAGGCGCCGGTGCGCGAACCGCGCAGCGCGACCGGGTCGATACCCGCCCGCTCGATCGCCTCCCAGCTCGTCTCCAGCAGCAGACGCTGCTGCGGATCCATTGCCACCGCCTCACGCGGCGAGATCCCGAAGAAACCGGCGTCGAAATCGGCGACGCCCTCCAGGAAGCCGCCGCGCACCGTGGTGCTGTCGAGCTGACCGGTGTCCCAGCCTCGGTCGGTGGGGAACTCCCCGATGGCGTCGCGCTCTTCGGTCAGCAGCCGCCACAGATCCTCCGGGGAGGAGATGCCGCCGGGGAAGCGGCAGGCGGTGGCCACGACGGCGATGGCGTCGTTCTCGGTCCATGCCGGCGCGACGTCCGAGTCCTCGGGCGCGGGGCCGGCCGTCTCGCCGACGAGCCGGTCGAGCAGGTGCCCGGCCAGGGACGTCGGGGTCGGGTAGTCGAAGACGAGGCCGGCCGGCAGGGCGAGGCCGGTCACGGCAGCGAGCTGGTTACGCAGCTCCATCGCGGTGAGGGAGTCGAAGCCCAGGTCGCGGAAGGCCTTGTCGGGACTGACGGCCTCCTTCCCGGCGTGGCCGAGCACTGCCGCGGCCTGCGTGCGTACCAGGTCCAGTACGGGATCGAAGCGGGCGTCCTCCGGGAGGGAGCGCAGCGTCCGGTGGAAGTCGGACGCTGCGGACTCCGCCTCCCTGCGGGCGGTCTCCACCTCGTCGATGACGCGTCGGGCCTCGGGCAGTGCCGACAGCAGAGGAGCCGGGCGCAGGCTGAGCAGAGCGTTGAGCAGCGCGGGCTGGCGCAAGTCGGCGGCGACGGCGGTGGCCGGGGTGTCGGCGGTGAGCTGCCACAGGGCGGAGACGGCGAGTTCGGGGTCGAGCGCGGAGGCGCCGCTGCGCCGCATGGCGTCGCCGGCCCGGGAGTCGCCGGCCATGCCGTCGCCCGACCAGGCGCCCCAGGCGATGGATGTGGCGGGAAGACCCTGCGCGCGGCGGGTGTGGGCCACGGCGTCCAGGACGGCGTTGGCCGCCGCGTAGTTGGCCTGCCCCGGGTTGCCGACGGAGCCGGCCACCGAGGAGAAGAGCACGAAGGCGGACAGGTCCTTCTTGCGGGTCAGCTCGTCGAGGAGCATGGCGGAGACGACCTTGCTCTGGAAGACCTCGGTGAACTGCTCCGGCGAGAGACCTTCGAGCACGCCGTCGTCGAGGACGCCGGCGGTGTGCACGACACCGGTCACGGGCTGGTCCTCGGGGACGGCGGTGAGGACGGCGGTGAGGCTGTCACGGTCGGATACGTCGCAGGCCTGGATGCTGACGTCGGTGCCGAACCGGGCGAGTTCTTCGCGGAGTTCGCCGGCGCCCGGTGCGTCGGGGCCGCGCCTGCTCAGCAGGAGCAGCCGCTCGGCTCCGTTGCGCGCCAGGTCGCGGGCGACATGAGCGCCGAGGGCTCCGGTGCCTCCGGTGATCAGCACGGTCCCGGTCAGGGGGCGTTCGTCGGAGGCGGCGCCGCGTGCCGCGGGCGTCAGGCGCCGCCCGAAGAGGCCGGAGGCGCGTACGGCGATCTGGTCCTCTCCGGAGTCGGAGGTCAGTGCGGACGTCAGCCGCTTGGTGACGCGGTGGTCCAGCGCCTGGGGCAGGTCGACCAGGCCGCCCCAGCGTTCGGGGTGTTCGAGTGCGGCGACCCGGCCCAGGCCCCACACGCCGGCCTGCCAGGGGCTCTCCACCCGGTCGTTGCGTCCGGTGGAGACGGCTCCCCTGGTCACGGCCCACAGCGGGGCGTCGATACCGGCGTCTCCGAGGGCCTGTACGAGAGCGAGCGTCCAGGCGAGTCCCGCGGGTGCGGGCGCCGCCAGCGGGTCGGGGGCCTCGACGAGGCCCAGCAGGGACAGTACGCCGGTGAAACCGGTGCCGGAGAGGGCGTCGAGCTGGCCGCTCATGCGGTCGCGGTCGCCCATGACCTCGATCTGCTCGACGTCCGGGCCGAGGGCGGAGACCACTTCGGTGACCCACTCGTCGTCGGAGAGGCCGACGGGCATCACGACGAGCCACCGCCCCGGAGCGGCGGGCGTGACGCGTCCGGTCAGGGGCTCCCACGTCTCGCGGTAGAGCAGGGAGTCGAGGACGGCCTGTGTGCGGCGGCGGCCGCGATAGGCGGAGAGGACCGGTGCGACGGTGGAGACCGTCTCGTCGTCCAACTCCAGTGTGGCGGCGAGGGATTCGAGGTCTTCTCGTTCGACGGCCTGCCAGAAGGCGGCGTCCACCGGGTCCTGCTGGGGAGCCTGGGATGTGCGCGTCTCGGGCCAGTACCGCTGGTGCTGGAAGGGGTAGGTGGGCAGGTCCGTCATGCGGGCGCCGGTGCCCTCGAACGCCGGTGTCCAGTCGACGGTCACACCTGAGGTGTGCAGCCGCGCCAGAGCCGTGAGCAGTGCGCTCTCCTCCCCGCGGTCCTTTCGCGATGCCGGGACGACGGGGGTGTGCTCGGGCAGCGACTCACATGCCGGGGTGCACAGCACGCTGTCCGGGCCGAGTTCGAGGAGGGCGTCGGCGCCCTGTTCGTGGAGTGCGGTGACGCCGTCCGCGAAGCGCACCGTGCCGCGCATGTGCCGTACCCAGTAGTCGGGGTCGGCGAGCAGGGCGTCGGCGGCGATGCGGCCCGTGAGGTTGGAGACGACCGGCAGCGAGGCGGGCCGGAAGGTCAACTCGGCGACGACGGCCCGGAATTCCTCGAGCACGGGGTCCATCAGCGGCGAGTGGAAAGCGTGCGAGACCTGGAGCCGGGACGTCCTTCGTCCTTCGGACCGCAGGCGGGCGCAGACGTGCTCGACGGCCGCCTCCGTCCCGGAGACGACGACGGACGTGGGTGCGTTGACGGCGGCGATCGCCGCCTCGCTCTCCAGGCCCTCCAGCAGGGGCGCGATCTCCGCCTCGCTCGCCTGCACCGCGGCCATGGCGCCGCCGGGCCGCAGCGCGCTCATCAACCGGGCACGTGCCGAGACCAGCGTGCACGCGTCCGCCAGGGACAGTCCGCCGGCCACGTGCAGGGCGGTGATCTCGCCGACGGAGTGACCGCCGACGAACTGGGGCCGGACGCCGAAGGATTCGGCCAGCCGGAACTGGGCGACGCCGGTCGCGAAGAGGGCGGGCTGCGCCGTGCCGGTGTCGTTCAGCGCCGCGGCGTCCTCACCCCACATCACCTCCCGCACGGCCGGGTCGAGGTGGCGGAGCACTTCGTCGAGGGCCTGCGCGTAGACCGGGAAGCGTCCGTACAACTCCCGTCCCATGCCGAGGCGTTGAGCGCCCTGGCCGGAGAAGAGCACGGCGAGGGAGCGTTCGGCCGCCGCTCCGCGGGCGGCCTCGACGACGCCGTCGTCGCCGGTGAGCAGCACCGCCCGGTGGTCGAAGACGGCGCGGGAGGTGACGAGGGAGTGGCCGACGTCCACGGGTGAGGGCGCGTCCTCGGCGAGGGCGCGGAGCCGTGCCACCTGCTCGTCGAGTGCTTCGGCCGACTTGGCGGAGACGGGCCAGGGCACCACGGAGGGCCGCAGGGAACGGGTCTCCTCCCCTTCGGCCTCGGGGTCCGGTTCCGGCGGCTGTTCGATGATGACGTGGGCGTTGGTTCCGCTGAGGCCGAAGGAGGAGACGCCTGCTCGGCGGGGCCGCCCCGTCTCGGGCCAGGGCGCGCGCTCCGCGAGCAGTTCGACGGTGCCCGGGGACCAGTCCACATGTGAGGAGGGGGCGGTCACGTGGAGGGTTTTGGGGAGTTCGGGATGTGCGAGGGCGAGAACGGTCTTGATGACGCCCGCGACCCCGGCGGCCGCCTGGGTGTGGCCCAGGTTCGACTTCACGGTGCCGACGAGCAGTGGCCGCCGGGAGTCCCGGTCCTTGCCGTAGGTGGCCAGCAGCGCCTGGGCCTCGATGGGGTCGCCGAGGGTGGTGCCGGTGCCGTGCGCTTCGACGGCGTCGACGTCGGACGGTTCGAGTCCGGCGTCGGCGAGCGCCTGCCGTATGACGCGCTGCTGGGAGGGGCCATTGGGCGCGGTGAGCCCGTTGGAGGCGCCGTCCTGGTTGACGGCGGACCCGCGCACCACGCCCAGGATGCGGCGCTTGTTGCGGCGGGCGTCGGAGAGGCGTTCGACCACGAGCACGCCGACGCCTTCGGACCAGCCGGTCCCGTCGGCGTCGTCGGAGAAGGCGCGGCAGCGCCCGTCGGGCGACAGGCCGCCCTGTGCGTTGAACCCGGCGAAGTTCATCGGCGTGGACATCACGGTGACGCCGCCGACGAGCGCGAGGGAGCACTCCCCGCGGTTGAGGGCCTGCCCCGCCAGGTGCAGGGCGACCAGGGACGAGGAGCAGGCGGTGTCGACGGTGAGTGCGGGCCCCTCGAAGCCGAAGGTGTAGGAGAGGCGTCCGGAGATGACGGCCGCGGCGAGACCGGTGCTGGCGTGGCCCTCGATGTCGCCGCCTGCGCGCAGCACCAGATGCGTGTAGTCCTGCCCGTTGGTGCCGACGAACACGCCGGTGCGGGAGCCGCGCAGCCGGTCGGCGCTCAGGCCCGCGCGTTCGACGGCCTCCCAGGAGACCTCCAGCAGGTGACGCTGCTGCGGGTCCATCGCAAGGGCCTCGCGCGGCGAGATGCCGAAGAAACCCGGGTCGAACTGGGCGGCCCCGCGCAGGAATCCGCCTTCGGCGGTGCCGTCGCCCGCCAGAGCGCTCTCCTCCCAGCCGCGGTCGGTGGGGAAGGGCGAGATGGCGTCGCCGCCGTCGTCGAGGAGGCGCCACAGGTCCTCGGGCGAGGTGACGCCGCCGGGGAAGCGGCAGCTCATGCCGACGATGGCCAGTGGCTCTTCCGTACCGGGGGTGTGTGTCTCGGGGGTGTGCGCCTCGTCGCCGGTGCCGAGGAGTTCGGTGAGGAGGTGGGCGGCCAGGACGCTCGGCGTGGGGTAGTCGAAGACGAGTGTCGCCGGAAGGCTGAGCCCGGTGGCCTTCTCCAGCCGGTTGCGCAGCTCGATCGCCGTCAGAGAGTCGAAGCCGAGCCCGCGGAACTCCCGTTCGGCGCCGACCGGTTCGGTCGAGTCGTGGCCGAGGACGCGGGCGGCCTCACGGCGTACCACGTCGAGGAGGTGGCGCTGCCTCTCGCCCTCGGACAGTTCGGCGAGCCGGGCGGCGGCTTGGGTGGGAGTCGCTCCACGGCCGCTCGCGGCGCGGCGGCGCCCGGTGCGTACGAGGTCGCGCAGGATGGCGGGAACGTCCTCGGGAGCGGCGGCGCCGGGCGCTCCGGCACCGGGTGCGAGCGGCACGAGGAGGGGTTCGGCGGGGTGTGAGGTGGCGGCGTCGAAGAGCGAGAGGCCCTGCTCGGCGGTGAGCAGCGGGGCGCCGGCCGCCGTGACACGGCGCAGTCCGCCCTCGTCGAGGGTGCTGGTCATGCCCGACGCCTCCGGCGACCACGCACCCCACGCCAACGACACCGCGGGCAGCCCCGCAGCACGCCGCAACGACGCCAACCCGTCCAAGAACGCGTTCGCCGCCGCATAACCCCCCTGACCCGCGGCCCCCACCACACCCGAAACAGACGAGAACACCACGAACGCCGACAGACCACAGCCCCGCGTCAACTCATGCAGATTCCACGCACCGTCCACCTTCGGACGCAGCACACCCCCCACACGCTCCACCGTCAACGAACCCACCACACCGTCATCCAGCACACCCGCCGCATGCACCACGGCGCCGACGCTGTGTTCCGCGAGGAGGGCCGCGAGGGCTTCGCGGTCGGCCACGTCGCACGCGGCGATCTCGGCACGGGCTCCCGACCGGGCGAGTTCCGCGGTCAGTTCGGCGGTGCCTTCGGCGTCCCGGCCGCGGCGGGAGACCAGCAGCAGGTCCTGAACGCCGTGCCGCGACGCCAGATGGCGGGCGACGAGCGCGCCGAGCCCGCCGGTGCCGCCGGTCACCAGCACGGTGCCGGCTTCGCTCCACGGCACGGAGCCCACGCCGTCCGCGGCGGGTGCCGGGCCGGTGCCTTCCGCACCGGATGCGGGTGCGGGTGCGGGGTCGAGGCGGGCGAGGCGTATCCGCCCCTCGCGTACGACGGCCTGGGTCTCCCCCTCGTCCAGCAGGGCGGGGAGGCGGGTCAGTGCGGCGGTGGACTCGGGGGTCTCGTCGATGTCGGCGAGGAGAAAGCGTCCGGGATTCTCCGACTGGGCGGAACGCACCAGTCCCCATACCGCGGCGGCGGCCGGGTCGGTGACGGCCTCTCCGTCGTCGGCGGCGGCGCCGCGAGTGACGATCAGCAGCCGGGAGTAGGCGTAGCGGGGGTCGGTGAGCCATTCCTGAAGCAGTTCGAGGGTGCGGCCGGTGAGGGCGTGTGCGCACGCGGCGGCGTCTGCTGTGCCGTCCGCGGTGCCGCCGGTGACGGGTGCGACGGCGACCCGAGGTGCCGGACCCGCGGTGTCGGCGGGCGGCAGGCCGAGGCTGAGGGCGTCGTCGCCGATCAGCCTCAACACCTCGGTGTCGCCCGCCTCTTCGGGACTCGCGGCGTCGGCTCCCCCCGCTGCGGCGGTGGAGGCACGGGCTGCCGCGGGCCCGGCGGGGTGGTCGGTCCAGCGGACCCGGAAGAGGGAGTCGGAGCCGCCGGCGGTCTCCGTGTGCGAGGGGACGGTCAGCGGCCGCAGCGTGACGGTGCGGGCGCACAGCACGGGGGTGCCCTCGACGTCCGAGGCGTCGAGGCGGACGGACTCCTCCTCCGCGCGCAGCCGTACGCGCAGCACGGAGGCGCCGGAGGCCTCGAGACGCACCTCTTCCCATGCCGCCGGCGTCAGGGGCGCGGCCGGCGGCGTCCCGGCCCCGGGGAGGAGCCGCGCGGCGTGCAGCGCGGAGTCCAGCAGCGCCGGGTGGACGCCGAACGCGGCGCCGTCCTCGACGTCTTCGGGCAGCGCCACTTCGGCGAAGAGTTCCCGGCCGCGCGACCATGCGGCCCGTACGCCCCGGAAGACGGGCCCGCGGACGAGGCCGCCGAAGTCGTCGTCGAGGGAGCCGAGTTCGACGACGGTGGCGCCGCGGGGCGGCCACACGTCCGTCTCGAAGCTCTCATCCGCGGGCTCTTCCGGCCGGTCCGCGGCGGCGAGGCGGCCGGCGGCGTGCAGGGTCCATCCGGCCTCCGGCGCTCCGGCGCGGCGGGAGAAGACTCGCACGTCCCGCGAGGCGTCGTCGTCCGGTTCGCCCACGCGTACCTGGGTCTCGACGGCACCGGTCTCCGGCAGTGCCAGCGGTTCGGTGACGGTGAGTTCCCCGACGCGCTCGCAGCCGATGCCGTCGGCGGCGCGCAGCACCAGTTCCACGAAACCGGCGTCGGGGAAGCGCGCGGTGCCGCCGGCCCGCAGCTCCGCGAGCCACGGGTGGGTGGCCAGGGACAGCCTGCCGGTGAGGATGAGTTCGGCGGAGCCGGCGACGGGCGTGGTGGACGCCAGCAGCGGGTGGCCGTCGCCGCCCGGCACGGGAGCGGCGCCGACGGTGCCGGAGGGCCAGAAACGCCGGTGCTGGAAGGCGTAGGTGGGCACGTCGGTGCTGCGGGCGCCGGTCCCCTCGAAGGCGGGTGTCCAGTCCACGGGGACTCCGCCGGCGTGCAGCCGCGCCAGGGCGGTCAGCAGCGCGGTCTCCTCGCCGCGGTCCTTGTGGAGCAGCGGCACGGCGGCCGCCCGGGGCAGTGTGCTCGCGGCCATCGCCGACAGGGCGCCGTCCGGGCCGAGTTCGACGACGGCGTCCACGCCCTCGCGTTCCAGGGTGTTCAGTACGTCGCCGAAGCGGACGGCATCGCGCACGTGGCGTACCCAGTACTCGGGCGTGCACAGTTCGCCGCCGTCGGCGAGGTCACCGGTGAGGTCGCAGACCACTTGCAGGGAGGGCTCGCGGTACGACAGTCCTTCGGCCGCGGCGCGGAAGTCCGCGAGCATCGGCTCCATCAGCGGCGAGTGGAAGGCGTGCGAGACGCTCAGCCGGCTGGTGCGGCGGCCGAGGCCGTCGAAGTGGACGCGGATCTCCTCGACGTCCTCCGCACGGCCGGAGACGACCACCGACTCGGGTCCGTTGACGGCGGCGAGGGACACCGGCCCCGTCAGCAGCGGCGTCACTTCGGCCTCGGTGGCCTGGAGGGCGGTCATGGCGCCGCCGTCGGGCAGCGCCTCCATCAACCGCGCACGCGCCGACACCAGTTGACAGGCATCCTCGAGGGAGAAGACCCCGGCCACATGAGCCGCCGCGACCTCCCCCACCGAATGCCCCGCGACGAAGTCCGCACGCACCCCCCACGACTCCACCAACCGGAACAGCGCCACCTCCAACGCGAACAACGCAGGCTGAGCCCAACCCGTACGCCCCAACCGCCCCGGCTCACCACCCCACATCACCTCACGCACACCCGGATCCAGATGCCCCAGCACCCCGTCCAACGCCTCCGCGAAAACGGGAAAACACCCGTACAACTCCCGCCCCATCCCCAGACGCTGACTCCCCTGCCCCGAGAAGACGAACGCGGTCCTCGCCCGCGACTCGGCGCTGCCCGCGTACGCACCGGGTGCGGTGCCCCCGGAGAGCCAGTCGGTGAGGGTGTCGCGCGGCGCCGTGTCCGCCGGTGCGACGAGGGCGAGCCGGTGCTCGAAGCGGGTGCGCTCGGTGGCCAGCGACAGCGCCACGTCAGCCGGCCGTTGCCCGGGGTGGTCCGTCAGCCAGCCGGCCAGGGCCGCGGCCTGGTCGCGCAGTGCCGCCTCGCTCCTGGCGGAGAGCACCCAGGGCAGGACGGCGGGATGCCGCGCGGACTCGTGTGCGGCTGCCTCGTCGCGGTGTGCGTCTCCGGTCCCGGCTGCGGGCACGGCCTCGTCCGGCTGTTCGTGCTCGGGGGCCTGTTCGACGATGACGTGGGCGTTGGTGCCGCTGACGCCGAAGGAGGAGACGGCGGCACGTCGCGGGTGTGCCGCGGCGGGCCAGCCGGTCTGTTCGGTGAGCAGCTCCAGGGCGCCGGAGGACCAGTCGACGTGTGAGCTGGGTGCGTCGACGTGCAGGGTGCGGGGCAGTTCGCCGTGACGCATCGCCATGACCATCTTGATGACCCCGGCGACGCCGGCGGCGGCCTGGGTGTGCCCGATGTTGGACTTGACCGACCCGAGGTAGAGCGGGTGCTGCCGGTCCTGCCCGTAGGTGGCGAGGAGGCTGTGCGCCTCGATCGGGTCGCCCAGCGGGGTGCCGGTGCCGTGTGCCTCCACGGCGTCGACCTCGGACACGTCGAGGCCCGCCCGTTCCAGTGCCTGCCGGATGACGCGCTGCTGTGCGCGGCCGTTGGGCGCGGTGAAGCCGTTCGAGGCGCCGTCGGAGTTGACGGCGCTGCCCCGCAGCACCGCGAGCACCCGGCGTCCGTTGCGGCGGGCGTCGGAGAGCTTCTCCAGCAGCAGCACGCCTACGCCCTCGGACCATCCGGTGCCGTCGGCGGCGTCCGCGAACGCCTTGCAGCGGCCGTCGCGGGCGAGTCCGCCCTGGCGGCTGAACTCCACCAGCGAGCCGGGGGTGGCCATGACGTTGACGCCGCCGGCGAGTGCAAGTGAGCATTCTCCGCTGCGCAGCGCCTGAGCGGCCAGATGCATTGCCACGAGCGACGACGAGCAGGCCGTGTCGACGGTGACGGACGGCCCTTCGAGGCCCAACTCGTAGGCGATGCGGCCCGATTCGGCGCTGGCGGCGATGCCGGTGCCGATGTCGCCGGTGGCGTCGGAGACGGACCGGATCAGCAGGTGGGCGTAGTCCTGCCCGTTGGTGCCGACGAACACGCCGGTGCGGGAGCCGCGCAGCGCCGAGGCGTCGATGCCTGCCCGTTCCACGACCTCCCAGGACGACTCCAGCAGCAGCCGCTGCTGCGGGTCCATGGTCAGCGCCTCACGCGGGGAGATGCCGAAGAGGCCCGGGTCGAAGTCGGCGACTCCGCGCAGGAATCCGCCGCGGAGGCTGAGGCTGGTGCCGCGTTCGTCGACTCCGCTGCCGTAGAGGGCCTCGACGTCCCAGCCCCGGTCGGTGGGCAGTTCGGTGATGCCGTCGGAGCCGGAGGCCACCAGCTCCCACAGGTCTTCCGGACAGAGCACGTCGCCGGGGTAGCGGCAGGCCATGCCGACGATGGCGACCGGTTCGGTGGCGGCGGAGACCAGCCGCCGGTTCTGCGACCGCAGCCGCTCGGTCTCCTTCAGCGCGGCGCGGAGCGCCTCGACGACCTTTTCGCTGGGGGTGTTCATCGCTCTGCTCCGTCATTCCTGCGACGTGTGGGGACCCTCGAGTGCGGCTTGCACCAGGTCGTCCACGGCCATCGAATCGATCGAGCTGCTGCCGTCCTCCGGCGCGGGTGCACCGGATGTGCCGTTGCCGTCGGCGAGTTGGAGCAGTGGCTCCAGTACGCCGATCTCCCGGAGCTGCGTGAGCGGCACGGCCGCCAGCAGTTCGCGGATGCGGGCCTCCTCCCCGCCGTCGCCGCTTTCGTCTTCGGGGGCGAGCTGTCCGAGGACGTGCGTGGCGAGGTCGTCCGGTGTGGGGTGGTCGTAGACGAGGGTCGAGGCAAGGCTCAGGCCGGTGGCGGCTCCCAGCCGGTTACGCAGTTCGACCACGGCGAGTGAGTCGAACCCGAGGTCCCGGAAGGGGCGTTCGCCGCGCACCGCGTCGAGGTCCTGCTGTCCGAGCACCCCGGCGGCCAGCGTGCGGACCACCTCCAGCACGGCGTCGTGCCGCCGCTCGGGCGGCAGCTTCAGCACGCGTTCGCGCAGCGCGGCGTCGGCCTCCGCACCGGCGGGGGCCTGCGCGGTCCCGGGCCCGCCGGGCAGGTCCACT
>NZ_LJGW01000451.1 GCF_001751255.1 Streptomyces nanshensis | reverse complement strand
CCGGGACGGCGAACGCCGGTGCGGACGGCGGCAGTTCGGGCACCGCCGGCGGTGCGGACGGTGAGACCCCGGACGGAAACCTCGCCTCCAGCGGCACCGCCGTCCTGCCCGCCGCCGGTGTCTCCGCGGCTCTTCTGGCCGGCGGCACCGCACTCGTACTGGAGCGGCGCCGTAGGCGCCCGGCCTGACCGGCCCCGCCGCCGAGTTCTTTGCCCCACCCCGTTCACCGCCCTCAACGGGCGTTCCACGACAAGGAGTTCAGCAATGCGACGAAGACTCGTTCAGCTTCCGGTGGCCGCCTCGGTCCTGGGCCTCGCGCTGACCGTGGCGGCACCGGCCGCCGCCGAGGCCCGTACGCCGCAGACCGCCGCCGCCGTCACGGTGCATCTCACCGTCACCGGCCCGGACGGCGCCGTCTACGACAAGGACCTGAAGACGACCGGGCACACGGTCAGCGCCGCCACCGGCGGCGAGCACAAGTGCGACGGCACCAACAACGGCGCGAACTCCTCCGCCGGCGCCACGCCCACCGCCGCGCTCGACGACGCGGCGCAGGCGGCGGACTTCACCTGGGACGGCACCTGGTACGCCTCCTACGAGGACTACTTCGTGACCACGATCGACGGCGACGCCCAGACCGCCGACGCCTACTGGAACATCTCCGTCAACGGCGAGGCCACCTCCGTCGGCGGCTGCCAGCACAAGCTGTCCGCCGGGGACGACGTCGCCTTCACCTGGACCGCCATGTAGCCCGTGCAGCGCCCTGCCGTTGCCCGTCCGCGCGGCGGCCGGCCGCGTTCCGGGGCGCCTCGCCTCCCGGAACCGGTCCGTCGCGCGGGCCGCCCGACGGCTCGACGGTGTTCCGGCCGTATCAGTGCTCCGGCCGTACCGGATACGGCACGAAGGTCGTGCTGTTCTCGTCCACCGCCAACTGCCGCCCCAGCGGCGGCGCCGCGCGCTGCGGACAGCCCACACGCTCGCAGATGCGGCATCCCATGCCGATCGGGGTGACGGCGGCGTTGCTGCCGAGGTCCAGACCGTCGGAGTACACCAGCCGGCCGGCGTGCCGGATCTCGCAGCCGAGCCCGACGGCGAAGGTCTTGCCCGGCTCGCCCCAGCCGCCGCCGTGCCGGGTGACGGTGCGGGCGGTCCACAAGTAGCGGTGCCCGTCGGGCATTTCGGCGATCTGGACGTGGATGCGGCCCGGTGAGGAGAAGGCCTCGTAAACGTTCCACAGCGGGCAGGTGCCGCCCGCGCGGGAGAAGTGGAAGCCCGTCGCCGACTGCCGCTTGGACATGTTGCCCGCACGGTCCACCCGTACGAAGGAGAACGGCACCCCGCGCAGCCGCGGGCGCTGCAAGGTGCTCAGCCGGTGGCACACCGTCTCGTACCCGAGGGCGAAGCGGTCGGTGAGCCGCTCGATGTCGTACCGCACCTGCTCGGCCGCGGCGTGGAAGGCGCGGTAGGGCAGGATCAGCGCGCCCGCGAAGTAGTTGGCGATCCCGATGCGGGCCAACGGCCAGGCGGCGGAGCCCTCTTCGTAGTCCTCGGACGCCTGCGAGCTGAGCAGCCCGTCGTGCTCCAGCAGCGCGAGCTGCGTCGCCATGCGGAAGGCCTGCTGCCCGGGGCGCAGCCGCGGCGAGAGATGCAGGACGCGCTGCGCCGGGTCGTAGCGGTGCGGTTCGTCACCGTCGGAGACGACGCGCACGCCGTGCCGCCCGGTCAGTCGTGCCGCCAGCGCCTGCCGTACCTCTCCGGGCCGTACGCCGGTCTCCGCGGCCAGCTCCTCGGCGGCGAGGTCGACGTCGTGCAGATAGTTCTGCCGGCGGTAGAAGAACTCGCGGATCTCCTCGTGCGGGCCGCGTCCCGTGACGTCGTGGCCCGCTCCGTCCCGCGGCCGGAGCTGCTCCAGCCGCTCGGTCAGGGAGTGGGCGCGGCGGCCCAGTCCCAACAGGACCTCGGCGACCGCGGGTTGGCGTGAGGCGAGCTCCGCGAGATCGGACGGGGAGACCCGGGCGTCCGCGACCTCGTCGGCCAGCACGTCCCGCAGGTCCGCCACGAGCCGTGTGGTGTCGCGCTCGGAGAAGAACCCCGGGTCCACTCCGAAGGTCTCGGTCAGCCGCAGCAGCACGGGCACGGTCAGGGGCCGGGAGTCGTGCTCCATCTGGTTCAGATAGCTCGGGGAGATCTCCAACTGCCGGGCCAGCGCGGCCTGGCTGAGCCGCCGCTCCTCCCGGAGCCGGCGCAGGCGCGTGCCGGCGTACGTCTTGCTCATCACGCCGCCTTCCCCTCCGTGTACGAGGTCTCCGTGTACACGTCTCCGCGCACCAGGTCGGCGCTCATCCTACGCACCCAGCGTTGGCAACCTTGGCAAAGCCGGTACGGAAGATTCGCAGAAATTGGCTTCGGGCCACCATGGACGGCACTCGGTGCCACTTCCATTCTGGGTTCTGCGGCTGGTCGGCCACCCGGTGCCCGTACCGCGAGAACCGGGCACGATAAGGCCTTGACATCGGAGATCCCGGTCGGTTCGGGCCCTTCCCGTCCGGACACATCGTCTCAGGAATCCGGACGGGGCCGATCAGCTGCACCCGAAGGAGTGTCACCCAGTGCACTCCCTTTGCATTCTTCGCACGACTCGATACGACCCGGGAGAGGTTCATGGCGGACACAGGGACGACGGCCGAGCAGTTGGCACAGCGGTGGGCGAGCGACCCGCGCTGGAAGAACACCGAACGCACCTACACCGCACAGGACGTGGTCCGGCTCTCGGGCAGCGTCCGGGAGGAGCACACGCTCGCCCGCCGCGGCGCCGAGCGGCTGTGGCGGCAACTGCACGAGCGGGACTACATCCACGCGCTGGGCGCGCTCACGGGCGGCCAGGCCGTGCAGATGGTCAAGGCCGGGCTCCAGGCGATCTACCTCTCGGGCTGGCAGGTCGCGGCCGACGCCAACCAGGCCGGGCAGACCTACCCGGACCAGAGCCTCTACCCCGCCAACTCCGTGCCGTCCGTGGTGCGTCGGGTCAACAACGCCCTGCTGCGCGCCGACCAGATCGCCACGGCCGAGGACGCGGGCGACACCACCGACTGGCTCGCCCCCGTCGTCGCCGACGCGGAGGCCGGCTTCGGCGGCCCGCTCAACGCCTTCGAACTGACCAAGGCGCTGATCGAGGCGGGCGCGGCGGGCATCCACTACGAGGACCAGCTCGCCTCCGAGAAGAAGTGCGGGCACCTGGGCGGCAAGGTGCTGGTCCCCACCTCCCAGCATGTGCGCACCCTCAACGCCGCCCGGCTGGCGGCCGACATCGCCGACGTCCCCACCGTGATCGTGGCCCGTACGGACGCGCTGGCGGCCAACCTCCTCACCAGCGACGTCGACGAGCAGGACGCGCGCTTCACCACCGGCGAGCGCACCGCGGAGGGCTTCTACCGGGTCGGGCCCGGCATGGAACCGGTCATCGCCCGCGGCCTGGCCTACGCCCCGTACGCGGACCTGCTGTGGATGGAGACGGGCACGCCGGACCTGGAGCAGGCACGGGAGTTCGCCGAGGCGGTCCACGCCCGCTACCCGGACCAGATGCTGGCCTACAACTGCTCGCCGTCCTTCAACTGGAAGTCGGCCCTGGACGACGGCCAGATCGCGAAGTTCCAGCGGGAGCTGGCCGCCATGGGCTACCGCTTCCAGTTCATCACCCTCGCCGGCTTCCACTCCCTCAACCACGGGATGTTCGACCTCGCCCGCGGCTACGCCGACCACGGCATGACCGCGTATGTCGAGCTCCAGGAGCGGGAGTTCGCGTCGCAGAAGGACGGCTTCACCGCCGTCAGGCACCAGCGCGAGGTCGGCACCGGCTATTTCGACCTCGTCAGCACCGCCGTGAATCCGGCGGGAGAGACCACCGCGCTGCGCGGCTCGACCGAGGAACAGCAGTTCACGTAGAGGCCCGTGCGGGACGGACGGACGACCGTCCCGGCACCGGCGGCACCGGCCCGGAGCGGTGAGGGGGCGCGCCCCCGTCCCCTCACCGCTCCTTCCCCAACGGCAGTCCCCAGCAGACCTGTTCAGGAGACCCGCATGTCCGTCGCATCCCCCACTCACCACGTCGAGGTGACCGGCCCTCCCGGCGAACGCTTCGAGGAGATCCTCACCCCCGGCGCGCTGGACTTCATCGGCCGCCTGGACGCGGCCTTCTCCGCACGCCGCACCGCTCTGCTGGCCGAGCGCCGCCGCCGCGCCCTGCGTCTGGCCTCCGGCTGTGCGCTGGACTTCTCGGTCGCCACCCGTGCCGTACGCGAGGATTCCGGGTGGCGGGTCGCCGGGCCCGCGCCCGGACTGACCGACCGCCGCGTCGAGATCACCGGCCCGCCGCAGCCGCGCATGGCCGTCAACGCGCTCAACTCCGGTGCGCGGGTGTGGATGGCGGACTTCGAGGACGCCACCTCTCCCCGCTGGGAGAACGTCGTCGGCGGACAGCTCACCCTGCTCGACGCGATCGAGCGGCGGCTGGACTTCACCCGGAACGGCAAGAGGTACCGCGTCGACGAGCGGCCGGCCACGATCATGGTGCGCCCCCGCGGCTGGCATCTGACCGAGGACCATCTGCTGGTGGACGGACGCCCCGTGGCGGCTCCGCTCGTCGACTTCGGCCTCTACTTCTTCCACTGCGCGCGGCGGCAGACCGAGGCGGGCAGCGGCCCGTACTTCTACCTGCCGAAGCTGGAGAACCACTACGAGGCCCGGCTGTGGAACGACGTCTTCGTCTTCGCGCAGGACCTGTTGGGCATCCCGCGCGGCACGGTCCGCGCCACCGTCCTCATCGAGACGGTCACCGCGGCGTTCGAGATGGAGGAGATCCTCTACGAACTGCGCGAGCACAGCGCCGGGTTGAACGCCGGACGCTGGGACTACCTCTTCAACCTCATCAAGAACTTCGCGCACCGCCCCGACTTCGTCCTGCCCGACCGCGCGAAGGTCACCATGACCGCGCCCTTCCTGCGCGCCTACACCGAACTGCTCGTGCGCACCTGCCACAGGCGCGGAGCGCACGCGATCGGCGGCATGGCCGCCCAGATACCCGGCGGCGACGCGGAGTCCCACGAGGCCGCGCTGGCCCGCGTCCGGCTCGACAAGGAACGGGAGGCGGAGGACGGCTTCGACGGTTCCTGGGTCGCGCACCCGGCGCTCGTGCCCGTCTGCGCGGACACCTTCGGCTCGGTGCTCGGCGAACGGCCGCACCAGATCGAGCGCACCCGCGACGACGTCGAGGCCGGCGCCGCCGATCTGCTCGCCGTACGCCGCACCGGCGGCGCACCCACCCCGGAGGGGATCCGCGGCAACATCGCCGTCGCCCTGCGGTACTTCGACGCCTGGCTGCGCGGCCAGGGCGCGGTCGCCCTCTACGGGCTGATGGAGGACGCCGCCACCGCGGAGATCGCCCGCTGCCAGATCTGGCAGTGGCAGCAGCACGGAGCCGTGAGCAGGGAGACCGTGCTCCGCCTCCTCGACGAGGAGAGCGCCGCACTGGCGAAGGAGGACCCCTCGGCGCTGTCGGCCGAGGCCCGCGAGATCTTCGTCCGTACGGCGCTGGCCGGCGAGTTGCCGGGCTTCTTCACCGTCGACGCGTACGAGCGCCATCTCGTGCGCCGCGTCACGGACGTGGCGGAAGAGGCGGGCGTCACGGAAGAGGCCCGCGTCACGGAAGGGGCCGGCCGATGAGCGCGCGGATCGAGCGGGTGGGCGTCGTCGGCGGCGGCCAGATGGGCGCCGGCATCGCCGAGGTCTGCGCACGGGCCGGACTGGAGACGGTCGTCTGCGAAGTGGACCGCCCGGCCGCGGAGTCGGCCCGCACGAGGATCACCGCGTCCCTGGAACGCGCCGTACGCCGTGGCAAGACGGACCGCGACGCCGCCGACGCCGCACTCGCACGGCTGGTCTTCACCGCCGACCTGGACGCCCTCGCCGACCGTCAGCTCGTCGTCGAGGCCGTCTCCGAGAACCCGGAGGTGAAGAGCGAACTCTTCGCCGTCCTGGACAAGACCGTCGGCGACCCGGACGCCGTCCTGGCCACCAACACCTCCTCGCTGCCGGTCGTCCGCCTCGCGATGGCCACCCAGAACCCCGGACGCGTCGTGGGCCTGCACTTCTTCAACCCGGTCCCGGCGATGCCGCTCGTCGAGGTCGTCGAGACCCTGCACACCGCGCCCCAAACCCTGGCCGCCGCCGGGGAGTTCGCCTCCGGCGTGCTCGGGAAGCGGGTCATCCGCTCGCAGGACCGTGCGGGCTTCCTCGTCAACACCCTGCTCGTCCCGTATCTGCTCTCCGCGATCCGTATGACCGAGTCCCGCTTCGCGAGCCCCGAGGACATCGACGAGGGCATGGAACACGGCTGCGCCCACCCCATGGGCCCGCTCCGGCTCGCCGACCTCATCGGCCTCGACACCGTCGCGGCGATCGCGGAGTCCCTCTACGAGGAGTTCCGCGAACCGCTCTACGCGCCGCCGCCCCTGCTGAAGCGGATGGTCGAGGCCGGACTGCTGGGCCGGAAGGCGGGGCGGGGGTTCTACGAGTACGGGCGGAGCTGACGGCTCCGGCGGACGGCGGCCTCGCCGTACGACCCGTCGGCCACGCCCCTGCTCCTCGGCCCCTGCTCCTCGGCCCCTACTCCTCGGCGTCCTCCCGCGCCGGCAGCCCCCGCAGGAGGACGCCGAGGAAGAGGTCGAAGCGCGGCCCGTCCACGCCGACGTCGTGGCCCGTCTGCCGGGCGCCCAGCCACTGCACGACGCCCAGACCGAAGATGTGCCAGCTCTGTTCGGCCAACTCGCGGGAGGCACCGGCGAGTTCGAAGGCCGTGACGACGCGGTCGCGCAGCCGTCCGAACGACTCCGCGTGGTGGCGGTGCGGCGTCGCCAGATGCGCCGCGTAGCCGGGCACGGCGAGGAACTGGTCGTGCATCCCCCAGGCGAGGTCCGTCAGCCACTGCCGCCAGGTGCCGGCGGTCGGTTCGGCCTCCGGGAGGATGCGTTCGACGACGACCTCGCTGACGAGGTCGAGGAGTTGGTCACGGTCGCGGACCCAGCGATAGAGCGCGGAGTGCGAGACGCCGAGCCGCTCGGCGAGGTCGCGCATGGTCATCGTCCGCAGGTCGCAGCCGAGCGCGGTCTCGACGATCTGCTCCCGGCTCAGCCGTGCGGGACGGCCGGGCTTGGGTGTGCTCGTCTTCACGGGCGCCAGTCTACGAAGCCGCCCCGGCCCCCTTTAGTGACCACTGGTCTCAAATAAGTTAGGCTCGCCTCACCTGCCTGTCCGTGAAGAGGAGTGAGGATGAGCCGCACCACCGAAACCGCCCTCGCAGAGCGGGCGTTGGCCGCATCCGGCGTCCCGGCGACGCCGGCTGACGGGCGGGGGCGCTGAGTGGGCTCCGGCCGGTCGGCCGCCGCGACGTCCGCCGTCCGTACGCCCCGGCAGTCAGGTCCGGGAGGACCCGCCGGCGGCGGGGCGGCGGTGCTGCTGCTCGCGGCCTTCAGCGTCGCGATCGCGCAGACGATCGTGCTCGCCGCGCTGACGGCCTTCGCCCGCGGACTCGACGTCTCCACGACCGCGGCGGCCTGGCTGCTGACCGCCTTCATGCTCGCCTCCGCCGTCGCGACGCCGGTGGCCGGACGGATCGGCGACCTCTTCGGGCATCGCCGCGTCATCCTCATCGGACTCGTCCTGCTGCTGGCCGGTTCGGTGGCGGCGGCCGTGAGCACGCTGCTGGACTCGTACGCCGGAGTCGTCACGGGCCGTGTGCTCCAGGGCCTCTCCGGCGGCGTCTTCCCCTGTGCCTTCGGGCTGGCCCGGCAGACTCTCCCCGCAGCGCGGCTGTCCGGTGTCGTCGCGGCCCTGAGCGCGATGTTCGGCGTGGGCGGGGCACTGGGGATGGTCGCCGCCGGTCCGCTCGTCGACGCCGCCGGTCCCGCGTCGCTCTTCTGGCTCGTCGCCGCGTCGGCTCTGCTGGCGCTGGCCGGGATGGTCCGTGTGCCGTCGCCGTCCGCGTCTCCCTCTTCTCCGGGACGGGTCGACCTGGCCGGAGCGGCGCTGCTCGCGGGGGCGCTGGTCGCGCTGCTGCTCGCCGTCAGCCAGGGCCGGGCATGGGGCTGGACCTCGCCGCAGATCATCGGGCTGTTCGTCGCCGCGGTCGCGCTCGCCACGGCGTTCGCGGTCGTGGAGAGGCGCGTCGCGGCACCGCTGGTCGATCTGCGGCTGCTCGTCGGGCCGCGGCTGCTGGCCACCAACGTCGCCACCCTGGTGGTGAGCGTGGGGATGTTCTCCGCGGTCACGCTGCTGCCGCTGTTCGTCCAGGCGCCGCCCGCCCTCGGGTACGGATTCGGCTACTCCGCCGCACGGACCGGGCTTCTGATGGCGCCGGTGGCCCTCTGCATGCTTCTCGCGGCGCCGCTCGCCGCGCGGATCTCCCACTCCCTCGGTCCGAGGGCCGCGTTCCAGTCGGGCGCGGTCCTCGCAGTGCTCGCCCTGGGCGGTCTCGGCCTGCTGCACCGCTCCGTCGCGGAGGTGCTGATCTGGTGCGCGCTGCTGGGGCTGGCGTACGGACTCGCCTTCGCCTCGCTCGGCTCGCTGATCGTCGGCGCCGTACGCCAGGAGCAGACCGGCGCGGCCACGGGACTCAACACGATTCTGCGGACCGTCGGCGGCGCTCTCGGCTCCGTGCTCGCCGCCGTGATCGTGGCGTCCTCCGCCGCCGCGCCCGACCGGCCGCCGCCGGAGTCCGGTTACACGACCGCGTTCGTCGTCGCCGGCGTCATCGCGCTCTGCGCGGCCGTCGTGACCGCGCACCGCGGCGGAGGCGACGGCGCTGACGGAGCCCGCGTCGTTCATTGAACGAACGGCGCCCGGGGACGGGGACGGGGACGGGAGCGGGCGGCGTACGGGCCGTGCGCCCCGTACCGCCCGCCTCCCGCTCCCCAGGCCGCCGTCGCCGCACGTCTCTACGGCTGGACTTCCGCCTTGTAGCAGGTCGTGCACGTCATCCGCCGGGCCGGACGCGGCAGATGGGTCCGGCCGAGCCCGGAGCTGCGGCGCAGCGTCTGGGGAGCCGTGTGCGTGTGGCTGGTGCACACGCCGGCCCCGCAGCGCCGGCACACCGCCGCGGCCGGAGTGCTGCGGTCTTCGGAGAGGCAGTCGTAGCAGTTCATCGCTGGGGTTCCGTTCTCGTCGTGCGGCTGAGCGCATCCGGACAGGTGGTGAGGCCGGAACGGCCGGAGAGCGCCGACGACGGGAGAGGAACGGCGGCGGTGAACTGCCGCAGGAAACAAGGCGACTCCACCCGGGCACCTCCTCCGGTCATGCGTTCCTGACACCTCGGTCAGGGACCATCAGCCCGGAGGGCGGTTCGGGCCGGAAGCGGCCCGGGCGGGTTCCATCGCCTCGGCTCAGAGTGCTCCCGCCTGCACACCAGGTCAAGGCGGTGTGCGGGCGAGTCCTGCGGACGGTGGGTGCGGACGGATGCGGACGGGGCGGATGGGCCGGACGGGGTCGGAGCGGCGGTGCGGCGCCGCCGGTCAGCGGCCGAGCCCGTACGGCAAACCGGGGTGTGCGTCGGCGAGTTCGAGCAGCCGGTTGTACTTGGCGACGCGCTCGCCGCGGGCCGGCGCCCCCGACTTGAGCTGCCCGCAGCCGGTGCCGACGGCGAGGTCCGCGATGAAGGAGTCCCCGGTCTCGCCGGAGCGGTGCGAGACCGTCTGCGCGTACCCGGCCTCACGGCAGACCCGCATCGCCTCCAGGGTCTCGGTGACGGTGCCGATCTGGTTCACCTTGATGAGGGCGGCGTTGCCGATGCCCCGGCGGACGGCCTCGGCGATGGTGCCGGGGTCGGTGACGAAGATGTCGTCGCCCGTCAACTGGACGCGCTCGCCGAGGCGTCGGGTGAGCCGGACCCAGCCGTCCGGGTCGTCCTCGGCGAGGCCGTCCTCGATGCTCCAGACCGGGAAGCGGTCGACGATCTCCTCGTACCGGTCGATGAGCCCGTCGCTGTCCAGCCGCCGCCCCGCCACGCGGTAGCCGCCGTCCGCCTCGCGGAACGCGTTCGCGGCCGGGTCCAGAGCCACGGCCACGCCGTCCGTGCCGGGCGTGTAGCCGGCGTCGGCGATGGCGTCGACGAGTACGCGCAGGACGTCCTCGGGCTCGTCGAGTGCCGGGGCGAATCCGCCCTCGTCGCCCAGCCCGGTGCCGTGACCGGCCTCGGCGAGGCGGGACTTGAGCCGTGCGTAGATCTCCGCACCGGCGCGCACCGCCTCCGCGACGTCCGGTGCGCCCAGCGGCGCGAGCATGAACTCCTGGAAGTCCAGCGGATTCGCCGCGTGCGCACCGCCGTTGACGACGTTGAAGTGCGGCACCGGCAGCCGCGGCACCGTCCCGGAGCGCGCGGCGAGGTACTGCCACAGCTCCTGTCCGCGGGCCGCGGCGTCCGCGCGTGCGGCGGCCAGGGAGACGCCCACGACGGCGTTGGCGCCGAGGGCGGATGTGTCGTTGGTGCCGTCCAGGTCGCGCAGTACGGCGTCCACGTCCGCCGCGGAGTCGAGCGTACGGCCCGAAAGGGCGTCCGCGATCGGTCCGTTGACGTGGTCGACGGCCCGGCGTACGCCCTGTCCCGCGAAGCGCCGCGGATCGCCGTCGCGCAGTTCGACGGCCTCGCGGGACCCGGTGGAGGCTCCGGAGGGCACCCCGGCGTGCACCACGGCGCCGTCGGCGGCGGTGAGGGCGACCGACAGCGTGGGGCGGGCACGGGAGTCGAGGATCTCGGTGGCGTGCAGACGGGCGATGCGCAGCGGCATGTCTTCGGTCCTTACTCTCGGAACTCTCGGAGCGTCCGTCCCGCGGCGTCCGGGGGGGGCGGCCGGTGTGCACGGGACGCGGCCGGGCCACGGCCTCGGCGGCTCGGCTCAGGCGGCGCCCTCGGCCGCGACCGACGCGGCGGCGGCACGGGCGCGTTCGGGGTTCAGATAGCGGCCTCCGCGCACCAGCGGGCGCAGCGCGGCGTCCACGTCGTAGCGCAGCGGAGCACCGGTGGGGATGTTCAGCTCCTCGGTCTCCGGTCCGCTCAGCCCGTCCAGCACGGCGGCGAGAGCACGCAGCGAGTTGCCGTGTGCGACCACCAACACCGTGCTGCCGGTGCGGAGTCGAGCCGCCAGCACATCCGCCCAGTACGGGGTCACCCGGGCGATCACACCGGCCAGGCTCTCGGCGGCGGGCACCCCCGTGGGACGCAGGCCGGTGTAGCGCGGGTCGGCGCGCAGCCGGGCGAGCTGCTCCTCCGGCATCGGGTCGGGGACGCCGCCGAGCGACCGGCGCCAGGCCCGGTACCGCGCCGGTCCCGCCTCCTCGCGGACCCTGCTCTTGCGGCGGCCGGTGAGCGCGCCGTACTGCCGCTCGTTGAGCCGCCAGGTGCGGTGCACCGGGATCCACGAGCGGCCGGCCTCCCGCAGCAGCAGCTCCGCGCTGTGCACCGAGCGGACCAGCAGCGAGGTGTGGACGGCCTCCGGCAGCAGACCGTGCTCGGCCAACTGCCGTCCCGCGTCCAGCGCTTCGCGCTCGCCGTGCGCGGTCAGGGGCGCGTCCGTCCATCCGGTGAAGCGGCCCTCGGCGTTCGTCGTGCTCTGCCCGTGCCGTACGAGGACCAGCGTGCCGACGGCGGCCTCGGGGCGCGGGGCGGTCGGCGGGACGGTGCCGGTCGTGTGCCCGGTCATGTGCCCGGTCGTGTCCCCGGCTGTGCGCCCGGTCATGTGCGGGGCCCCACGGGTGTCTCTTCCGCACGCCGCCGGGAGGCGTCGATCTCGGCGTAGGCGTGCGCCCGGTCCGTCCAGTGCGAGCCCTCGACGGACTTGCCGGGCTCGACGTCCTTGTAGACCTCGAAGAAGTGCGTGATCTCCAGAAGGTCGAACTCCCGCATGTCGCCGATGTCCTGCATCCCCTGGTAGCGCGGGTCGGCGGCCGGTACGCACAGCACCTTCTCGTCCGGGCCCTTCTCGTCGCTCATGACGAACATGCCGATGGCCCGCGCGGCGACGACGCACCCCGGACAGGTCGGATCGCCGCCCAGGACCAGCGCGTCCAGCGGGTCGCCGTCGCGTCCGAGGGTGCCCTCGATGTACCCGTAGTCGGCCGGGTAGCAGGTGGCGGTGAAGAGCATCCGGTCCAGCCGGATCCGTCCCAGCTCATGGTCCATCTCGTACTTGTTGCGCGACCCCTGGGGGATCTCCACGATCACGTCGAACTCCACGGTGACCTCCCTGCCGTACGGACCTGCCGTACGGAGACGTGGTGGCGGTGGTGGTGGCTGCGGCCGCGGTGGCTGCGGCTGTCCGGTGCGGAGCGAAGGGCGGCGGCCGGGCGGCGGGGGCCGGGACGGGCGGCCGGTGGGTGAACCGCGGGCGGCGGACGGCGAGTCGGGCGTACGCGTCCCCGGCGGGGCTGCCGACGGGAGGGGCCGCCTCGCGGCGAGGGACGTGGTGGGGGCGGACTCGGGCATGGCTCCTCCTGGTCGTCGCGTGGACCAGGGACCGTCAGCGGCACAGGCCGCGGTTGCGGTGAGCCCCATCACCTGCACACTGCGTGCGCCCCTCCAGTGTGCCCCGTCCCCGGGGTTTCGGCAGCCCGTCGGGGTCCGGGGCCCGGCTCGTCGGTACGGGCCTGCCGGGAAGAACCTGCCGGGACGGGCCCGTCGTAACGGGGGCACGGGCGCGGTGTTCCCTGGCCTGCCGTGAGCCGATAGCGTGCGTTCCGCGTGACGGCGGAGGGGCTCGCCGTAACCGCGGCGCCCGACGTCGCCAACGGTCCCTACCTGACGCCTGCCGAGCAGCAGGCACCGACAGGTAGGAGGACCATGCCCCGACCACCCGCAGCAGCCGGCCGCACCGGCCGCACCGCTCGCGCCTGTCTCCCCTTACTCCCCCGCCTCCCCGGGATGCCCGCGGCGCCGGTGCCGCGCACCCTTCCGCGCCGGGGCTCCTCGCCGGGCGCCGCCTTCGCCGGCTCTTCTCCAGCCGCCCTCCCGAAGGGATCCGATTGATGCCTCTGCTTCTGGTGTGCCTCGGCGGGATCGCCGGCGCCGTGGTGCGCCGACTCATCGAGAGGGCCGTGGTGGGCGGACGGGACGAGGCTCCCGCCCGATGGGCCGCGTTCGCCGTGAACTTCGGGGGCTGCTTCCTGCTGGGGCTGCTGGTGGGCGAGACCATCACGCGGGACCTCATGGACGGCACGATGCTGGTGGCCGGGGCGATCACGGGGTTCAGCGCCGTCAGTCAGGAGGCCTCCCGGCTGCTGCGGCAGGGGCGGCACGGCCGGGCGGGACTGCGGGTCCTGGTGAGCTGGTTCACGGGCTCGGCGGCGGCCACCGCCGGGGTCCTGCTGATCACGTCCTGACGCGTGGCGCCCCCGGCACGCCCCCGGCGCCGGCCGCTGCACCGCCCAACCGCCGTCAGGCGATGTGGAGTTGGATGCCGATCCAGGTGACGAGGACTCCGCCGAGCCCCATGGCCAGGATCCAGCGCCCGGTGTGCCCGGCGAGGATCCGCGCGAGGACGGCGCCGAGCGCCATCAGCGCCGCGACGGCCACCGCCACCACGCCCCAGGCGGCACCGGGGATGAGCGCGCCGACCATGAGCGGCAGCGCGGCGGCCAGAAAGCCGGACGTGGAGGCCACCGTGGCCGCCTCCAGCGCGCGCAGCCGTGCCCGGCGCCCGAGCCGGGTGGTCGCGAGCTGCCCCCGGTGGGTGAGGTTCAACTGCGCGGTGCCGCGGGCCAGTTGGGCACGCCGTTCGGCGTAGTCCGCGACGAACACCGTGAAGGCGCTGGTCACCAGCGCGACGCACCCCACACGCACCGACAGCATCGGATCGTCGTCCGCGCTGCTCGCGGTCAGTGTCGCCGCCGCCAGCGTCAGCGCGGTCAGCAGGCCGTCGGTCAGGCCCAGCACCAGCGGCAGCCGGGTCCGCGCCGCCCAGCGCCGCACGGCCTCGCTCATCGCGACCGGCTGCTGTGTTCGAGCAGATACGCGCCGGCCACGACCTGGTCGACGCTGTGCATCACGGCGCCGGTGTGCTCGATCGCGGCGATCACGCCCGGTACGTCGATGTCCTGGCCCTCGACGGTGACGTCGGTGCCGACGGTCTCGATGTCGATCTCGGTGACGGAGATGTTGACCGCCTCCACGCCGCGGACGGCCTCGATCGCCCGGGCCAACTCCACCAATCCGGGCTCGTCGACGGTCTTGTCCACATCGAGTACGAGCCTGCGGATCGGCATGCTNTCCCCGCGCCGCCCGGCGCCCCGCCGTTCCCTCCGGCCACGGCCCGGCTGTCCGGCTGCCCGACTGCCCGGCTGTCCGGATGCCCGACCGCTGCTGCCGAAGATAACGGCGCCGGCACGTACGCGCCGCGCGTCACGCCGTGGGCCGCCTCCGGCTCCCGCCCCCGTACGGCCGCCGTGAACCCCGCCCGGTCGCTGAAGCGGCCCCGGGCCGAACGGGGCCCGGGGTCGAAAGGGTGCCGATGCGCCGGCTCAGGACGAGGCGGCCCGCTCCGCCTGCTCCGCCGCCGTCGCCGCCGGGGTCGTGGCCGCCCACTCGCCCCGTACATGGTCGAGGTGCCGGTTCATCACGGCCTCGACCGCCGCGACGTCCCGCGCGAGCAGCGCGTCCAGGATCTCGAAGTGCTCCGGCGCGGTCTGCTGGAGCGTGCCCTGCTCGGCGAGGGCGCTGACCCCGTACAGCCGTGTCTGGTCGCGGAGTCGGGCGACGGTCTCCACGAGCCGTGTGTTGCCGCCCAGTTCCAGCAGTCCGAGGTGGAAGCGGCGGTCGGCCTCCAGGAAGACGGGGATGTCGCCGGAGTGCGCGGCGTCCGCGATCTCGGTGGCGACGGGGCGCAGCGCCTCGATGTCCCGGTCGCTCGCCCGCTCGACCAGCGCGGCGACACCGGGGATCTCCAGCATGCGGCGCATCTCGCCGATCTCGTCGAGGTCGTGTTCGCTGATCGGGACGATGCGGAAGCCGCGGTTGCGTACGGGCTCCAGGATTCCCTGGTTGACCAGGGTCAGCATGGCCTCGCGTACGGGGCTGTTGGACACTCCCAGCCGGGTGGCGAGGGCGGAGGCCGAGTAGATCTCGTCCGGGCCGATCTCCCCCGAGACGATGGCCTGCCGCACGATCACCAGGGCCTGCTCCCGCAGGCTCACCCGCTCCAGTCGTTGCACCGGCGTCTCCCTCCCGCTTCGCCCCAGCACTCTTGACACCGCGAATCAGCGGTTTGCACACTACCTGCCAATGCTAAGCGGTAATCGCTTACCGCCTACCCTCTCCGTCCGATGCCGCGTCCCCACCGCGCACCGGCGGCCCGGCCGCCGTGACGGCCCCAACTCCGGTCCGCCCTCCGCCCGTTAAGGATCCGCCCGTGTCAGCTCAGAAGAAGCGCGGATACTGCACGCTGTGCCGGTCCCGCTGCGGCGCGGTCTACACCGTCGAGGACGGACGGATCACCGGGGTGGCGCCGGACCCCGGTCACCCCACGGGCACCGCCCTGTGTCCCAAGGGCCGCGCGGCCCCCGAGATCGCCCACAGCACGCGCAGACTGACCGCCCCGCTGCGCCGCAGCAACCCCAAGGACGCCGAGGACCCCGGCTGGGAGGAGATCTCCTGGGACGAGGCGATGTCCGAGATCGCCGAGCGGCTCTCCGCGGTACGGGACGAGGACGGGGCCGAGGCGATCGGCTTCGCGGTCACCTCCCCCAGCGGGACGCCGATGTCGGACTCGATCGACTGGGTCGAGCGCTTCATCCGCCTCCTCGGCGCCTCCAACACCTGCTATTCCACCGAGATCTGCAACTGGCACAAGGACTTCGCGCATGCCTTCACCTTCGGCAGCGGACAGCCCACCGCCGACTACGCCGGCACCGACCTCGCCGTGCTGTGGGGCCACAACCCCGCCAAGACCTGGCTCGCGCAGGCCGTCGCCGTACGCGAGGGCCGGGACCGCGGGGCCCGGCTCGCCGTGGTCGACCCGCGGCGCTCGACCAGCGCGCGGGACGCCGACCACTGGCTGCGCGTACGGCCCGGCGCCGACGCCGCGCTGGCCCTGGGCGTCGCCCGGCATCTGCTGCACTCCGGCGGCTACGACGAGGAGTTCGTACGGTCCTGGACCAACGGCCCCCTGCTGATCCGCGACGACACCGGGGAGCCCCTGACCGCACCCGAACTCGACCCCGCGGCGCCCGAGGGCTTCACCGTCTGGGACACGGCCACCGGCCGCCCCCGCCGCTACGACACCCGGCTGCCCGCCGAGCGGCCCGAAGACCTCGCGCTGCGCGGGGAGTTCACCGTCACCCCGCACGGCGGGCGGCCGGTGACCGTACGCCCCGCCTTCGAGCTGTACGCCGGTGCCTGCGAGCCATGGACCCCGGAGCGCACCGCCCGGCACACCTGGATACCCGAGGAGGAACTCCGCGCCTTCGCCGAGGAGTTCGCCACGGCCCGCAGCGTCGCCTACCACTCCTGGACGGGCGTCGGACAGCACGGCAACGCCACCCAGACCGAGCGGGCGATCGCCACCCTGTATGCGCTGAAGGGCTGTTACGACGCCCCGGGCGGCAACGTCGTGCTGCCCAAGGTGCCCGTACGCGCCGTCACCTCGCTCGACCAGATGGCGCCGGGGCAGCGGGCCAAGACCCTCGGGCTGGCGCAGCGTCCGCTGGGTCCTCCCGCCACCGGCTGGGTCACCGGGCACGATCTGTACACCGCGATGCTGGACCATGTCCCCTACCGCGTACGGGCGTTGATGTCGTTCGGCGCCAACCTGCTGGTCTCACAGCCCGATCCGGAACGCGGCCGGGACGCGCTGCGGGCGCTGGACTTCTTCGTCCACTGCGATCTGTTCCTCAACCCCACGGCACGGCACGCGGACATCGTGCTGCCGGTCGGCAGCCCCTGGGAGCGCGAGGCCCTCAAGACGGGCTTCGAGATCGACCGCCGCGCCCAGGAACTGGTCCAGCTCCGGCAGCGGATGGTCGATCCGGTGGGCGCCTCCCGTTCCGACACGGAGATCGTCTTCGATCTGGCCTGCCGGATGGGCATGGGGGACGACTTCTTCGGCGGCGACATCGAGGCGGCCTGGAACCACGTACTGGAGCCCACGGGCCTGACCACGCGGGAGCTGCGCCAGGCGCCGGGCGGCGTCCGCGTCCCGCTGCGCACGGTGTACCGGAAGTACGCCGAGCGGGACGAGCACGGCCATGTCACCGGGTTCGCCACTCCCAGCCGCCGGGTGGAGCTGTACTCGGCGCGGCTGGCGCGGGCCGGACAGTCCGGCGTACCGGACGCGGGCGAGCCCGCCGGCGACTCGCTGCCGCTGCTGCTGACCAGCGCCAAGAACGGCTACTACTGCCACAGTCAGCACCGCGCCCTCCCCTCGCTGCGGCGCCGCCACCCGGAGCCCACCGTCGAGGTGGCGCCCGGACTCGCCCGCAGCCGCGGCTTCGCCGCCGGCGACCTGGTACGGGTGACGACGGACCGCGGCTCCTTCCGGATGCGCGCCGTGCTCTCCGAGGACCTCGACCCGCGGGTGGTCGTGGCCGAGTACGGCTGGTGGGAGGAGTCGCCCGAACTCGGCCTGCCCGGCGCCGATCCCGTCGGCGGCGGGACCAACTTCAACGCCGCCGTCTCCGGCCGCCCCGCCGACCCGGTGAGCGGATCGCTTCAGATGCGGGGCGTCGCGTGCGACGTCGCGGCTGACGAACCGGCCCCGCCGTCCCGACTCCCGGGCGGCGCACGCCCGTTCACCGTCCTGGAGATGACCCCGCGGGGACGGGATGTGACGGAACTGCGGCTGCGCCCGGCCGACGGCGGGCCCGTCGCCCCGCACCGGCCCGGCCAGTACGTCGAGTTGACGCTCGCCGGCGTACGGGACGAGGGCGAGGTGGTCCGGCCCTACTCGCTGACGGGCGCGGCGGGCGGTGAGCGTTCCGTCGCGGTGCGGCTGCTGCCCGGCGGCGCCGCCTCCACCCGTGTGCACACCGCGCTGCGGGAGGGCGACACCGTCACGCTCGGGCCGCCGTCCGGCGCCTTCACCCTCCCCGTCGACCCGCCCTTCCCCGTCGTCGTGCTGGCGGCGGGGGTCGGAATCACCCCGTTCCTCAGCCAGTTGGAGACGATCGCCCGCCACCACCCCGAGGGCGAGCGGATCACCGTGCACAAGGGCGACCGCGGCGGCGCGGACTGCTGCTTCCGCTCCCGTACGGAACGTCTCGCCGGGGAGATCCCCCGGCTGCGTCTCGTACGCCACTTCAGCCGGCCCGGACCCGGGGACCGCCCCGGGCGGGACTACGAGCACGCGGGACGGGTCTCGGCCGAAGCCGTCGACCAGCGGGACGTCGAGGAGCGGGCCCGCTTCTACCTCTGCGGACCGGACTCCATGATCCGCGAGGTGACGGAGGGTCTGGTGGCCCGCGGCGTGCCCCGCTTCGAGATCTTCGCCGAACGCTTCGCCCCGCCGCCCCTGGCCCTGCCCGAGGGGGACGCCCGGCACTCGGTCACCTTCCGCGCCTCCGGCACCACCCTCCTCTGGCGTCCCCAGGACGGTCCCCTGCTGGACCTGGCCCAGCGCAACGGGCTGCGGCTGCCCAGCGGTTGCCGGGTCGGACAGTGCGAGAGCTGCGCGGTGCGGGTGGTCTCGGGGTCCGTCGCCCATCTCACCGAACCGCCCGACGCGCAGGACGCCTGCCTGACCTGCCAGGCCGTGCCCACCGGCGACGTCGTGCTCGACGCCTGACGAGGCCCCGCACCAGACCGGCGTCCCGCGCCGCCGCCCGATCCGATCCCGAACCGAACCGATCCCGAACCGAACCGAACCTGGACCGTCCCGCCCCCAACCGCCTTGATTCCGACCCGCCTTGACCCCGAACCGACCCGTACCGGCCCGACCCCGAGGAGAAGCCCACCCGTGCAGTACTTCGACGCCGCTCAGACCGCGGACCGGCTGGACTACCCGGTCCTCATCCCGGCCCTGCGCTCCGGCATGGCCGCCGAGGCCTCCGTACCGCCCAGGCAGCACTACTCCCTGGACCCCGACGGAGAGGCCACGCTGCTGGTGATGCCCGCCTGGAACCGCGAGTTCCTCGGCGTGAAGCTGGTGGACGTCTTCCCGGGCAACGCCCGGCACGGTCTGCCCGCACTGTCGTCGGTCTACGTACTGGCCGACGGCACGACGGGGCAGCATCTCGCGCTCGTCGACGGGGGCGAGTTGACCCGCCGGCGTACGGTCGCGACCGCGGCCCTCGGCACGTCCCTGCTCGCCCCCGAGGACGCCCGCGTCCATCTGATCGTCGGCACCGGGCATATCGGCGGCGCGGTGTACGACGCGTACCGCGCGGTGCGGCCCGGCATCGCGACCACCCTCGTCGCCGACCCGCACAACCCGGCGGGCGCCGAGGCGCTCGCCGAGCGCCTCACCCGGCGCGGCGCCGACGCAGTCGCCGTCGCCGTCGAGGACCTGCCGTCCGCCGTCGGCCGTGCCGACATCGTCACCACGGCGACGCTCGCCCGGGAGCCGGTGCTCCGCGACGAGTGGATCACGCCGGGCACCCATCTGGATCTGATCGGCAGCTTCCGCCCGGAGATGCACGAGGTCGAGCCCTCGCTGCTGGGCCGCGCCACGGTCTTCGTCGACAACGACGTCGCACGGACCGAGGCCGGCGAGATCGCCACCGCACTCGCCCGACGGGTGCTGACCGAGGGGGACATCGCCGCCACCCTGCCCGAACTCTGCGCACGTCCGGCTCCCCGCCCCCGTACGGACGGGGAGATCACCGTCTTCAAGACCGTCGGCACCGGACTGACCGACCTCATCGCGGCCGTGACCGTCTTCGCGGGCCGCGACCCCGCCTAGGAGCACTCAGGAGTTACCGATGCACGCGAACAAGGACCTGTCCGTCCCTCAACGGGACCTCGCCGGACCGGAGGAGACCGGGGCGCTCTCCCGCCTCGCCGTCCGGATGTCGACCTTCTCCGAGAAGTGGTTCCCCGAGGCGTTCATCTTCGCGCTCATAGCCCTGATCGTGGTGACGGCCGGGGCGCTGGCCATCGGCGCCTCCCCGGCGTCGGTGACACGGGAGTTCGGCGCCGGCTTCTGGGACCTGATCCCCTTCGCCATGCAGATGGCCTTCGTCGCCATCGGCGGGTACGTGGTGGCCACCGCCCCGGTGGCGCACCGGCTGATCGCCCGCATCGCCGCGGTGCCCTCCACCGGGCCGCGTGCGGTCGCCCTGATCGCCGCCGTGAGCACCGTCAGCTCCCTGTTCAACTGGGGCTTCAGCCTGATCTTCTCGGGACTGCTGGCACGTCAGGCGGCCCGCAGGGACGAGCTGCGCCTGGACTACCGGGCGGCCGGTGCCGCCGCCTTCATGGGGCTGGGCAGCGTCTGGGCGCTGGGCATCAGCTCCTCGGCGGCCCAGCTCCAGGCCAATCCGGACAGCATCCCCAAGAGCCTGATGCCCATCACCGGCGTCATCCCGTTCCGCGACACGATCTTCCTCTGGCAGTCGCTGCTGATCGCCGCCGTGCTGACCGTGGTGGTGGTCACCGTCGCGTACTTCTCCGCGCCGCGCGGCCGGCAGGTCCGCAGCGCACGTGACCTCGGCGTCGACCTGGACGCCGAGGAGGAGGAGAAGCTGCCGCCGCGCTCGCGTCCCGGCGAATGGCTGGAGTACAGCCCGCTGTTGACGGTGCTGGTGGTGGCGCTGGGCGTCGGCTGGGCGGTGCAGGAGTTCGCGTCGTCCGATCCGCTGGTGGCGATCTCCGGTCTGAACACCTACAACCTCGTCTTCCTGCTGCTCGGGATGGTGCTGCACTGGCGTCCGCGCAGCTTCCTCAATGCGGTGGCCAAGGCGGTGCCCGCGACGAGCGGCGTGCTGATCCAGTTTCCGATCTACGCCGCGATCGCGGCCGTTCTGACCCGTCCGACGAACTCCGCCGGGCATTCGGTCGCCGACTACCTGACGCAGGCCTTCACCTCGCTGTCCTCGGCGGCGCCCTTCGCGCTCGTCGTCGCGGTCTACTCGGCCGTGCTCGGCTTCTTCGTCCCCTCCGGCGGCGGGAAGTGGCTGATCGAGGCGCCGTATGTGATGGACTCGGCGAACGACGTGCACGCCAACCTCGGCTGGACGGTGCAGGTCTACAACGTCGCCGAGTCGCTGCCCAACCTCATCAACCCGTTCTGGATGCTGCCGCTGCTCGGCATCCTCAAGCTGCGGGCGCGCCACCTGGTGGGCTTCACCTTCCTCCAACTGCTGTTCCTGGCGCCGATCGCGCTGGCGCTGCTCACCGTCTTCTCCTACACCCTCGGATACAGCCCGCCCGCCGTGCCCTGAACCGGGGCCGGGCGCCGGGCACTTGCGGAACCCACGTGCAGAACCGCCGGACGCCGTACGGGGATCGGCCACCGCCGCCTCGTACGGCGTTCCGCGCGGCGTCCCGTGGAGCACTCCGCGGGGCGTCCCGTACGGGCCTCAATTCCCGGCACCAGAAGCCGAGTTAGGTTAACCTCACCTCGCAGATGACGGGGAGCATGAACGGGGAGAGGGAGCAGACGGTGAGCGAGGCCGGACGGCACACCCAGGGCACCGCGGCATGGGCCGCCACACCGGACGGGCGCCGTCTCTACACGATGGAGCTGCCCGGCCCGAGTACCGCCGGGGAGAAGGACGTTCCCACCGTCGTCTTCGAGGCGGGGGCGGCCGCCACCCGCTCGACGTGGGCACCGGTGCAGGTCGGCGTGTCCGGCTTCGCGCGTGCCGTCGTCTACGACCGCTCCGGGCTGGGCCGCAGCGCCCCCGATCCCGCCGGCCGGACGCTGGACCGCATGGCCGACGATCTCAACGCGGTGCTCGACCACGCCGGGCCGGGCCCGTTCGTCCTCGTCGGCCACAGCGCGGGCGGCCCCATCGTGCGGCTCGCCGCGTCCCGCCGCCCCGAGCGCATCGCGGGCCTGGTCCTGGTCGACCCCACCGACGAGGCCGCCGACGTGCTCTTCCGCAAGACCTTCCGGCGGGCCGAACGCGTCTGGCTCGCCGTCGGCGGCGCGGCGGCCCGGCTCGGCCTGTTCAAGCGCGCCTTCCGCTGGCTGCTCGCCATGGCGCCCGCCGAGGACGTACGAGAGGACCTCGCCCGGGAGGCCTTCACCCCCGGCGTCCTGCGCACCCAGCGCGAGCAGGCCCGTACGTTCCTCGACGAACTCGAGGTGTGGCGCGAGACTCCGCCCGCCCTCGGGGACATCCCCGTCACCGTCATATCGGGAACGCGCACCGGCGACGGCATGCCCAAGGCGGTCCGCGCCGCGGCGAACGCCTCCCATGCGCACCGGGCGGCGCAGTCCCCGCGCGGCCGCCACGTCCTCGCCGAGGAGTCCGGGCACTATGTGCCCCTCACCGAGCCGGACGTGGTCGTGGACGCGGTCAACGCCCTGGTCACGCCCGGACGTTGACCGCCGCGCCGGGGCGGCGTGACGCAGACCACGTACGAAACGGTGTCGTTTCGCTGGACGCCCGGGCTAGGCTCCTCGCAGAGTACGAAACCGTTTCGTTCTGAATGAAGGTACCGGTCATGGCCGAAGCCGCCGCGGCACGCCGCAGCCGGATCACGCCCGAGCGTGAGTCCGAGCTGTACGGGGCGGTGCTCGGCCTGCTCCGCGAAGTCGGCTACGACGCCCTCACGATGGACGCCGTCGCGTCCCGTACCCGCTCCAGCAAGGCCACGCTCTACCGCCAGTGGGGCGGCAAGGCCGAACTCGTCGTCCACGCGCTGCGGCACGAGAAACCGCTCGACCTGGCCGACGTCGACACCGGGTCGCTGCGGGGCGACTTCCACGAGGTGGCCCGCCGTCAGGACGACTGCCAGATGGAGGAGCACTCCGCGCTGATGCGCGGACTGGCCATGGCGGTGCACGACAACGCCGATCTCCGCAAGGCGTTCCGCGAGCTGCTGATCGAACCGGAGCTGGAGGAGCTGCGCCGGGTGCTGCGGCGGGCCGTCGAACGGGGTGAAGTCAGCGCGGACAACCCGGCGTTCGACTACGTCGTGCACATGCTGGTCGGTGCCTTCGCGACACGGACCCTCGTGGACGAACTGCCGCCCACCCAGGAGTTCCTGCACTCCTACATCGACGCCGTGGTACTCCCCGCCCTCGGCGCCTGACAGGTCCGCACGCACATGTTCCCGGCTCCCGCCCCCGCCCGTCTCCCGGCACCGGCCCGTCTTCGAAGGCCAGCCCGTCTTTCCGTACCCGTACCCGTACCAGCCCGCCTTCCCTTCCGTGGTCCGGCCGGCGTCCCCGCCCTCGCAGCCGGCCACGGCACCTGACGCGACCGCTCACGTCGTCGGGCCGACGCCCTCCGCACCATCCCACCCCACGACCTGATCGGGAGTATCTCCTCGTGGCCACCTTCCTCTCCAGACTGGGCCGATTCGCCTTCCGGCGGCGGCACTTCGTAGCGCTGTTCTGGGTCGTGCTGCTGGCCCTCGCCGGTGCGGGCGCCGCGAACGCGCCGACGGCCGGGTCCGCCTCGTTCTCGATCCCGGGCACCGAGGCGCAGCGCGCCTTCGACCTGCTCGACGAGCGCTTCCCCGGCTCCAGCGCCGACGGCGCCACGGCACGGGTCGTCTTCAAGGCGCCCGACGGCGAGAAGATCACCGAGCCCGGCCACAAGGCCGCCGTACAGAACGCCGTACGGGAGCTCGGCTCCGGTTCCGAAGTCGCCTCCGTGGCCGACCCGTTCAAGACACGGGCGATCAGCCGCGACGGGACGCTGACCTATGCGCAGGTCTCCTACGAGGTCTCCGGCATGGAGCTGGAGGACTCCTCGCGCGACGCGCTCAACGACGTCGCCCAGGACGCGCGGGACGAGGGGCTCACCGTCGAGGTCGGCGGTGACGCGCTCCAGACCGTTCCCGAGACGGGCGCCACCGAGGTCATCGGCATCGGCGTCGCGGCGGTCGTGCTGCTGATCACCTTCGGCTCCCTGGTCGCCGCGGGGCTTCCGCTGCTCACGGCGCTGATCGGCGTCGGCACCGGCGTCTCCGCGATCACGGCGCTGGCGAGCACGCTCGATCTGGACTCCACCACCTCGACGCTGGCGATGATGATCGGCCTCGCCGTCGGCATCGACTACGCGCTGTTCATAGTGTCCCGGTACCGCGCCGAACTCGCCGAGGGGCGCGAACGCGAGGAGGCGGCCGGGCAGGCCGTGGGCACCGCGGGTTCCGCGGTGGTCTTCGCCGGTCTGACGGTGATGATCGCGCTCGTCGGCCTCGCCGTGGTCGACATCCCGATACTGACCAAGATGGGCGTCGCGGCGGCGGGCACCGTCGCCATCGCCGTCCTCATCGCGCTGACGTTGATCCCGGCACTGCTCGGCTACGCGCGGCGCAGCGTACGGCCCGCGGGCGCGAAGCGCCGACGGCGGCAGAGCGCGGACGATGCGCACCGGGCGAACGGCACGGACGGCACGGCCGGCGTGCACCAGGCGGACGGCGCCGGCGGCGCCGACGGTGCCGACGGTGCGGACCGCAAGCCCGAACGGCGCCGGGACAAGCCGAACATGGGCACACGCTGGGCACGCTTCGTCGTCCGGCGGCCCCTGCCGGTGCTGCTGCTCGGCGTCGTGGGTCTGGGCGTTGCGGCCAATCCGGTCTCCTCGCTCGAACTGGGCCTGCCCGACGACGGCGCGAAGCCGACGGACACCTCGGAGCGCAAGGCGTACGACATGCTCTCCGACGGTTTCGGGCCCGGCTTCAACGGGCCGCTGCTGGTCGTCGTCGACGCCACCGACAGCGACGACCCCAAGGGCGCGGTCACGGAGGTCGCGAAGACGGTCAAGGGTCTCGACGACGTGCTGACGGCGACCCCCGCCACGTACAGCAAGTCCGGCGACACCGCGATGATCAACGTGATCCCGGACTCCAAGCCGTCCTCGACGAAGACCGAGGACCTGGTGCACGCCATCCGCGACGAGGGCGGCGCCGTCAAGGCCGATTCGGGTGCGACGGTGATGGTCACCGGTGCCACCGCGATGAACATCGACGTCTCGCAGAAGCTGAACGACGCCCTCGTGCCGTATCTGGCGCTCGTCGTCGGGCTGGCGTTCCTGCTGCTGATCGTCGTCTTCCGCTCGGTCCTCGTCCCGCTCAAGGCGGCGCTCGGCTTCCTGCTGTCCGTGCTGGCGGCGCTCGGCGCGGTCGTGGCCGTCTTCCAGTGGGGCTGGCTCGCCGATGTGCTGGCCGTGGAGGAGACCGGCCCGGTGATGTCGATGATGCCGATCTTCATGGTGGGCGTCGTCTTCGGACTGGCCATGGACTACGAGGTCTTCCTCGTCACGCGCATGCGGGAGGCGTTCGCGCACGGGGAGGAACCGCGCCAGGCGATCGTGACCGGGTTCCGGCACGGGGCGAGGGTGGTCGCCGCGGCGGCCGTCATCATGATCGCGGTGTTCGCGGGCTTCATCGGTTCGACCGACTCGATGGTGAAGATGATCGGCTTCGGCCTCGCCGTCGCCGTCCTCTTCGACGCGTTCATCGTGCGCATGGCGATCGTCCCCGCGGTCCTGGCCCTGCTGGGCAAGGCCGCCTGGTGGCTGCCGCGGTGGCTCGCGCGCATCGTGCCGAACGTCGACATCGAGGGCGAGGCGCTTCAGCGGTCGCACGAGGGCGCGCTCCAACTCCCGTACGGGGACGCGGTGTCGGAGCCCGCCGCAGCGGCGTCCGTCGGCGCGCAGGCCAACGGGGCCATCGCGCCGCCGCAGCGCTCCGAGGAGCGCGTACCGGTGGCCGTCGGTGCGGGCGCGCCGGGCTCCGG